>JBGQGW010000064.1:0-15650 GCA_041497605.1 Terriglobia bacterium | reverse complement strand
TGTTGGATCATCATCTTCATAGGCTACGACGGAAACCTTCATTCCCAGTGATCTTGCATATTCGACCATCTTTCTAAGGGTCAAATTCCCAGGATTCCGAAGAACCTGAGATACTCGCCCGTCAGTAACGCCAAGCGCCCGAGCAAGGGCTGATTGGTTGAGTTGCACATGTTCCATTTTCCTTTCAATCTGAAGCATAAAATCAGAAGAAATTCTGTACACAAAATCCTGCGTTCCTCTCGCCGTCCAGTGTGCGCTCATTGTATTTGCCGCTTCCCCTGTGGACTACTTTCGTCCTGAAAAATAAAAGAGATCGAATCCCGAACTAATTGACTGTTACGTAGATTCATCGATCTAATCAAGAGTATGCGGTCTGTATTCCAATCATTCTTCACATCGTGATATGTGAGCACGCAAATCTGCCGAGCCGGATTTGTTTTAGGTTGCGGATGGTAGAGAAACCCATAGAATCTATGATGCCGTCCTTTCTCTTGCCACCTAAATGAGAAACATTCCTTAACCGATAGGTCATTCGGCCAACCGTGAAACCAGTTGTCGTTTCTCCTGCATATCAGCCAAAGATCAAATCTTCTCCTTACGTCGCGATCTTTAGGGGGTTTGAGAGAATCAAATTTCAACTTCGCATTGAGTGAAGGAATGTCAGTCTCATTTTCCAAAATCTCTTCCAGAAATCCTATTGCCCTAGATCCAACAGGATGGCCTTCGACCAGAGAGAATCTATAGGCTTTGGGGGCCATCCCTAATAACCGCTCCTAGTTTAGCTATTTCTAAAGATAAGTCAAGGCCATTTTAGCTATACCTAAAGTTGAAGTCAATACTATTACTTGTGGTCTGGTTCCAGGTCAATATAGACTTTCCAAAAAAGTTAGTTTCGTTTGCCTTCCTGTCACTCGACCATTATAGCCGTCTCTGTGTGAAATACATGATCGCCCCCCCGAGCGTTTCGCTGTGGTGGGGGAGGGGATTGTTCATAGCGAGCCTCGAAGGGCCCCGCACGACCGCAAAATGTCTTATTGTTCGGGATTCTGCTTTTCTTAAAGGCAGGGAACTACACTTTCTTGTGTTGCGATTCGTGGATCTTCAGAACGGAATATCTTCGTCAGAAATTTCGGGGCCGGGAGCCGCGTTCTCGTCGGGCATGATGGGCTCCGCGTCCGTAGGAACAGCGGAAGGCGTTGCAGCCGCGCCCGCTCCGGCGGCGGCGCCTTCACCGCGCGAGGAGAGCATTCTCATTTCGTTCGCGACGATGTCCGTTGCAGTGCGCTTGTTGCCGGTGGTCTTGTCGTCCCACTGCCGCGTTTGTATCCGTCCCTCGACGAAGACAAGCATGCCTTTCTTCAGATACTGCTGGCCAATTTCGGCCAGTTTGCCCCACATGGTGATGCGATGCCACTCGGTGCGCTTCTGGCGCACACCCGCGCGGTCTTTGTAAGTCTCATCCGTGGCCAGGGAAAAAGTACACACGGGTTGTCCGGAGGAGATGTACTTGGTTTCCGGATCGCGTCCCAGCCGTCCCACGAGAATCGCTTTATTGACCGACATGTTCGTCCTCGTCCGTTGTCAGAATGAGTTGGTGCTGAAAGGGGAGTATACCCGAAGGTTTCTCTGGCGCAGCGGATAAATAAATTTGATCACGGCCTGAGGCCGGGCGGCTAATGAGGAGTGCTGGCGGAGCGGGGGGCCGCGGAGACGCCCAATTCCCTGAGCTTCGCCTGGGCCCGCCGGGCCTCATCGGTTCCGGGGAATCTCCGCACCACTTCGCGGAAATTCCGTGTGCCGCTTGCTTTCTCGCCGATAGCCAACTGGGCCTCGGCCTTTTTCAAGAGCGCCGCGGCCAGCTTGTAGCTTTTCGGATAGTTCACCAGGACTTTATCGTACGAACTGATCGCTTCCGGATAGCTGCCCATCACGTAATCAATCTCTCCCAGATAAAACTGGGCGTTGGAAGCCAAATCGCTGGCGCGAAAATATTTCAAATAGTCGCTGAATTCCTGCCGCGCCAGATCATATTTCCCGCCGGTAAAATCGCGCAAGGCATTGGCATAGAGTAATTCAGACGACATGGGCGGCGCGCTCGACCCCGAGGGAGACGTTCCCGGAGCGCCGCCTCCGCTTCCGGTGGGCGGGGCGCCGCTTGCGCTGGGGGGCGCGCCGCCTGGTGGAGGGGTTGTGGTGCTGCCTCCGGGCATGGTGGAAGGTGACGAACTCGAAACCTTTGCATCCAGGCTCTGCAGCACGCTCTGCATGTCCGTCATTTGTTGCGAAAGTTTTCCCACGCGCGCTTGAATATCCTGCAAGTTGTCGGAGACCCCCTGCACCTGGTTGGCAACCGTATCCAGCCGCGAGCCTGAGTTCGCCTGGACGCTCTGGATGGTTTGCTGCAAACCGCCCATGGTCTTGTTCATCTGATTCACGGAATCCAGGGTCTGCTGCAAGATCGTCGCGAGCGCGCTATTGCCTTTGTCCACCGTGCTGCGCAGGTCCTGCTGACCCTGCAAAAGTTGCGCGACCTGCTGCTGCAACTGGATAATTTCTTTCGAGACGGCGTCAGCAGGCTGCGGAGCCAGCATGGCCCCGCCGAAAGCGCCCACCACCAAAGTTGCCAGGATGAGGAATACCCATCGTGTACGCACGCGCTACCTCCTAGCTTGATTGAGGGGCGCTGCGCCCCAGGGCCGGCCAGGGCCGCAGCGCCTCTCCAGATACGTTCTGACCAAAACTCGTGGGCTACAATCCGCCCAGCTCTACCGGCGTCCAGGCCTCGAATCGCGCCGGCCGCCGGACAAGTGTGTCTATGACTATTGCGACTTCACGAAGTGTCCTCTTCGATTCTGTTGCCAGCAACTTTCGTCGTGCTCGGTGCAGAATGGCCGCTCCTTGCCGAAGCTCACCGTTTCAATCCGGTCAGCGCCAACACCCAACGAAACCAGGAAATTCTTGGACGCCAGCGCACGGCGCTCGCCGAGACCAATGTTATATTCCGTCGAGCCGCGCTCATCGCAATGGCCTTCCAGGATCACTTTCACCTGGGGGTAGGAACGCAGGAACTCGGCAGTCTTCGAAAGAGCTTCGCGAGCATCGGCGCGGATGTCCGATTTGTCCGTATCAAAGTAAGCATCGAAGACGTGGCTGCGGAAGAGTTCATCGATCGACTGCACGGGCTCCGGGGCGGCGGGAGCGACCGCCGGCGCGGAAACAGTGACGCGAACCGTGGCTTCAGCCGTACCTCCCGGTCCGGTGGCGGTGATGGTATAGGTGGTCGACTCGGTGGGCTTCACCGGCGTTGAACCTTCGGGCGCCACTTTTCCAATTCCCGGCGCCAAATTCAAGTCCGTCGCGTTGGTGGATGACCACGTCAATCGGACCGTTTCTCCCGGTTTGGCAAATGTGGCCGACGCGTTCAGCGTCACGGTTGGCTGGGCAGCCGGCGGCGCTGGGGGCGCCGGGACCTGGCTCGGCGCCGCCACTTTCTTGGCGCAGGCACCTGCAAATAAGAGCAAGCAAAATAATCCGAACCAAAGTGCCAGATTACGAGCAACACGGCTTTGCATGGTAATGCCTCCCTCGGTGGTCCCTCTGCGCGAAACTGCAGCAGAGTGAACGCAAATCGTAACACTAAAATCTTAGCTGGCCTCGGAAAAGTAATTCTTCATCATCCTGAGCGGAGTGCGTTGCGATCTCTACCGCGTCGACCAATTCGCCGATTCGCACTCTCCGCCCGTCGTCAATTGCCGCGCATGGCTTCCATCCGCCAGCATCGACCAAATCTGCCGTGTCCCCGTCCGCGTCGATTCGAACACGATGTGCCGGCCATCCGGAGCCCAACTTGGCCGCTCGTTTCGCCCGGCGTCTTTCGTCAATTCCACCAACGCACGGCTGGCGATATCCATCGCGTAAATATCGTAATTTCCGGTGGGCCGCCGCCAACTGAACGCCAGTAACTGTCCATTGGGGGACCACGCCGGATCGATCACATATCCCATGTCCGGCAGAGCTAGTTTCTCGACGTTTGATCCGTCCGAATTCATCATATAAAGCTGCGGTGTGCCGCCGCGATCGCTCACGAAGGCAATCGTCGCCCCCGTCTTCGAATTCCAGGCCGGGGAAGTATCCACGCCCGCGGAATAGGTCAGCCGCTTCAAGTGGCCGCCGTTCGCGTCCGTGGTAAAAATTTCCGGATCGCCCATGGCGCTCGACATGAATGCGAGCCTGGTGCCGTCGGGCGACCAAGCCGGCGAGGCATTTGTCCCGTGGAATCGGGGGAACGCGATCATGTTTCCGCTCACGGTGGAGAGCAGGCAGATCTGCGCGGTGGTGATACCTCGATAGCCCACGTAGCAGGTGAATGCCACGCGGCTGGCATCCGGCGACCAGCGCGGCGTCAGCGAAATCGAGCGCAGGTGCGACACCTGGTGCTGGTTGGCGCCGTCGTAGTCCATAATCCAGATTTCCTTGTTTCCGCTTCGCGTGCTCACGTAGGCGATCTGCGTGCTGGCGATGCCCGGCACGCCGCCCGTCAGCCGCGCGATGATTTCGTCCGCGAATTGGTGAGCGATTCGCCGCGCATCCGCATCCGTCGTGGCGCCGCGATAGCGCTTCTCGAGCGCCGCCGGAGCGGAAGGATTGCGCACATCGTAGAGATATCCTTCCACCGCCAGGTCATTGCCGCTGGCCGTCAAATTTCCGAACGCGATCATATACGCCGAAGCCGGCGCCTGGCTCCAATCCCCGGCCTTCAATTCCGGTGGAGCCGTGGGCACTTGCAGCGGGTACATGCTGGGGCTCACCAGCTCAATGATTCCCGAATAATCGAGATCATTCCACAGCACGTCGTGGAAAGTTTTTTCCAGCGGTTGCGCCGCGGGCGTCCGCGCTCCAAACTCCGGCACCGCGAGCCGGGCCTTTTCGACGCCCAGCCCTGTCCCCGTCTTGAACCAGTCCTGCGCCTGCGCCGGAGTAGCAACCACCAGCGCGCCCGCTCCCAGCGCGAAAACCGCAACCAGCAGTATCGCGATTCGTTTGATCATCATCATTATTATTCCGTCGATGCCCTTTTAAATTCGCAGGGGCGGGGCTTCCACCGCCCGTTCTGCCTATGATCCACAATTCAAACTACGCCCGATTGCCGCAGCGCCGATCTTCCCCTCAGCGTTTAAATTCGAACCAGAACTCCACGTTCACGAACGATCCACTGTAATCGTTCGGCAGCGGCTGAAATGGGCTCGATTCCTGGATCGCCCGAATCGCTGAATTATCCACCGAGCGATTGCCGCTGGTTTGCAAAATCTGAGTGTTCGCCACCGATCCATTCCGCTGAATTTGGAATGTCACGACCATCCGCGGCGCCCAGCGAATATTGGGGTCCACGCTGGATTGCAGCCAGTTACCGCTGATTCTCCGCTGCACCGCTTCAACGTACCAGGAATACCGCGCCCCAAAATTTCCTGCGCCTGGCCCGCTCACTCCCAGACCTGCCGCCGTCGTCCCCGAGCCCATCGCGAACGTGGAGGTGGGCATCGAAGGCGTCCCGCCTCCGCCATACGGCACGGCATTTTCCGGCGGCGGAGTGGGATTTGGGAGAACCTTCGACGGCCGCGTAATGTATTTCGGCGGCTTGTTCTTCTCAAATTTCGGAAGCGGTACCGCGTCGGGCGGAGGCGGTATGTTCGGTACCGGCTCCGACTTGTAAAGCCCCTTGGATTCGTCCACCACTGGGTTGCTGGTAACAACCGGCGGAGTGGGCAAGGGAATCGCCGGCACGCTCCCCACTAATCCCACTGTCATGGAACCGCCGCCCGGCCCTCCCCAGGTGTCGCCTCGGTGCGAGTTCACCGTAGAAATCGCCAGTGCGGCGAACAGCACCACATGGAACGCCACCGAAAAGCCGAACGGGCCTCTAAGACTTGCGGGCGCTGGATACGTGGGGTTGAGATGCATGTCACTTTGTTTGCGGCCGCTCGCTCAGCGGCTGCGTAACCACGTTGACGTTTTTGATTCCGGCCTGCCGCAACGCATCCACCACAGTCGTAAAGCTCCCGAAAGGAACTGTCTCGTCGCAGCGCACGTAGACCGCCTGGTTGCTGGCATCCCGCGATTTCGCGCGCACGGCATCGCCAAGCTGGTGGATATTCACGGGCTGGTCGTTCAGATACAGGCGTTGCGCGCGATCCATGGTGATGATCAGGCGCACTTCGTTGATTTCCTTCACGGTCTTCGTTTTCGGCAGGTCCACTTCGATGCCGGATTGCAGGATCGGCGCCGTGATCATGAAAATCACCAGCAGCACCAGCATCACGTCCACGAAGGGGACGATGTTGATCTCGGAAAGCGAGGTCGCGGTTTGTTTTGAGACTTGCGGCACAGGAATTTGCTCGCTAGCTGTACATCGTCTCGATCTTGGAAACGAACTCCATCGCGAAATTGTCCAACCGAGTAGCAAGCCCGCGAATGTTGTTCAAATAATGGTTATAGGCGATTACCGCCGGCACCGCGGTGAAGAGGCCCGCCGCCGTCGTCACCAGCGCCTCCGCAATTCCGGGCGCCACTGCGCGCAACGTGGCCGACCCCGCCTCTCCCAGCCCCGAGAATGCGTCCATCACGCCCCACACGGTTCCGAACAGCCCGATGAACGGCGTCACGGACCCGCACGTCGCCAAAAACGGCATCCATTTCTCCATGCCGCGCACTTCTTCGGCAGAGACCAGATGCATTTCCACTTCAATCGCGTGGGGATTCTTTAATTTACCCGTGGGTGGGTTGCCGGTGGAAAGCTGGGCCTGCATTTCGTGTACTCCCGCCTCGTACATACGCACCAGCGGCGAATCGCTGGCGGCAGCGCGCACGGTCCGGTGGTCGGGGAGGCCCCCGGCGCGAAACATCTGCAGAAATTTGCGGCTGTGCGACTCCAGCCGCCCGAACAAAGCCCATTTTTGAAAGATAACCGCCCAGGAGATCAGGGAGAAAAGAAGCAGAATCAGGAGGACGATTCGCGCGACCCAACCAGTTTGCAATATTAGAGTTTCCAGCCGCCCTTCGAACAAAAATACCGCGATCCCGAAAATTGTTGACCCCCTAATGAAACTAAAATCCCCTCCGACCCGAAACTACCGTAGCACACGCCAATTCACAGGGTCAAACACAACCCATATTTGTATGATGCAGCCGCTACCTCTTGCGACACACTCCCAGCCCCCGCTTTTTCCTGCGCTACCGGACCCTTCGATTGGGTTGGGGTGCGGTCTGCCGCACGACCGAGCCGGCAACGCTGGCGCTCGTCTTCGGCCTGAAAAACTACGCCACCGAATCGCCTGTGTTAGACTGATCCACAGATCATGACGCAACGGATTGATGTCCGCTTGGATTCAATCGCCGGCCTCTCATTGCCTGCGCCTTCGCTCGCCGGCGTCCCCGGCACAGGGAAAACGTTCTTTCTTGAAACATTCGGCTGCCAGATGAACGACCACGATTCCGAAAAAGTCGCCGGCGTCCTGATCGCGCGCGGCTACCAACCCGTGCCGTCGCCCGATGCTGCCGACGTGATCCTGTTCAATACTTGCAGCATCCGCGAGAAAGCCGCCCACAAGGTCTTTTCGCGCCTCGGCGTATTGCGTCCTGAAACTGGCGCCCCGCCGCAAAACAAAATTATCGGAGTCCTCGGCTGCGTCGCGCAGCAGGAGGGCGAAGAGATCTTCGAACGCGCCCCTTGGGTGAGCCTGGTCTGCGGCTCCGCCAGCTATCGCAAGCTGCCTGAACTGATCGACCAGCTTGAAGCGGGCGGCCGCCGCGTCACCGGCCTCAGCCTCGATACCGGCGAAACATTTGAAACCGAACTCACGCGCCGCGATAATCCACTTCGCGCCTACATCACCATCATCGAAGGCTGCGACTACGCCTGCGCCTATTGCGTGGTGCCGCACACTCGGGGCCCCGAACGCAGCCGTGATAGCGCCGCCGTCCTTGCCGAAGTCCGCCGGCTCGCCGATATGGGATACACCGAAGTGCAGCTTCTCGGGCAGACCGTCAACTCCTATCGCGATCCTTCGCCGCGGAAAATGAATTTCGTCCAGATGCTGGTCGCCGCCGGGGAGGTCTCCGGCATCAGGCGTGTCCGCTTCATGACTTCTCATCCCAGCGATTTCCATCGTGAAATCGTGGAAGCCATCGACAGTTATCCTTCGCTCTGCAACCACATTCACTTGCCGGTGCAATCCGGATCAAATCAAATTCTCCGAGCGATGGGCCGCACCTATACTCGCGAGGAATATCTCGAGAAAATTGGTTGGATTCGCGGCGCCCGGCGGCCCAGCAGCGTTACAGGCGACGTGATCGTCGGGTTTCCGGGCGAGACCGAAGCCCACTTCGAAGAAACGCTCACGCTGCTCGACGCCGTTCAATACGACGGACTCTTCGCGTTCAAATACTCGCCGCGCCCGAATACCCCCGCGCAGCACATGCCCGACGCGATTCCCGAGGAAGAGAAGAGCCGCCGGCTGGCCTTCCTTCAGGATCACCAGCGGCAAATCCAGGTTGCGCGCAATGAAGCGCTGATCGGGAAGTCATTCGAAGTGATGGTGGATACGCGGCACGGGTCGCGCGAGCAGTGGGCGGGTCGCACTACAAGCAACCGGGTGATTAATTTCACTTCGCCCGAGCAAAATCTTTTGGGAGAATATCTAATAGCCAAGGTCACGCGAGCTGGGCCGAACAGTTTGGCCGGCGAGCACGTTGTCTAGGGACCGGGAGGCCACGATGGAAGTGGAGGTCAAAATTCGAGGGTTGATGATGGACCCGGTGACCAATATGCCCGTCGTCGTTCTCAAGGAAAGCCAGGGCGCGGCGATTCTGCCCATCTGGGTGGGCATCTACGAAGCCAATGCCATCGCGCTGGAGATCGAAAAAGTACAAACGCCCCGCCCGATGACCCATGACCTGCTGAAAAATGTTCTCATCGGACTGAATGTGCACGTGCAGCGCGTGGTCGTCTGCGACTTGAAGGAAGATACTTTCTACGCCCTCATCTGGATGGAGCGCGACGGCGAGACCATGTCGCTCGATTCCCGCCCCAGCGATGCCTTGGCACTTGCACTTCGTCTGGATTGCCCGATCTTTGTCGAAGACGAAGTCCTGAAGAATTCCAAGATGTCCACCTCCGCCACGGAAAAGAGTTCCAACGAGGAACTTCGCAAGTGGCTCGAAAACCTCAACGACGAAGACCTGGGCCGCTACAAGATGTAAGCGGCGCAGGCATTCCTGCCTCTGCGCCTCGGACGCTTCTTCCTGATCTTTCCCATCGCCATTTTTCCCTTGCAGTTAACCCCACACTCCCATTACAGTTTGCCTACCCGTAGGGGCCCGGCGAAAACTCCGCCAATAGTTGGAGTAGCCGCCACCTGCAAGCACGGACGGGGGCAAAAGCTTGGCGTGTATACTCTCGGTTGCTAACCAAAAAGGCGGAGTGGGTAAGACTACGACAGCGATTAATCTCGCCGCCGCTCTGGCCCTGCGCAAGAAGAAAACTTTGCTGATCGATCTTGATCCGCAATCCAATTCTTCGATTTCTTTCTTCGATCTGGCCGAGGTGCAGGTGTCGATGTACGACGTGTTTTCGTCGCCCCCCACTGATTTGGCAAAGGTTATCCGTCCAACGAAGGACCCCAATCTTTTCGTGGCCCCCGCGCGGCTGGCCCTGGCCAAGCTCGAACAGCAACTCGCCGGGCAGTTCGATGCGCCGTTTAAATTGAAAGACGCGCTCACCCCGGTTCAAAAAGATTACGACTATATCGTCATGGATACGCCGCCTTCGCTGGGCATCCTGACGGTGAACGCGCTGGTGGCCTCGACGCACCTGCTGGTTCCCATTCAAGCAGCTTACTTCGCGATTGAAGGCACCGATGATTTACTGGAAACCTACGCGCGCATTCGAGCCCGTCCTAACCCCGATCTGAAGGTCCTCGGGGTCGTGATCACGCTGTTTGATAAACGCACCAACATTTCCCGCGATACCCACGAACAGATTCGCGCTGTGTTCGGCAACGCACTGTTTAAGACGCGAATCAGCAAGAACGTGCGCCTGGAAGAGAGCCCGGCTTATAAGGAGACGATTTTCTCCTTTGCTCCGAAATCAACTGGCGCGGACGAGTATCGCAAGCTTGCCCAGGAGGTTGTACAACGTGTCGAAGAGGATAGGATTACCCGTCACTCTCAAGATGCGGCATGACGCGCACTATGTGGAAACGCTGGCCAGCTACAGTGGCGCGTCGATTGGGCGGATGATCCCGATCAATAAAGTTCACCCCAATCCGGATCAGCCGCGCAAAGCGCTCGGCGATCTTCGCGAGCTTACGGATTCCATCAAGCAGAAAGGCGTGCTCGAGCCGCTGCTGGTGCGCTACGTGCCGCACGATGATGCTTACTACATCATCTCCGGCGAGCGCCGCTTCCATGCTTCGCGCGCCGCCGGCTTGCACGAAGTGCCCTGCATCGAGAAAATCGCGGACGACGCGGAAACTCTCGAACTGGCCCTGATCGAAAATATCCAGCGCAAGGACCTGACCCCGTTCGAAGAAGCGGACGGCTTGCAGCGCCTGGCCGAACATTTCGACTACACTCACGACGATATCGCCAAGAAAATCGGCCGCGCCCGCTCTTCGGTGACGGAGACTCTCTCGCTGCGCGAAATCCCCTTCGCCGTCCGCAAACATTGCCTCGAGAAGGGAATTATCTCCAAATCTCTCCTGCTTCAAGTGGCCCGCCAGCCCAACGAAAAAAAGATGCGCGAAATGGTTCAGCGAATCGCGCAGGGCGGCCTGACGCGCGACGAAGCCCGCAAAGCTCGCCGGGAAGAATCCGCCGCGGAACCGCGCCCCCAGCCATATTTATTTCAGTTTGGCCCGGAAAGCGGCGATTTCCGCCTCCGCATCCAGTTCCGCAAGAGCCAGGTCTCGCGCGAAGAGCTGATTTCCGCCCTCCGCTCCGCACTGGCCGAACTGGAAGCCAGCCGAGCTGCCAGCGCAGCCTCCTCCGCCGCCTAGCTTGTTGTGGCGCCGGCGCTTCTTCGTTTGTAGGGGCGCTGCTTGTTTACCCTGAGCTTCGAAGGGCCGCGCCCGTCTTGTCTTTGCCTCTTTGGCTTCCTGCAGATTGCCTTCACAAATCACGATTCACAACTCACAATTCACTCTCTCCTCATGTAACATCTCCACCCGTGCTGGAACTCACGCAGCAACAACTCGAGATCCTCGAACACCTCCGCGCCCGCAGCTTCACCTTCATCGCCTTCCCCATGTATGAGAATCATGTCGGAGTCAAAAAGGACAATTGCGCCGCCCTCCTCGCGCCTCTCGCCGGCGGAGGACTGAAAATCTTCGGCGAGCCCTGCTTCTTGCTCAACGGCCACCTCACCGTACGTGTCCATGGGGATGGCCGCGACTGGTTCATCTGGAAAAAAGAAAAACTTGAAGCCACTCCCTCTCTTCTGGAAGAGCTTTCCCGTTTCTCATCCGAACTCGCCGAATCACTCCTCCCTAGCTCCTGACATCATTGGCCAAGCCCCGCGATTCGCAATTCGCGAATCACGATTCACGTCCTCACCGAAGATGGCTGTTGAATTGGAAGCTGCCTCATCGCACACTACACCCATGACATCGAGCTACGACGTCATCGGCATCGGCGCCGGCCCCACGGGCCTGGCCTGCGCCATCGAAGCCAAGCGCGCCGGCCTGCGCCCACTGGTGATCGACAAAGGCTGCCTGTGCAATTCGATTTTCCACTATCCAACGAACATGACTTTCTTCACCACGCCGGAGCGCATGGAAATCGGCGACCTGCCCATGACCGTCACCACCGCCAAGGCCACCCGCACCGAAGCGCTCAAATATTATCGAAAAGCCGCCGGGCATTACGCCCTCGAACTCCGCCCGTACGAAAGAGTTGACCGCATCGAAGGTCACGACGGGGCGTTCACGGTGACGACGCACCAGCAGAACGGAGCCTACAATCGTTACGAGGCGCGTAAAATTATTCTGGCCACCGGTTATTACGATCGCCCCAATCTTCTCGGCGTCCCCGGAGAAGATCTTCCGAGCGTTTCTCACTATTACACCGAAGCTCATCCCTCTTGGGATCTCGAAGTGGTCGTCATCGGGGCAAAAAATTCCGCGGCCGAAGCCGCGCTCGACCTGTTCCGCGGTGGCGCCCGCGTCACCCTGGTTCACCGAGGCCCGCAGGTGGGAGAATCTTTGAAATATTGGGTCAAGCCGGACATCGAAAATCGCATCAAGGCCGGCGAGATTCGCGCATTATTCAATACGTGCGTCACTCGCATAGAACCCGGTCAAGTGTGGGTGCACAACGGCGAGGGGGAAAAATCCATTCCAGCGAAGCAAGTGTTTGCGCTCACCGGTTACCATCCTGATTTTTCATTTCTCGAGCGGCAGGGGATTCAGCTCGACCCGCAAACGCGCAAGCCGGCTTGTGATCCCTTAACGCACGAATCGAATATCCCCGGAATGTATATCGCGGGAGTGCTGCTGGGGGGAATTCACACCGGCGAAATCTTCATCGAAAACGGCCGCTTCCACGGAAAACAAATCATCGCCGGAATCACCGGTAAATCGGGTCCGTCGGAACCCGAACCCGTGGCTCCGCCAGGCGAATAACCCTTTTTGTGGAACTGACTACGCGGAATCGGTATGCCGTGTCCAGGCAACCGCTTCCCCGGCAGCGTCGAGCAAACCTCGCGCAGCCTGCCTCCGGATGAACAGCAAGAGCGCCACGAGCGCAGCCAACGCCAGATACCAGATCGCGGCGATCAAGTTCACCACCCATCCTGCCGCCGCTCCCACTCGTCGAAGCAAGAAGGGCAGAAAATTGAAACACGTGATGTGCACGTAATCCCACGGGTCTTCTTTCATCGAATTATTCATCAGACCCCACTGCTCCATCTTTCCGAAAGCGAACGCCGCAATATTCTGAAATCGCAAGCCAATCACGAACGCCGGATGTCCGCGAGTCTCCATCTGATAAATCTCCAGGGGGCACCAGAACATCACCGATGACAATTGAACACACACGCTGATCCCAACCAGCACTATCCCCAGCGCCCAAACGAATTTCTTCGCATCCGCCCGGTGCCGCATCCACAGCGGCACGGAGATGAATGCCACCAGTTGCGCGGCAGTCGAAATGTAACGATCGCCCCACGCATCATTGCCTGCCCAGTCCGTGTATTTGGCATAGAAGCAAATATAAGTAAGCAGCAGCAAAGCGAAAGCGATCAGATAGGCACGAATCTCCGGCTGAAAACGCTTCCAAGCGCAGACGCAAACGATCAGCGTGAGCAACAGCAAAGGATCAAAAAGAAAAATAGATTTGTCCGGCTTAATCAGCGGCCCCAGAAATCCCACCCGGAATGGGGTTTCAAAGGGATAGGCGGCGGGTAGAGTAGGATCGAGCAACTTGTGTTCTTCCGCAACCACTTTCACGTAGGTGTGGAAGATCGTCCCGAACCGGTAATACTGATAGGCGCGGTCCATCAATCCGAACACCAGATAAACCGGCGCCGCCACTTTCACGTATTCAGCGATTCGCGATCGCAGTTCGTTTCCGCGAGTGTTGGCGAACCACGCCGCCAACAAAAGAAAAAGCGCCACGGCCAGCAGATCCATTCCGGTGGTCAAGCGCGTGAGTAAATTCGCGCCCAGCGCAGCCGAACCGATCAGCAGCGCGCGGCGATTGCCAGTGCGCAGCCATTCGTATTGAAATGTCAAACCGGTAAGCGTCAGCAGCAGGATGTAGTTGTTTTCCATCATGTTCTGGGCGTAATGAAGGAATGTTGTTCCAAAAAGCAGCGCAAACACTCCCGCGATTTTCTGGTTCGCCGTAAATCCCAATAGGCCCAGCCATCGAAAACAAACCAGCGCCGTCAAGACACAAATCAAAATATTGTTGCTGTAACTCACGAAAATCGCGCGAACCGTGGGATCGTTTCCGTCATAGTTCGCGAACACCGGCAATCGTTCGATAAATGTTCCGGCCAGATCGGCCGGCAGCATCAGCAGAGATTGTCCGATGCCATACCAGCCGTATAGCTTGCCCTGACGGCCATGAATTCCGAACTCCGGGTATTCCTCGGGGAAAACGGGAGGCTCCGAAGTCCAAAAGGAATGAGTGGTTTGCAAACGATGAGAGGTGTCGCTGGTTCCCAATTCGCCGGATTGAATTACGAAAGCAGCGAGAGCCGCTGTGAGCGCCACTAGAAAAACAGGATTCCGAAAAAGCCGGCCAACTCGATCAAGCATCCGCGGATGCTAACCCACGCCCATCCGCCTTTCAATGCCCATCCATTACCCCAAAATATCACCCCCACCAGAAATCAAACCCAACACACTCTTGATTTTTCGGCGCCGCTCTGTTCCCATGCTTCACTGCCTTATTTTTCATAATGCGAACATTCGAACAGTTCATTCGTCGTTACGAGCATCGTCGTTGGGCCAATGAGCCGAATCGCCGCTCCCAGCCGTTTGGCTGGGGGCTTGAACATATCGGCGGCCGGGCCGACGAGCCCAACCCGCGCGAGTTCCTCAATCGCTGGGTGGATGACACGGTTGCAAACAGCGGCGAATGGTTTTTCACTTCGCCGGCTGAAGATTATGTTCTCGAGAACGGCGTCCTGACCTTCACCAGCGCCATCGAATCCCCCTGGCCGGAGAATAACCGGGTCTACGCCCAGTTTTTTCCCGCGAAGCATTCGGGTCCCGCGGTGGTGGTGCTGGCGCAGTGGAATGCGCGCTGGGAAGAGCAGGTGAATGTCTGCCGCTGGCTGAACGTGCTGGGAATCACGGCGCTGCGGATCAGCTTGCCTTACCATGATCGCCGCGCGGTGCCCGATCATCCGCGCGCGGATTACATTGTGTGCTCGAATATCGGTCTCACGCTGCAGGCCAATCAGCAGGCCGTCACTGATGTACGCCGGTGCATTCGCTGGCTGGAGCAGCAAGGCTACAACAAACTGGGAATCTTGGGCACCAGCCTGGGTTCGTCACTCGCATTTATCGCCGCTGCCCATGAACCCGCCATCCGCGCGGGAGCTTTTCTGCACGTCTCGACTTTCTTTGGCGACGTGCTGTCAAACGGACTCACCACTTCCAATGTCTGGGAGCCGATGAGGACCAAAGTTTCTCCGGAAGAGTGCCGCCGCTATTTCTTGCCGATCAGCCCGTACCCCTACGTTTCGCGGATGCAAGGAACCGGCCAACGGTGCCTGGCGATCAGCGGCAAATACGATCCCACTTTCTGGCCTGAATTTACCGCGCAGTTTTACGATTCGATGAAGCGCCACCAGGTGTCCTGCGAGACTCTGCAATTGCCGTGCGGCCATTACTCGATGGGCGAGCCGCCGTTTAGCTGGGTGGCGGGCTTTCGCTTCGGAACTTTCCTGTTTCAATCCCTAACTTGATTTTATGTGTGAGATAGAAATTCAGATAATGCTCTCCGTCTGCGCCCTCCGCGCCTCTGCGGTAAAGCCTTTCTGAAAATTTCACCACGCATCGCCTACAAGGTTAAGCCAAAAACGCCTGAAATCCACCCGAAGCAATTAAAGAAGAAACCGTAGCGATATCCCGCGAAAGCGGCCG
>JBGQGW010000063.1:0-15983 GCA_041497605.1 Terriglobia bacterium | reverse complement strand
TTAGGAGTGTTCGAAGGCACAGGATTCATCGCCACCTGGATGCGCAAGCGAAGAACTTTACGGCACAGTCCAGCAGCGCGCAAGCGCCAACTTTCTGCACGCGCGCGAATCGTACGAAAGAGACGAAGTGCTTGGAATGCATGACATCTTATTAAGCGAAGAGCTTGGAGAGAATCCATCCCATTCCATGACCTGCACGAAAATGGAGGCATCCAAGATCGCATCGTCCAGGACCAAGTTCCTTCCAGCCCGGGCTGATGCAATCCGGCCGCAGTGTTGCTGGCACCTGCTGCGGATGGTAAACTGCTTCTTTCAACGTTGCCCATTTCTCGTCCTGACATCAAGGAGTCCAAGTGCCAGATCCGAAAGACGAGCACAAGCAGGAAGAGAGTTTTCGCGTGGTGGACCGGCGGCTTTTCACGGCCGAGGGCGATCTTCGCGAGGGCGCCGTCGAACAAGCGCGCCTGGAAGAACGCAAAGAAGAGGAACGTGCTGCGGTGAAGGCCGCTGTCGCTGCTGCCGCGAACCCACCTGCGGCACCGGCCAAGGCCCCCGAGCCGGCTGTGATTTCACGCGATGGATTCACTCTGTCAGCACAATCCGCTGCCGCCCCGGAGGCAGTTCCGCCCGTGATCGAGCCGGCTCCCTCTCGAGGATTTCAGATACTAGTTGATTTCATAGCTGGGAACGCTGCGGCGCGACTGGGAATGCTTCCCGACCCGCAATCAGGCCAGGCTTACCTGGATATGGAAGGCGCGAACGAATTAATTGACATGCTGGACGCGCTGCGCGAGAAGACGAAGGGCAACCTGGCCCGCGAAGAGGAACAATTGCTCTTTGAAGTGCTGCGCAGCTTGAAGCTTTCTTACCTCGAAATGTCCAAGGCGGCGACGCAGGCGATGCGCGAGAAGGCCAAGGGCAAAGCCTAGGTCGAATGCCTGCCGGACCCGCAGTCCCCGTTTCCCAGGAAAAATCTTCCGCTGGCCGCAGTGCACCCTCTTCCCTGCGGCTGACGGTTCTGGGCTCGGGGACGTCGATGGGCGTGCCCACACTGGGCTGCCATTGCGCGGTTTGTCTATCGAAGGACCCTCACTACCGGCGGACGCGTCCCTCGATCCTGCTCTCCTACGCGGGCCACAACGTGGTGATTGATACCACGCCCGATTTCCGTTTCCAGGCCATGCGCGCCGGGCTCGATCGATTGGACGCGGTGATCTACACGCATGGTCACGCCGATCACATTTTGGGACTCGACGACATCCGGCCTTTCAACCTGAAACAAAAATCCGTCATCCCTCTCTATGCCTCCGAAGAAACGCTGGCCATCCTGCGCCGGACCTTCGCCTATATCTTTGACGACGCGCCGACGGAGAGCACTTTGCCAGGGGTCGACTTGCGCGCGATTGAAGGGCCTTTCGAGTTATTCGGAGTGCCGGTAATTCCGGTCCCTGCTCTGCACGGAAAGCTGCCGGTGTACGGATTTCGATTCGGGCGCGCCGCGTATCTCACCGACTTCAGCTTCGTTCCTGAAAAATCTAAAGCAATGCTGGAAGGACTCGACAACCTGATTCTGGATGCGCTGCGCTACACTCCCCATCCCATGCATTCAAACGTGGAACAATCGCTGGGACTCGTCGCCGAGCTAAAACCGGGACGCGCATGGTTCACGCACATCTGTCACGACCTTTCGCATGAAGAAGCAAATGCGCAATTGCCCGAGAACGTTCGCCTGGCCTATGACGGGCTTACATTTGAGGTAAGACTTTAATGGCGCTTGCTGTCCTGCGATCGGTGGCTGATTGGACCGCCCACTTCGGAACCAGGGCGGGGTCCACCGTCGTCGCGATCGGGAATTTCGATGGCATTCACCTGGGCCACCAGAAAATTCTTCGAGAAGTGGTCGAGCGATCCCGGCGCAGCGGATCCGTGGCAGCCGCCATCACTTTCGATCCGCACCCGCTTTGTGTCCTTCGTCCGGCAGACGCCCCACCGCTGATTTCGACACTCGATCAACGAATCGCCATGATGGATGCCCTGGGGCTTGATGCTGTTCTGGTCTTAAAATTCGATCTCGATCTTTCGCGGCTGAGTCCGGACGAATTCGTGCAAGAAATTCTGGCCGAAGGATTGCACGTATGCGCCGTGCTGGTTGGCGGCAACTTCCGCTTCGGGCATCGCCATGCGGGCGATACCAAGCTGCTCGCCGAGTTAGGCCGGCGGTATTCTTTTTCCGTTGAAACGATCCTGCCGGTCGAGTTCCGAGGCACGGTGGTTTCGAGCAGCCGGATCCGCCAGGCCATCCGCGAAGGACGCGTGGGTCTGGCCGCGCGCTGGCTCGGCCGCCCGTTCGCCCTCTGCGGGGCGGTCCGCACCGGTACGGGACGAGGGCGGCAAGTCGTGGTGCCGACTCTGAATCTGGAAACCGGGCAGGAATTGCTGCCGCGCACCGGCGTTTACGCCACGGAAACGAGTGTCGGCGGGACCGTTTACCGCAGCGCCACCAACGTGGGATATCGTCCCACGTTCGACGGCAAGCGGCTGACGATCGAATCACACCTCTTCGATTTTTCAAGCGAAGTCACGGGCGGGCCGATTGAAGTGCGATTCTGCACGCGCCTGCGCGATGAAAAAAAATTTCCCGCCATCGAAGCGCTGCGAGAGCAAGTGAGCCGCGATCTCAGCCGCACCCAGAAGTTCTTCCGCCGGGTGGACCGGCTCCGCGGTTCCCGCCAGTCCGCCTAGGCAGACGGGTGCCGCGGGTTTGCCGGAACATCGTCAAAATTCTTCAGGGACTTACTTCGGCTGGCAGTCTTCGCAGTAGCCGCCCACTTCCGTCCGGGCCATGGAAATCTTGATGCCGCAATCGTGCTCGATCTGCTTTTTCAACTGTTCGTACAGGCGGCTTTCGAATTCACGCACTTTGCCGCAGCGAAGGCAGGCAACGTGAATGTGATCGCGCGGAGCGTGGCTTTCGTAGAAGTGGCGGTCGCCCCGCAGGTGGAGCAAATCGAGCTCGTCGATCAATCCCTGCTTTTTCAGGAGATCAATGGTGCGATAGACGGTGACGCGATGAACTTTCGGATCGATCTTTTGGACCTGCTCGAGAATTTCATCCGCGTCCAGGTGGCGCGTAGCCGTTTCCATCACTTGCAATAGGGCGCGCCGCTGGCGGGTGAGGCGAATCCCCTTCGCCGTCAACTGCTTCTGCAAGCGTCCCGGCGGAATATGAACGTTGATTCGCTCGCCGCTGGAAACCCGGCGCGCGGATGCGGAGGATGATAAGGACATTTTAGTGGCTCGGCAACATGCGAACAACGTCGAAGTATGTTACAAACGCGATCACAGTCAAGAGGAATACCAAGCCTATCTGGACAAAGCGCTCCTTCACCGCCAGGCTCAGGTCGCGGCGGATCACGCTTTCCACGGCCAGCATCAGAATGTGGCCGCCGTCCAGAATCGGAATCGGCAGCAGGTTCAGGATTCCCAGATTGATGCTGATGATGGCCATCAACTGGAGGAAATCCATCGGCCCGCGCCGCGCTGCCTTGCCTTCCTCCCGCATGATCCCCACGGGACCTTCGAGCTGCTTGAGCGAGATGCGGCCCTGGAACAGTCCCGCCAGGACTCCAAAAATCTCCGCGGAGAGAGCGCCGGTGGCCGTCACCGCACGCTTCGCTGCGACGACGACCGGATAAGATCGACGGACCGTGGTCGACGTGGGCAAAAACCCGATGTGCCAGCGAGTCCCGCCGGCATCTCCCGGATCTCCGAAAGCCGGCTGGATGGTCATCGGAATCATTTGACCGTTCCTGCGAACTTGCAGCACGAACGGCTTGCCATCCGAATGCCGGATCTGCCAGGTAAACGCGGAGAAACTGATCACCGGCTGGCCATTAGCGGTAACGATTTCATCATCCGGCTTCAGCCCGGCTTTGTCCGCCGGCGACCCGGGATTGACGGAGCCCACGATGGCAGGAGCATTCGGATAACCGACCAGTGCAAATTCCTCAATCGGCGGGCGAGTGATCGGAACCGTTTCCTTGACGGGGATGATTTGCCCACCGCGTTCGACCTCCAGGGACAGAGATTTCCCCGGAGCCACGCCTTGCATTTGCATCAGAACGTCTTCCCAGGTCGAAATCCTCACGCCGTTGAGCTTCTTGATTTCGTCTCCCGCCTGGATTCCCGCCTGCGCTGCCGGTGTTTCCGGAAGCACAGCGGCAACCTGCGGTGGAGCGGTGAGAAATGCGGGCTCCGTCATGCCCACTTTGAACAGAACAAACAGCAGAAACATGGTCAGCAAAATGTTCATGACGGGTCCCGCGACTGCGATCAGAACCCGTTGCCAGCGCGTTTTCGAAAGGAACTCATCGCTCGCGCCGCTGCGCTCTTCGACGGGATTATCACCCGCCATTTTCACCCACCCACCGAAGGGAAGCAGGCTCAACCGGTAGTCCGTCGTGCCGCGTTTCCAGCCCCACAGCCGCGGCCCGAAGCCGATGGAGAAAACATCCACTCGAACGCCGCACAATCGAGCCACGATAAAGTGGCCCCACTCGTGGACCAGAATCATGATCCCCAGGCTGATAACCGCCGCCAGGACGATCACCAGATTCGCTTCAATTTTAGCCATGGCCACCTGCAAAAACTTTCGGTTTAGATTTATTCACAATTTCTTCTTGAGCCAGCCGCCGGGCTTCCGCGTCCGCGGCCAGCACGTCGTCCATTTCGGTGAACGCGATCTTCGGCATTCGCTCGAGCACCGATTCGATCACCGCGGCGATTCCCGGGAAGGGCAATCTCCCGTCGAGGAAGGCAGCGATGGCTTCCTCGTCGGCGGCGTTGAGCGCGCAGGGCAATGCCCCGCCCCGCCGCGACGCTTCCCGCGCAAGCCAAAGGCAAGGAAATTTCCTTGCTGGGACCTTGGCGAAGTCGAGCCTGCGCAAACGGGTCCAATCGAGAACACATTCGTTCGACGAAACCCGTTCCGGATAGGTTAGCGCATATTGGATGGGCATGCGCATATCAGTTGGGCCTAGCTGTGCCAGAATTGAACCATCCACAAACTCGACCATCGAGTGCACCGTGGATTGCGGGTGGATCACAACGTCGATTTGACCGAGTTCCATGCCAAACAGCCATCGAGCCTCAATCACTTCGAAGCCTTTGTTCATCAGAGTGGCGGAATCGATGGTGATGCGCTTCCCCATCTTCCAATTTGGATGCGCCAAAGCCTGTTCGGGCGTCACGTCGAGCATTTTATTTGCTGGGGTCTTTCGAAAGGGACCGCCGGAGGCGGTCAGCACCAGCCGCTTCACTTCTGAGCGTTGGCCCGCCCGAAGGCATTGGTGAATCGCGTTGTGCTCGCTATCCACCGGGAGCAGATCGACGTTTTTTTGCCGTGCCGCCTTCGTGACAAGTTCGCCGGCCGCTACCAGCACTTCCTTGTTCGCGAGCGCAATGGTTTTTCCCAGCTTTACCGCGGCATAGGTTGCCGGCAACCCCACCACGCCTACCGCGGCGGAAACTACAATTTCCGCAGCCGGGTCCGTCGCCACCCGCTCCATCCCCTCGGAGCCAAACAGGATTTCCGGCAGCGGGTCTACACCTGCGGCACGCAGGCGCTCGCGCAGTTCTCGAGCGCCCTCTTCGTTCCCCAGGGAGACTACTTTGGGATGATGGCGCATCGCCTGTTCAGCGGCGAGAGCGACATTCGAGCCTGCGGCAATCGCGGCGATCGCGAATCGCCCCGGCAGAGACTCCACAACATTCAGGCATTGCCGCCCGATTGACCCGGTCGAACCCAGGATGGAAATTGTTTTCAAGCTATCCGTGACCCCGCCAAGACCACCATCCAACATAACACCACACGACGGGAGCGGCAAAGATGAGGCTGTCGATTCGATCCAGCATTCCGCCGTGTCCCGGCAGAATTGTGCCGGAATCTTTCACGCCCGCGCTGCGCTTATAGGCCGATTCAAAAAGATCGCCCACCTGGCCCGCGATATTTGCCAGCGCCGCCACAATCAACATGACGGTCAGCTCGGTTTGCATCCAGTAGGAAAAGAGCAGCGCCACGAGCAAGGCGGCGATCAGGTTGCCCGCCGCGCCTTCCCATGTTTTCTTGGGGCTAAGCAGCGGGGCCATTTTCAGCCGGCCGATCGAGCGGCCTACAAAATAAGCCAGCGTATCGCCCGCCCAAACCAGGCACAGGGTAAAGAGAACCAGTTGCTTCCCCACACGCTCCGTGGCATCCACTCGCACCAGATAACTGAACGGAAGAGCAACGAACATCAGCGCCGCCGCGCTCACTGCTGATGATGGAAAGATCTCCGCGATTGGGCGCCGCGTCCCCAGGCCGATAGCGGCAATCCCGCCGACAAAAATCAGGAACACGCCGTCGACCGAAAGATTCAAAGCGCCGGCATTGCGCACAATATCGAGGCCATAGCCGAGCGCGTGCCTTTCCACTTGCCCGGCGGCCCACTGCGCGTACAGCAACAAGAGACTGCAAATCGTCGTCCATCGCCAGTAACCCGGCAGGCCAACCTGTGCTCCCAGCCGGAAAAATTCGTAAAGTGCCGGCAGAAGAACCAGGGCCGCTAACCCGGCCACCAGGTAGGACGGTCCCCACCAGACAACCCCGACGACGATCGGGATCAGCACTAATGCAGTAAGGAATCGGGCGGCGGTCATACCGATGGCCTGCTAACCCTGATCAACACTTGGATGAGATTCACACCGGGAAGGACAGAATCTCCGCGCAATCGTCGATTGGACCAACCGGAGTCATTTCTCATCGCACCCCTTGCGCGGGCTGGAAACAGCGGAAATTCGCTCACAATCGCAGAAGAACCGGAATGTTCCATCTCAGCTCGAACCGTTTCCGGAGCGCGCGCGAGCGCCGCCCAGTCCGCCATAGCGCCTCTCCCGCTTCTGGTAATCCACCAGGGCCTCCAGCAGCCGCTGCCGCGTGAAGTCAGGCCACAGCGTTTCGGTGACGTAAATTTCGGCATAGGCAATCTGCCACAGCAGGAAATTGCTGACGCGCATTTCCCCGCTGGTACGAATCAGCAAATCAGGGTCGGGCAGCCCGGCGGTATAGAGGTGATTGGAGATGGTTTGCTCATCCACTTGAAACGCAGCCTGCCCATTCCGCCGCACCAGATCCAGGATGGAATTGAACGCATCCACCAGCTCGGCCCGTCCGCCATAATTGAGCGCGACTACCAGTTTCATCCCCGTGTTCCGCGCGGTCAGCCGCATTCCGTGGTCAATATCTTCCTGAACGGCTTTCGGCAATTGCGAAGAGCGGCCGATCACCAGCAGGCGAATGTTGTTCTTGTGGATCGCGGGCAATTCGCGCCGCAGATATTGCCGCAGCAATTGCATCAGGAAGTCGACTTCCGCCTGCGGCCGGCGCCAATTCTCCAGCGAGAATGCGTATAGAGTGAGCGCGGGAACTTTCAGTCGCGCGCAGGTTTCGATAACCTCCCGCGCCGCCTTCACCCCGGAGCGATGCCCCGCCACGCGCGGCAGGTGCCGCTTCTCAGCCCAGCGCCCATTTCCATCCATGATGATGGCCAGATGTTGCGGCAGGCGCTTGGGATCCAGTTGTTCGAGCAGGCGCGTTTCTGCCGGCCCAGCGGATTTGAGCAAATCGATGCTTTTCACTCGGTTCGACTCGGGGCAATTTCATTCGGAAAACTAACACAGCAAGGAATGGCACGCAACCACCGCCATCACCATAGCAGCAAGGTGCCAACTCCCGCCACTTCGCCAGGACGGAACAGGAGCGCGTACAGGACGATCAAGGTGAGCGCGATCATGGCGATGCTGGTGGCCCAGGCGACAAGGTTGAAGCCCCGGCTGTTCACATACTGACCCATCAACTCGCGCCGGTTGATCAGCAACAACATAAAGATCAATACCACCGGCAGCCAAACTCCGTTGGCCACCTGTGACAACACCAGCACCTTGAACAGCGGCGCCCGGGGAATCAAGATCAGGCCCGCGCCAACTACGATCAATGCCGTATACAGCCCGTAGAAAATTGGCGCATCCACCATCTTCCGGTCGATCCCCGCTTCAAATCCCATCCCTTCGCAGATCACGTGGGCGGTGGAAAGCGGCAAAATCGAGGCCGCGAACAGCGACGCATTCAACAGGCCGAAGGCAAACAAGCTGGCGGCAAAGCGGCCCGCCACCGGCTTCAGGGCCTGCGCGGCTTCAGCCGCGCCGGTGATGTGTATGCCCTTCGCGTGCAGCGTGGCCGCGGTGCAAACGATGATGAAGAATACGATCGCCATGCAACTGATGCTGCCCACCAGCACATCCAGCCGCGCGTGCTTATATTGCTTGGGTCCCACTCGCTTCTCCACGAACCCCGCCTGCAAATAGAAAAATTGCCACGGCGCAATGGTAGTGCCGATCAGAGCGGTCAGCAGGATCAGGTAGCCGGAATCGAAATGGGCGGATGGCAACACGGTTTCTTTCGCGGCGTACAGCCAGTCCGGCTTTGCCAAAAAAGCGGAAACGATGTAGGTCACATAGAATGCGCAGGCCACCAGGAAAATCTTTTCCACTTGCTTGTAGGTGCCGCGCACCACGAGCATCCACACCACGATGGCGGCCAGCGGCACGGAGATGTATTTGCTGATCCCGAAAATTTCCATGGACGCTGCGACCCCGGCAAATTCCGCCACCGTATTGCCCAGATCGACCACCAGCGCCGCCAGCATCACGAAGAAAGTGGAACGGAATCCGAACTCCTCGCGAATCAAGTCGGAAAGCCCCTTCCCTGTCACCACTCCCATGCGGGCGCACATTTCCTCGCTGACGTACAGGGCAATGGTCATGGGAATCAGCGCCCACAGCAGCGTGTAGCCGTACTGCGCCCCGGCCACCGAATAAATGGCGATCCCGCCCGCGTCGTTGTCCACGTTGGACGTGATCAAGCCAGGCCCCACCACGGCCAGCAGAAGCGCCACTCGCTTCTGCCAGGGACGCACACGTTTGCGGATTCCCCTGGTGCGAGTGCGCCAGGCCTTTGCCAACCCGGTTTCCGGAACCCAGTTCATAGCTTGGCGCGCATCCTCTCGACTACGTCGTCCACCGCGATGGCTCCAATCGGACGACCTCCCTCATCCACCACGGCGAGGCTGCGAAGATTGTACTTGTCGAAGATTTCGAACACTTCCTTGTCTTCCACGTTCGGTCCCACGGATACTTCCGCTGCAATGCCCAGGTCTTTCATCTCGTCATCGGGCCCGGCCAATAGCAGCTTCGCCAGGGGAACCGTCCCCGCCAGCACGGCCTCGTGATTCAGCAGAAAAATGGTGTCGAGTTGTTCCAGCGGAACTTCATTGAAGCGGATGTAGTCAATCACTTCGCCGCGAGTGGCGTCTTCAGCCACCACGACAAATTCGGTGGTCATCATCCCGCCGGCGCTGTTCTCTTCGAATTTGAGCAGTTCCCGCACTTCCTGGGCATCCTCGCGCGGCATTTCCCGCAGCAAATCACCGGACATTTCCGGGGTCAACTCCGAAAGAATATCGGCCGCTTCGTCCGGCGGCATCTCTTCCAGGATGCCGGCGGCTTTCTCGGTGTCGAGTTTTTCGACGATTTGCGTTTGCAGGCGCTTGTCGAGTTCCGCCAGTGCTTCGGCGGCGGTCTCTTCGTCGAGCGAGCTAATGATGGATTGCCGCTCGGCCGGCGACAGTTCTTCCATGATGTCCGCCAGATCGGCGGGATGGAGCTTTGCCAGCTTGTTCGAAGTCAGCCGCAGCTTCACGCGCCGCAGCGGATCGGGTTCGATCAAGTTCACGAATTCCCACAAGATCACCCGCGGAGGCAATTTGGCCTGAATCCGCCGGATCACCGAGGGCGAGACAACCCCTTGCAGGAGCCGCCGCACCGCTCCCGGCAAGCCCACATCCACTTGCGTCACCCGCATTTCGACTGTGCCGTTGGTGCGCTGCTCGCTCAAATCCACGTCATTGATGCGCACCACCTTGCGCCCGCGGGTGTCGATGATCTGTTGGTCGAGCAGGTCCTTTTGCACCGCCAGCCAGGCCTCGTTCGGCCGGTAGAGCTCCAGCGCCGACTCTTCGGTGGTCAGTTTGATCGTTCCAGGGGCAACGAACCCGATCTGGTCGTAACGCGCGATTAATGGGCGGTATTGCCCTCTTCCGAGCAACAGCCGGGCGACGCGATTCGGCTGGTCGGCGGGCTCGATGAACATTTCCTTCACGCGGCCGACGAAGTTGCCGTAAGAATCGTAAGTCTCTGCTCCGAGTATTTCCGTGGCGTGCAACATGGCTGTCTCCCGCGGGGATGGATGACGCGCCTTAGCGCCTTCGTTTCCCCTAAAAACAAAAATGCCCGAGGCCGGCACATTTCCCGACCACGGGCCACCTTCTCCCGCAGATTACCCTCGGTCGGCTCGTGCCTCCGCGCCCTTCGGCGGTCCCGTCAAGCAGCCGGTGGCCGCGATTGAACCTTTTTCCAGCCCCATCTGGACCTTTCTGCGCAGTCCAGACAGGCTCGAACTACCGGGTTCCGGGTTGGATGATGAATAATCCATCGCGCTCCGCGCGCTCCGCTGAATGCGCGAATCTCTTGTTAAGGTGATATCAAAACTTTGTCAAGGAAAGACTGGAGTGAATCGCAATTATTTCTGCTTTTGTAACGCACGGAAGACCATATTGCCTGGCCGCTTGCCCTCCCGGCGGCATGTGTCCCGGTAAAGGATCCAATAATTCGTCACCAGGTAATCCGGGGGACCATAACCGAGCAAACGGGCGGCTCGATCAATTACGCGTCTCGGCCCTTCCAGTTCCACGAAGACGCCGATGGGCGTTTCGTCCAGATCAATCTGCAGGTGCGGCAGCCCTGGTAATTGATAGAGAGTTCGCCGTTTTTCATAGTGAAACGTTGGCCGTAAACCCAGGCCTTCTAGAATTGGCGGCAAGCGTTGCGGATTCGAGACCTCGAGTTCCGTTTCTTCCACTACTTTGTAACGAGAGTCTCGCCTCCGGCGAGCGCCCGTCGGCGACTTGTAAGTCAAGATACCGCGAGCCTCTGCCGACGTTGGGCGCTTTGCAGCCCCGCTGCGGTCAGCGGGCCATTCAAGGCGGAGACGCAGCAATTTCCCCGATCTCCGCAATATGTTTCCCTGCGTGTCGAACAGTATGTTGTGCTCGAACACCCTTCGAACCCGCGCAGCTTTCAGCCGGGCAAGCTTCCGCAGGAACTCACGCATGTTTGTAATGCGCAGCTTGATTTCGATCTCGTAATTCTTCCTTACCTTCATTGCTCTCCAGCTTCCATGAACCGATACTAACCGCGCGCTGCCATTCCACGCAAAGGGACGCCATCCCTCCCATCGTAAAGGAGGGGCACGTTTCCCAATTTCAAAAGCTGCTTCGCGGCTCGACAGAATTGCACGCTACAGGGTATAAACCAATGGACCCTTCGCGCGGCTGCTTGCACCAGTTTGCCTTTGCCTCGCGTAAGCCCGAGAATCACCGGCCAGGCCGATGACGGAACCAACCACTCCACTAATGGCGCAGTACCACTCGATCAAGAGGCAGTATCCCGGCGCCCTGCTGATGTTCCGCCTGGGCGATTTCTATGAGCTTTTTTACGACGATGCCCTGGTCGCTTCCAAAGAGCTGCAAATTACCCTGACCGCGCGCAATAAGGAGAAAGGCCAGGCCGTGCCTATGTGCGGCGTGCCCTATCACGCCGCTGAAAATTACATTGCCCGTCTGATCCGCGCCGGGCACAAAGTCGCCATCTGCGAACAAACCGAGGAACCATCCAAAGGCAAGAAACTCGTCCGCCGCGAAGTAGTCCGCGTCATCACACCCGGCACAGCCACCGATTCTAACGTATTGGCTGCAGGCGAAAATAATTTCCTGGCCGCCATCTCCCGCCACCCGGCTGGGCAGCCCATCGGTTTGGCTTACGTCGATCTCTCCACGGGAGAATTTCGCTCCGCTGAATTCTCGGGCGCTGGCGCGGAAATCAGAGTCAGCGACGAGCTGCACGTCCTCCGCCCCCGCGAAATTCTGTTGCCGCGCGCCGCGACGCTCTTTTCTCAGCCGAAACTGCCCGAATTTGACGGCCTCGGGGCCACCGAAACGCGCCTGGATGAATGGGTTTTCGATTTCGATCAAGCTGTCCGATTGCTCGAACAGCAGTTCGGGGTGGTGACCCTGGAAGGTTTCGGCCTCGACGGCCATCCGCAAGCCATTACGGCCGCCGGGGCCTTGGTGCACTACCTGCGTGAAACCTCCGCCCTCCCTGCGCAAAGCGCCGGAGCCGCCACGCCCCTGGCCAGCACTCGATCCGGAGGCAACGGCCTCGAACATCTCGACCACATCACATTTTATGAGCAGCAGGACGCGCTGGTGCTCGATCACGTCACCGTCCGGAATCTCGAGCTGCTCGAGCCCACTTCCGGCGACGATGCTTCCGCCACCCTGGTGAATGCGCTTGATGAGACCGCCACAGGCATGGGCGCTCGCCTGCTCCGCTCCTGGATATTGCGGCCTTCGATTAGCCGCGAGGAAATCGAGGAGCGGCTGGATGCCGTGGCCGAGCTGAAATCCCAGACCCTCACGCGGGAAGAAATCCACAAGCACCTCGCCGGAATGCTCGATCTCGAGCGGCTCACCAGCCGGGTCACACTCGGTGTAGCCACCCCGCGCGATTTGATTGCTCTGGCTCATTCGCTGGCGCGCATCCCCCTGCTTCGCGGTCTTCTCGCGCATTGCAGCAAACGCCGCCTCGCCGCGCTCCACGGCGCGCTCGATGAACTCACCGGCGTCCGCGAAAATATCGAACGAGGAATCGCCGAAGATCCTCCAGCGCTGCCGAGCGATCCCGGCATCATTCGCCGCGGTTATAACGCCGAACTCGATGAGCTGCGCGACCTGAGCAAGCAAAGCAAGCAAGTGATTGCGGCGATGGAGGAGCGCGAGCGGAAGCGCACCAATATCGCTTCGCTCAAAATCCGCTTCAATCAGATTTTTGGCTATTACATTGAAATCTCGAAACCTAATCTCGCGCTGGCCCCGGCGGATTACGAACGCAAGCAGACTTTAGTAAACGCGGAGCGCTTCACCTCGCCCGAGCTGAAGGAATACGAACGGAAAATTCTCGACGCCGACGACCGCATCAAAGGAATCGAGCGGCAACTTTTCACCGATCTGCGCGAGAGAGTGGCCCAGCAGGCTTCGCGGCTCCGCCAAACCGCGGCGGCCGTCGCCCAGCTCGACGTGCTTGTGAATTTCGCGCGCCTCGCGGCCCAGCGAAATTATTGCCGACCTGAATTTACGGAAACCGAAATCGGCCGGTCCGTTTCTGCCGGGAAGCGGGGCGATCTATTGATCTCGCAAGGCCGCCACCCGGTGATTGAAAAGCTGCTGGAAGGCCGTGGCGAACGCTTTGTGCCCAATGATCTTTTTCTCGGTGACGAGTCGCAATTTCTCCTGATCATCACCGGCCCCAATATGGGCGGCAAATCCACGTATCTGCGCCAGGCCGCATTAATCGTGCTCATGGCACAGATGGGATCGTTCGTCCCGGCGGCGCAGGCGCGCCTGCCGATCACCGATCGAATCTTTACCCGCATCGGCGCCTCGGACAATCTCGCTCGCGGCCGCTCCACGTTTCTGGTGGAAATGAGCGAGGTGGCCGCAATCCTGAATACCACCACCCCGGCGAGCCTGTTGATTCTCGACGAAGTGGGCCGAGGCACGGCCACGTTCGACGGCCTCTCCATCGCCTGGGCGGTGGTGGAAGCGC
This sequence comes from Terriglobia bacterium, assembly GCA_041497605.1. GTDB lineage: Bacteria > Acidobacteriota > Terriglobia > Acidiferrales > UBA7541 > JBGPTK01. The sequence goes on along the minus strand of JBGQGW010000063.1, from coordinate 2,168 downwards.
TGCATGCCGGCGCGCGCCCGCGAACTCTGTTCGCGACGCACTACCACGAACTCACCGAACTCGAGCTGCTTCTCCCCGGCGTCCGGAATGTGCACGTCTCCGTCCGCGAAGCCGGGAATGAAATTATTTTCCTGCGCCGCGTCGAGCCGGGCAGCGCCGATAAAAGTTACGGCATTGAAGTCGCCCGGCTCGCGGGACTGCCGCGCGCCGTGGTGGAGCGCGCCCGCGAAATTCTCGCTCGCCACGAAAAAAGCGAACACCAGCTCACCGAAGAGCTTTCTCCCGGCGCAATCCCGGCCGCAACCGAACAGCCGGCCATGTTCACCGCGATTGATCGCGATGTTCTCGAGTCTTTGCGCCGCGCCGATCTCGACAATCTGAAGCCTCTCGACGCCCTGAATCTGCTGGCCCAACTGAAAAAACAGGTCACCCGCTCGTGAGTATCACTTCGAACAAGCCGCCATCATTCCGGCCCAATCTTGCACTCTCTCTCCGTCTAGACTTTTACTACGAGGCAATAAAAAGGGTGTCATTCTGAGCGCAGCGAAGAATCCCGCGACATCTGCCCGGAAGCGCACAACGAATTGCGCGCCCAAGCGTCCCCAGTCAAAAGAGGTGTCATTCTGAGCGCAGCGAAGAATCCCGCGACAACTGTGCGAAACCGCGGAATGAATTCCGACCGGAATCGTCCCATGCGCGTGCTGGGCCTGATGTCGGGCACCTCCGCCGACGGGATCGACGTTGCTCTCGTCCGCATCTCGGGCGCACCTCCCGGCCTAAAAGCAAAACTGGAAAAATTCGTATCGATCCCCTACCCCGCCAAAGTCCGCGCCGCGGTTCTCCACTTGGGTGAGGGCGCTGCCACCAGCACCGCCCAAATCAGCCAGCTCAATTTTCTATTGGGAGAATTATTCGCTGCCGCCGCGCTGAAGGCCTGCCGCCGCTTCGCCGTCCCGCTGCGCCGGATTGATTTGATCGGCTCGCACGGTCAAACCATCTACCACCAGGGCGTCCCCATGCGTTTTCTAGGCGCAGCGGGCGTCGCATCTACGCTCCAAATCGCCGAGCCTACAATCATCGCCGAACGCACCGGAGTAACCACCATCGCCGATTTCCGCCCCGCCGATATGGCTGCGGGAGGCCAGGGCGCTCCCCTGGTGCCCTTCGTCGATTATTTACTCTATCGCGATGCGCAGCGCGGGCGCATCGCCCTAAATATCGGCGGCATCGCAAATATCACCGCCATCCCGCGCGCCGCCCGGCCGCAAGACGTGCTCGCCTTCGACACCGGCCCAGGCAACATGATCGTCGACGCGCTGGTTCGCCACTTCACGCAAGGCCGCCTCAGCTTCGATAAGGACGCGCGCATCGCCTCGCGCGGGCAGATGCTTCCAGACCTGCTCGCTCAGCTTCTCCGCGATCCCTATTTTCGCAAGTCGCCGCCGAAAACCGCCGGCCGCGAGCAATTCGGCCGGGAATTCGCCGCTCGCGTCCTCGCCTGGGGTAAGAAGGCGCGTGCCCGCCCCGAAGATTTAATTCGCACCGTCACGCTGCTGACTCCCATCACCATCGCCGAAGCAATTCGCAACTGGGCTCCCGATCGCTCTGGCTCTCGCGACCTGATCGTCGCCGGAGGCGGCGCGCGCAATCCGCTGATGATGGCCATGCTCGTCGCTGCCGTGCCGAAGATTACCGTGATCCCTTCCGATGATCTGGGCGTTCCCGGTGACGCCAAAGAAGCATTCGCATTCGCAATCCTCGCTTACGAGGCTTACCACGGCCGCCCCAACAACCTTCCCAGCGCCACCGGCGCAAAACATCCCGCCATCCTCGGCAAAATCATCCATGCGCCCCGCCGCTAACTCTTCGCACTCTCTCCCAGTACTCTCTCCAAGCCGCTTACCTCCCGCGGTCATTCCGAGCGCAGCGCGTCGTTTGCGTCCCGGATGCTTCTACGGGACGAGGAATCGCTCGCTGACCAAACCAGCCAATAAGCAGTGGGTTCAGTCGCAGCACTCGCACCAACTTCTTTCAGTCATTCCGAGCGCAGCGAGGAATCCGGAGTTAAAAAAACCAGCCCTTACTCTGTGTTTTAATTCGAAGCGCAATATCATCTCCTTCGCCTTCCTCTTCGCCACCCTCGCCTTCCTCTCCGGCTGCGCGCGCAG
>JBGQGW010000062.1:0-16031 GCA_041497605.1 Terriglobia bacterium | reverse complement strand
TGTCGAGCAGCCGCTCGACCCGCGCGGCGCCGCGAGCAAAACCTTCCGCGGCCATTTCCCGCAGCCCGCGCGATTCAAGCCGTGTGAAAGCCCGCTCCAGCGCCAGGCGAGCGGCGCGCGCCGTATTCACGGCCAGCAAGATCGTCTGCGAGAAATCCTTCACCACGTCCGCGCGCAGAATTCCCAGCGCCGAAAGCCCACCCGGAAATTTCGGAATCAACACGCCTGGCATGTTGAGAGCAGCGGCAAGGCCGCAGGCGTGCAATCCGCCGGCGCCTCCGAAAGCCACCAGAGTGTAATCGCGCGGGTCGTACCCGCGTTCCACCGAGATCACTCGAATGGCTTTTTCCATCGTGGCGTCGGCGACGTCCAGGATCCCCTGCGCGAATTGCTCCACGCTGCGCACTTTCCCGCGCGCGCGGTCCATGTAATGCCGAGTGCGGACTTCATCCAAACGAAACGCGCCTCCCAGCAATCCCTCAGGCGCAAGATGCCCGAGTATCAAATGCGCGTCGGTCACGGTGGGCTGCTCCCCGCGTCCATAGCAAATTGGACCGGGATCAGCGCCCGCGCTTTCCGGGCCCACTCGCAGCGCACCTGCCCGATCAAATCGGGCCAGCGATCCGCCGCCCGCGCCTACGGTATGAATATCCAGAATTGGTACGGCGACGGGAAGCTCAGCCACCGAGGATTCATTGCTGGTGCGCAGCGGACCGTCGAGCAGCGCCACATCCGTGGATGTGCCGCCCATGTCGAACCCGATGATCCGGCGAAACCCCGCCCGTTCAGCCACGTACTGCGCGCCCAATACGCCGCCCGCCGGCCCTGACAGGATCGTGCGAACCGGCTCGCGCGAAGCCACGCGCGCGGAGACAATTCCCCCGCTCGATTGCATGATCCGCACTTGCGACCGCCGCGCGGCAAGCTGTGCGATGGATTGGATCACAGGGAGATAATCGCTCATCACCGGAACCAGGTAGGCGTTGACGACCGTGGTGGCCGTGCGCTCGAACTCGCGAAATTCCGGCAGAATTTCGTGCGAGGCGGAGACTTGCAGTCCCGCCGCGCGCAGCCGCCGGGCAATCGCCTGTTCGTGCGCCGGAAGCGCAAAAGAAAATAGCAGGCACACCGCCACGGAATTTGCGCCACTTCGCCGGACCAGGCGCACGATTCGATCGAGCTCCGCGGCGGACGGCCGCAGGATCGGGCGCCCGCCGGCCGCCACTCTCTCCCGAAGGCCGAAGCGGCGCCCACGCGGCACCAGCGGCTCCGGGCGGTCCGCAAAAAAATCGTACAGGCGCGGGCGCGCTTGCCGGCCAATTTCGATTACGTCTTCAAATCCCGCCGTCGTGACCAAGGCCACGCTGCCGCCGCGCCGTTGCAGCAGAGCATTCGTTCCCACAGTCGTGCCGCAAACCAGGTCGAGTTCGTCCGGATATGGCTCGCTACCCTCCAATAATTCACGCAGGGCATCGGCAATCGCTTGCGCCGGAGCTTGCGGCGTCGAGGGAACCTTGAGGATAGCGAGCCGCCCGTCGCGCACGAACACGCAATCCGTAAACGTCCCGCCGGTATCAATTGCAATTCGCATCTATGACAACTTTTCGATGTCGCACAAGATTGCTAAGACTTTGGTTTGAGAATGCGCTCCACCTGTTCGATATGGTTCAAATCATGCCCCGCGGCCATTCGCAGAATGGTCTCCACGCTTTCCTTGCCGCGTTCCGCGTGCATCCCGTATCGCTGCCATTGCTCTTTCGAAAGCGAACGCATCAGCCTGAGATTCGATTCGCGCAGAGCGGTAAATAGCGCCAGCGATTCGCGCGGATCGCGCTTGCCGTAACTCCCTTCCGCCGCCCAGCGATCCTGGTCATAAGCCTCGATGTTCGTTCCGCTGTTCTCAAGGATCTTGCGAATGCGATAGCCAACCGCCAGCTCCGTATCGGTCAGATGCGCCAGAATCTCGCCCACCGACCATTTCCCCGGCGCCGGCTTCCGCTTCAAGCGGCTCTTCGGAACGCCGCGGATCAGCCGCTCGAATTTGCGTGGCGCGGCAGCCTGGCTCTTCATCGCATCTTTCCCTTCAATGTGACCGAGTATGCGTTTGATGTATTGCTCTGCTGTCTCTTGCATGAATCAAGTCCTCCCTGGCAGGTAAGCGCCAGCCGCAAGCAGCCGGACACGCCGCGCGATTCTATAGAATTTGCCCGTCAGTGAAAAGGAAGGAGAAGCGGAGGAGGAACCACTAGGCGAGAGGCAAATTGGCTTCCGCGTTCAGCGAGGAATCATCGTGCTCGCCGGCGATCAATTTCGGATACGCCGCCGCCGCAATCATCGCGGCATTATCCGTCGAAAGGGCTCGACTGGGAAAATACACGGCAATCCCGCGGGCCGCGGATTCCTTCTCGAACGACTGTCGCAGCTCGCGATTCGCCGCAACGCCACCGGAAACAAGAATCGAACGCGCGCCGTTTTGTTCCGCGGCGGACAGGGTGCGCATCACCAGATCATTCACCACCGACTTCTGAAAACTGGCGATCAAGTCGAGCGTCTGCGCGCTGGCCAGCGGACGCAACTGCTCGGCTTTGCGCTCGCCTCGCGCCAGTGCTTGCTCACGCGCCTCGATCTCATCCTTCAGTTCGGTATGCTTCCGCAGGTAATAAAGCACCGCAGTCTTGATGCCGCTGAAGCTAAAGTCGTACGGATTACCTTTCATTTTCGGTTCGCCAAATTTCATGGCGGAAGGATTGCCGTGGACGGCAAGCTGATCGATCACCGGCCCGCCGGGATAGCCGAGCGCGAGGAGCCTGGCAACTTTGTCATAAGCTTCGCCGGCGGCATCGTCACGCGTCTGTCCAATTCGCGAGTAGGCAAAGCGCACGGCAGCTTCATCGCCATTCACCTGGGAAGCCGCCACGCCATAAAGAACGGTGTGGCCTCCGGAAACGATCAGGCAAGTGGCGGGCGTCTGCGGCTTCCGTCCCGCGCTGTGTGCTTCGAGGAAGACCGCATGGACGTGGCCTTCCAAATGATTCACGCCGATCAATGGCTTGCCCAGCGACATCGCCAGTACTTTCCCATACGTCAAGCCGACCAGCAGCGAGCCAACCAGTCCGGGGCCGCGCGTCACCGCCACTGCATCGATCTCGGACAAGGCAACTCCCGCCTGCTCGAGCGCCTCGCGAACTACCGGCACGATTTGCCGCAAGTGCTCGCGCGAGGCGAGCTCCGGCACCACCCCGCCATACTTTCGATGGATGGCGATCTGCGAGGCCACCACGCTGGAGAGGATTGTGCGGCCTCCTGCGACGACGGCCGCAGCCGTCTCGTCGCACGACGATTCAATTCCGAGAATGCGAGGTTCTGTCATCGAAGCGCTGATTTCACCCTGCGTACAATTGGTATGTTAGCACAGCCCTTTCAGCGCATTCGGTCTGGCCAGTCCACTCGAACTGCCTATCCTTCCTTTCCTCGGCCCCGCTGGATTTTGCAGAATCCGGAAATCCTGTAAATCTACAGTCCCTTGCAGATTGACAAATCGAGTAAGCGAACCTTATTGTCGGTGAGTCGCATAGATTGCTATCGAAAGGAGACTGACGGGATTTCGAGCACGGCTCACCCCTTCTTGCCATAGGCGGCCAGGCTCAACCCGCAGCCCAAGAACCACTCGATGACTACTCACAAACGCGTGCGCAAGGCCGTCTTACCCGCGGCAGGCTTGGGGACGCGCTTTCTTCCTGCTACAAAAGCGATGCCGAAAGAAATGCTGCCGGTGGTGGATAAGCCGCTCATCCAATATTCCGTGGAAGAGTGCCTGACCTCGGGAATCGAGAACATCATTATCGTCACGGGCCGCGGAAAGAATGCGATCGAGGATCACTTCGATAGTTCCCCGGAGCTCGAACGATTTCTCGAAGCGAAGGGAGACAAGAAGCGCGCACAAATGGTGCGCGACATCAGCCACATGGTGCGCTTCAGTTATACCCGCCAGAGCGAACCGCGCGGCTTGGGCGACGCCGTCCTCACCGCGCGTGAACTTGTGGGTGACGAGCCTTTTGCCGTGCTGCTGGGCGACGTGATCCTGGATGGCCCCGAGCCGGGCACCAAGCCCCTGATCGAACTCTACGAGCAGACCGGCATCGGCGCGATTGCCGTGGAAGCTGTGCCGCGCGAGCGCGTTCATTTGTACGGCATCATCGACGCCAAGCCGGAGAAGGGGACGAAGTGGGGCAATCGTCTCTTGCGCGTGAACGATCTGGTGGAAAAGCCGAAGCCGGAAGATGCGCCCTCGAATTTGTCGGTGCTTGGACGATACGTGTTGCCGCCGATAATCTTCGATTACCTTCGACTCACCCGGGCAGGCGCCGGCGGTGAAATTCAATTGACCGACGCTCTGCGCCAACTGGCTCGCGAGAAAGGCTTGTGGGCTCTCGTTTACGAAGGAAAATCGTACGATGCTGGGGATAAGCTCGGATTCTTGAAAGCGACCGTCGAGATGGCGCTGAAAAATGCGGAGTTCGGCGCGGACTTTCGTGAGTATCTGAAGACCCTCGGTTAAGCGAAAGCGGCGAGCGCCGGATGGAACGATTCTGAATTTCGTTGCCGCGCCCAGAACAAATCAACAGACGGATACAGCTAGGAATCTCTTTTCTTCGAGGATTCTTTCGATTCGGAACTTTTCTTCGAGGATTTCCCGGAGGAATCGCCCGAAGATCCGTCGGAGGATTTTCCCCCGGATTTCCCTTCGGACTTCCCTTCCGATTTTCCTTCGGACTTGCCTTCGCCCCGTTCGGCGGCAGCGGCGGCGCTGGTATTCTTGCCGCCGTAATCCGTAACGTACCAGCCCGTTCCCTTGAATTGAATCGCGGGGGCGGAAAAAAGACGCGACGATCTTGCGCCGCAATGCGGGCACTTCTTCTTCTCGGGAGCATCGACGGTTTCGATCTTCTCGGACTTGCGTCCGCACTTCGAACATTGATATTCGTACAAAGGCACCGAAGCGATCCTCCTCTGCCAACCGCAATTGATAAATCTTATCATGCCCGCCAGAGTCGCGCACATTGCTGCGCGTAGAGAGTGCAATCGAACACCATCTTCGGCTGCCGGCAGACGCGCTCGGCGGCGATTGCGAGGGCGCCATGCCGCCGCAGCCGAATGGCTGTGCTAGACTTCTCTGCGCAATCTTGCGGCTCTTGGCTGATTCTCGGCGAGATTTCCTATCGATGGCAACGACGAGCAAAACAAAAAATGCGGACCTAGAAACCACCGGATGCCTTTACCTGGTGGCGACTCCGATCGGCAATCTGGAAGACATCAGCCTGCGCGCGTTGCGCATTTTGAAAGAAGTAGACCTGATCGCGTGCGAAGACACGCGGCAGACGATGAAGCTGCTCACGCACTATGGCATTCGCCGCCGCCTCGAAAGCTATCACGAGCACAACGAGATGACGCGTGCCCCCGAGCTGGTCATCGAACTCGAGCAAGGCGCCAAGATCGCACTGGTCAGCGATGCCGGCACTCCGGCGATTTCCGACCCGGGCCACCGCCTCGTCTCACTCTGCCTGCGCCACGGAATCCCCGTCGTGCCGGTGCCGGGAGCATCGGCTCTGGTAGCGGCGCTGGCTGCTTCGGGTCTCGAGACCGAAGAGTTCACATTTCTGGGATTTTTGCCATCGCGCGCGGGAGAACGGCGGCAATTGCTGCGCGGGCTTGCCGCTGAGCGGCGAACGCTGGTCTTTTACGAAGCGCCTCACCGCATCATCGAAACACTGGCGGACGCTCTCGACACGCTCGGCAACCGCCCCGCGGTAATCGCTCGCGAAGTGACCAAACTCCACGAGGAATTCATGCGCGGCCGTTTGGAGGAGCTTGTCGCACGCCTGGGCAGCAAGCCGCCCAAGGGCGAAATCACCCTGTTGATCGGCCCGCCCGATGAGGAAGAAGTTCTGGCCGCCGCGCAATCGGCCAACGCCGCCAAGGCATCCCTGACCCAACGCGTCGATCAACTCATGCGCGAGCAAGAAATCGATCACAAGGCCGCGCTCAAGCTAGCCGCCCGCGAACGAGGCTTGAGCAAGCGCGAAGCCTACAAGGAATTGCTTCTCACTCGCGACGACGGCAAGTCTTAATCCACTCGGAGCGCGCCGCTCCCTGTCTTGCTATCCTTATTGTTTTGATTAAACGGTCGTGGCGAAAAAGGAATCCACACGCTCGAGAACTTCAGGAATGGTCTTCGATTGATGGACATGCCGCCGCAATTCCGAGCCATTGCGCACGCCGTGCGTGAACCAGCAAGCAAACTGCTTCATCTTCCCGATCGCATCCGGCCAGTCCGTCGCCGCCAGGCTGCGGAAATAATCCGACAGCAGCCGGTAGCGGTCGGATTCCGACGGCTCGTCGTAAATTCCCGTCGAGAGATATTGCTCGATCTGCCGGAAAATCCACGGATTTGTCGACGCCGTGCGCCCGATCATCACCGCGTCGCAGCCGGTTTCCTCCACCATTCGCTCCGCGTCTTCCGGAGTGCGAATATCGCCATTGCCGATCACCGGAATCCGCACCGCTTCCTTTACCGCGCGGATGATGCTCCAATCCGCGTTGCCGTTATAACCCTGCACCCGCGTGCGCGGATGCACCGCGATTCCCTCGACTCCCAATTGCTCCGCCATTTTCGCCACGTCCAGGGCCACGATATTGTTCTCATCCCAGCCCGAGCGAATCTTGATGGTCAGCGGAAGGGTTACCGCCGCGCGCACTTGCCGGAGCACTTGCTCGAGCAGCGGCAGATCGCGGAGAAGTCCTGAGCCGCCGCATTTCACCACTTTTTTTGCCGGACACCCCAGATTGATATCCACCTGGTCGAAGCCAAGCTCCTGCGTCAGCGCCGCCGCGGAAGCCATCACGCCCGGCTCCGCTCCGAAAAGTTGCGCCGCGATCGGATGTTCGTCCTCGTCGAAATAAAGATAGCGTTGCGTGCGCGACGAATTGCGCGTCACCGCTTCGGCGCTGGTGAACTCGGTCATGATCAAGCCGCAGCCGCCGAGCCCGCGAATTACGCGGCGAAAAATCGTATCCGTGACGCCGGCCATGGGCGCGAGCAGCGTGGCCGGCCGAATGACGTGATCGCGAATTGTGAGTTCGGCGGGAAACATGGATCGTTTACAGTCAATAAAATAGCCGGGAACGGACCCTCGACGATTCCCCTGGAAATCGCACCATCATGAATGATTTCCGGGTCTTTTGAGTATAGCGCGGAATTTCACAGAAGCGTGGGATCCATTGAGGCGGGCTTGAACTCTTCGGCACTTGCGGGGGTTGTCTTCTCTTCTTGCCGCGCAGCTTCAGCAACAGGCGCCGCTGATACGAGCGGAACCACTGACGTTTCCGCTGCCGTTGACTCCTGCGACGATCCACCAACAGCCGCCGCTTTCACCCGGCTTGGCGGGGGCGCCAGATGAATGCCCGTGGCGGCCGCAGCAGCATTCGTAGCGCGCGCCGATTCGCTCACCGCTGGACGCGTTCCGCCCGCCGCCGCGGTCAGCACGGCATGGCCGGTTGCAAAGCCCACTCCAAGCTGTTCGATCACGGCCTCCGCCGATCCGCCAAAAAAACTTTCCACCACTTGCCCCAGCGCATGCTCGCGCGCCTCCGCCGCGGACAAGTTCGGCCGGTATCGATACGCGCGTCCCACTTTTCTCCGCTCCACAACGCCTTTGCGCGCCAGCCGGTCCATGATGGTCATGATGGTGGTGTAAGCCCGCGGGAGGCGCGGCGCGAGTTGATCTCGAATTTCGCGCACCGTTCCCTCGCCCATGGGCCACAGCGTCGTCATGCAATCAAGTTCGAGTGGAGCAAGATCCAGCAGGGACCTGCGCGGCGTATGCGATCCGCCACGATTTTCGCGGGTGACCATGTTCATTTCCCTGCCGCCTTCTGCCCGCCGGGGGGCTTGGGCGATTCGCCGCTGGCGCCGGCCTCGCCGCCTCGCAGAAACTCGTCCGCGCGCAACAACGAGCGGCGCAGCGATGGATTCCGGGCCGTCCAGGGAGCGGTTCCATCCTTCGATTCGAGCGTGGCCCGCATCGCGCCCATCTTCGAATCCAGATCGTCCAGATAATGCAATAGCACCGCTTCGCGCACCATCGGAAGGCGCGGCGAGCCAAATTCATACGCGCCGTGATGGCTGACGACCAGATGTTCCACCAGAGTAGCGGCCGGTGCGGGAAATCCTTGAATGGCTTCGATTTTCCTGCGAACCAGGGCCAGTCCGATCACGATGTGGCCAAGCAGCTCGCCTTCGGTGGAATAGGCGAAGCCGCGATTGTAAGTAAGCTCTTCAATCTTTCCCAGGTCATGCAGAATCGCTCCCGAATAGAGCAGATCCGCATTCACTTCCGGATAATGCGCGGCGGCGGCCTGGCACAGCCCGCACAGGCTCACGATGTGTTCGAGCAATCCCCCGATGTAGGCGTGATGCATGGTCATGGCCGCCGGCGCCCGCTTCAGCTTTGCCGCAATCGCCGGATCTTCCAGCACGCTTTTCAGCAGCGCGTTCAGCCAGGGATTGCTCACTCCGGCGGCGGTCTTACACACGCTCCGGTAGAGTTGCTCGACGTCCTCCTTGGTGTGCGGAAGAAAATCTTCCAGAGTATATTCGCCTGGCCTGGCGGGGATCACTTGCTCGATCGATAGCTCGCTCTTGCCGCGGTACACTTTCACGCGCGCGCGAACTTTTACAATGTCGTCGCGCTCAAAGGTGGCCGCGATATCCGTGAAGTTGTCCCACATTTTTGCTTCGATGGTGCCGGTGCGGTCCACCAGCTCGAGTTGCAGCCACGACTTGCCGGTAACGGTAGAAGTGCGAATCTCCTTGTCGCGAACCAGAAACAAAGAGTTAACCGCCTGCTCGGGTTGCAGGTCCGCAACGTAGGCGGATTTCATCAGCCGGCCTTCTTCTTCGACGGTTTTGCGGGTTTCTTGGCCGAATCCGGCGTCGGCGCCACTTCTTCGATCACGGAATTGCCGCCCACCGAGGCGCTGTCCACAAAGCCCGGCTTGATCGTCAGGTAGCTCTCCTCGCGCAATTCGGCCAGGTAGCTGCGCAGCGCGGGCTGCATTTTATCCTGATAAAATTTATTGGTGATCTCGTTTTCAACCTTATCAAATGGCTGCTGCCCTGCCTGGTAATGCTCTTCCACTTTCAGGATCTCAAAACCCGCCTTGGTCTGAATCACGCCGGTCATGTCGTCGCGGTTCATCTGGAAGACCTGTTCTTCGAGCTGTTTGGCGAGCTGGCCTCGCCCGAATTCTCCGATGTCGCCGCCCTGCTTGGCCGTCTGCCCGTCCGAATAGCGCTTGGCAAGTTCGCCAAAATCCTCGCCTTTCTTGATCCGATCGAGCAGGTCTTCGGCCTTTTTCTTCAGCGCCGGATAATCATCGGGGCTCTTCCCATCCGTGCTGACCAGGATTTCGCTCAAATACACTTGCTCCGGGCGCACAAAATCAGCTTTGTGTTCCTCGTAATATTTCTTAAGGTCGGCCGTATCCACGGCGATTCGCCCGCCCACTTCCTTGCGGATCACATCCTGCGTCATCAAACTGTTGCGGATGCTGGCCTTGTATTCTTCCCAGGAGATTCCGGAGGATTCCACGGCCTTCTCGAGCGCTTCCATGCTGGGCAAATTGTGTTGTTGCCGGGTCTGATCGAGATGCTTGACCAATTGAGTCTCGACGCTGACGCCCATGTCCTTGGCCCGCTGCACCAGCAACGCCTGATCGATCAACCCGCGAAGAATATCTTTGTGCTGCTCGTTGTAATTGGTTTCAATTTGCGCGGCGGAGCATCCCGCGCATGACTGCGTGATTTCCTCGCGCAAGGCTTGCTCGGCTTTCGAGTACTCCGAGCTGGTGATAATCTCGTTGTTCACGCGCGCGATGATTTCTTCCACCAGTTTCCCTTTTTCTTGCGCGGCCAGAAAGGACGCGGTGGAGAGCAAGGCGGCCAGCGCGGCCGCCACGAGGAACGCAGCAACGAATCGTTGCTGCCTGCCATTACGGCGAGAGCCGGCTCGGCGGGCTCGACGCGCGGGTGGCGGCATGGAACTGGAAATATCCGCGCGACTCAATTCTCTCTGCGAAAAAACGTGTTTCATTCTCATTTCCTCTTTACCGCCGAAAATTGTATCTCTACGGTTGGAGTTGCAGCAATACGTTTCTGGTTGCCCCAATCGCTCCGCCTTTGTCCCGTTTCCAATCCAGCCACAGAACGCCCGCGGGATCGAGCCGCAGCCCCTTGCGCCCGCGGATTACTTTCACCACGCTTTCCGGTTTCACGGGGGTCTGATCGTGGAATTTGATGGCCACCTGGTCGCCGCGGCGGTCCACCGAGGCCACCAGCATCTTCTCACAGTGCGCCTTCAGCACGGCGTAATCGAGCAAGTTATCCACCGACTGCGGCGGCGGCCCAAAGCGGTCTTGCAGCTCGCGCCGCACTTCCTCGCGTTCGGTTTCGGAAGAAACGCCGGCGATGCGCTTGTAAATTCGCAACCGCAGGTTTTCGCTTTCGATGTATTCGCCGGGGATTCGTATGTCCATGCCGAGATTGAGCGTGGTGCGCAATTCGGGCCGCACCGCTTCGCCTTTGCGCTCCGCCACCGCGCGCTCCAGCATCTGGCAATACAGGTCGAATCCCACCGCGCCAATATGGCCATGCTGCTCGCGGCCCAGCAGATTTCCCGCGCCGCGCAATTCCAGGTCGAGCGCCGCGATCCGGAATCCGGCTCCCAGGTCGCTGAATTCCTTCAACGCCGCCAGCCGTTGCCGCGCCAGCGAGGAAAGCGATCCCTCCGGCGGCACCAGCAGATAGGCGTAGGCGCGCTGATTCGAGCGTCCCACTCGTCCGCGCAGTTGATACAGCTCGGCCAGTCCGAACCGGTCGGCGCGATTGATGATGATGGTGTTCGCGCGCGGAATATCGAGCCCGTTCTCGATAATCGTGGTCGAAATAAGAATGTCCGCCTCATTGCGGACAAATTTCAGCATCACTTTCTCGAGTTCGTGTTCCTTCATCTGCCCGTGGCCTACCACGATCCGCGCGCGCGGCACCAGCCTCTGCACCATCGCCGCCAGCGAATAAATGGATTCCACGCGATTGTGCACGAAGAACACCTGCCCCTGGCGTTCCAGTTCGTCTTCGATCGCGCGCTGCACCAGTGTTTCATTGAACGGCGCGACCACCGTCTGAATCGCCAGCCGGTCTTTCGGCGGCGTCTCGATCAGCGACATATCGCGCAGGCCCACCAGCGACATGTGCAGGGTCCGCGGAATCGGCGTGGCCGACATCGTCAGCACATCCACATTCTTTCGAATCTCTTTGATCCGTTCTTTGTGCGCCACGCCGAAACGCTGCTCCTCGTCCACCACCAGCAAGCCCAGATCGTGATACTTCACATCCTTCGAAAGCAGCCGGTGCGTCCCGATAACAATGTCCACCTTCCCCGCTTCCAGATCTTCCAGCGTCCTTTTCTGCTCGCGAGGATTGCGGAACCGGCTGAGCATATCCACGCGGACGGGAAACGCGGCGAGACGCCGACGAAAGGTTTCATAATGTTGAAACGCCAGCACCGTCGTCGGCGCGAGCACGGCCACTTGCTTCGAATCCGAAAGCGCCTTGAACGCCGCGCGCATCGCCACTTCCGTCTTGCCGTACCCCACGTCGCCGCAGAGCAGCCGGTCCATCGGGAGCGTGCTCTCCATGTCGCGCTTCACATCCTCGATGGCTTTGGCCTGGTCGGGCGTTTCATCAAATTCAAATGCATCCTCCATTTCTTTTTGCCAGGTGGTGTCCGGAGGAAACGCGTGCCCCGGAACCGCTTTTCGCTCGGCATACAGCGTCAACAACTGTTTCGCCAGGTCGCCCACCGATTTGCGCACCCGGCTCTTGCGCGCTTCCCAAACCGCGCCGCCCAATTTATCGAGCTGTGGCGTGGTCCCGCCCAGGGATTGATACTTCTGAATCAAATCCAGCCGCGCCAGCGGCACATAGAGCCGGGCATCCTCGGCATAACGCAGCAGCATGAATTCGCCGGTGGCGCCTTCCACCACCACTTGCCGCAGTCCGTCGAATTGCCCGATGCCGTGATCCACGTGGACCACGTAGTCTCCCGGCTTCAGATCGGAAAGATCGCTGAAAAAACTGGCGGTCTTGGGCCGGCTGCGCTGGCGGGAGGGAGTGGTCACCGACTCGAAGACGTCGCCGGTGCCGTAAATCACAAATTTCGCGTCGGTGAAAACGGCGCCTTCTGAAATCGGCGCCTTGATCAGCACCACTGCCGGGACGCTGCCGCCGCTCGATTCCTCGGCGAGCCGCGTCACCGTCACGTTTTCTTCCAATTCGCCCAGGCGGTAGGGCAGCTCGTATTCGTGGCAAATATCGGCGAACCGCTCCAGTTCACCCGTGCTGGACGCGGCGATGATCACCTGGTCGCCGCCATTCAGCCGCCCGCGCACTTCGGACATGAATGCGGAAACGTTGCCGTGATAACGCGGCGTGGGTTGCGTCGAGAGGCGATGCGCGCTATTTTCCGGCCGCTCCAGCGCAAGTTGTTCGACCAGCAATCGCGGCACGCGCGAACGCGTTTGCCGGGCTTCTTCCTCCGTCAGAAAATATCGCTCTGGCGGCGCGGCGGGGGGAATCGATGCGGAGGAATTCTCAAACGCATCCGCCAGCCGCACTCGGAATTTTTCCACGGCAGCCGCGAGTGCTTCCGGCTCGTCCTCAATCAGCACAATATCCGAAGCCAGCGTCAGCAGACTCGATTCCAGCGGCTCCACCAGCGCGGCCTGGAACTCCCATCCGGGAAAGAAATCCGCGCGCACATCCGTTTCTTCTTCCGCTTCGGCGAGACCGGCCACCACTCGCGCATGCAGCCGCGCCAGCAATTCGCTTCGCCGCGGATAGTCCGTCAGCGGCAGCAAAGTCGTCCGCGCCACCGGGCTGGTGGACCGCTGCGTGTTCGGATCGAACTCGCGCAGCGATTCCAGCGTGTCTCCGAAAAGCTCGAGCCTCACCGGACGCGCCGCTTCGGGGGAAAAAATGTCCACGATCCCGCCGCGCACGGAAAATTGTCCCGGCATCTCCACGGTTTCGTGGCGCTCGTATCCCACGCTGGCCAGATGTTCGATCAGCGAATCGAGCGGAATTTCCTCGCCGCGCTCCACGGTCAGCGCGAACTGGCGGTAAAACTCCGGCTCGCGCAGGCGTAGCAGCGCCGCCGTCGCGGGAGCGAGCAGCACGTCGATTTCGCCGCTCGCGAATCGCCACAGCGCCACGGCCCGTGCTTCGGAAAGCTCCGCGTGCGGCGAAAGATGCTCGTATGGCAACACTTCGTGCGCCGGCAGCACGGCGACGCGGGTTCCCGGCTTGCCCGTCAGCGCGCGATAAAAAAACCGCAGCGGTTCGCTCAGGTCTTCCGCGCGCTGATTCGATTCCACCAGCACCACGATCGGCCGGCCCAGTTCCACCGCTGCCAGGGCGGCGAGCAATGCTTTGGCCGCAGCGGTAGGCCCCCCGATCCGCGTCTCGTTCGGCCCGCGCCGCAATAAATCGAACACTTCTTCCACCGCGGGCAATCGCCCGACGCGCAAAAGAAGCTCGGCTACAAGGGGAAGAATCATGAGGGTAGACTTCGAATGCGTTCCACGATGTTCGTTGTGGATTGTCCCGCTTCGAGCGGAATCAACACCACGCGGCCACCCGCCGCTTCCACTTCCTCGCGGCCCACCACTTCATTCGGGCCCCAGTCGCTGCCCTTCACAAGCACATCCGGCAACACGCGCGCGATAATTTCCCGCGGCGTGAGTTCGTCGAACAGCGTCACATAGTCCACGGCCGCCAGCGCGGCGAGCAATTCCGCGCGTTCGCCTTCCGGGATAATCGGCCGATTGAGTCCTTTATTCTTGTGGACACTGGCGTCCGTATTGATCGCGACGATCAGCGTGTCGCCTAGATTCCGCGCCTGCTCCAGCAATCGAAGGTGCCCCGGATGCAGCAAATCAAAACACCCGTTTGTAAACACCACGCGCCGGCCGTTGCGTTTCAGTTCGGCAACGCGGAGAATCAGTTCGTCTTGCGATACCACTCGCCCCAATGCCGGCCCCCATTTTCGAAACTCTTATTGTGCCGTAAACTGAATTCTACCATGCGCCCCACACCGACAAGGAACTCGCGATGAAACGCCGCGAGATTGTTCTCGCGCTCATCGGCGCACTCCTGGTCCTCTACGGTGCGAAGCAGATTCACCGGCTTCCGATTAACATTCGGCAAACGACTCTCGGCGCAACCTGCCATACACCGGTAACGATTTTCCAGGTACCTGGCACAAAACCGAAATCGGCCGTCATCCTCTTCCACGGTCTCTCTGCCAATCGGCGCGTCATGTCCTATCTAGGCGAAAAATTCGCCCTGGCAGGCTTCCGCGTCTATATGCTCGATTTTCCGGGACACGGCGACAGCGCGGAACCATTCACGTTCGCGCGTGCCGAGGAATGTGCCACTGAGGCGATTGGCACACTCGTTCGTCGCGGAGAGATCGATCCGGACAAGACAGCCCTGATCGGTCATTCAATGGGCGGAGCGATTGCCATCCGCCTGGCCGATCAATTCCCCACGGCCGCCACAATCGCCATTTCACCAGCGCCGCTCGTCTTGCCGCATCGCATGCCTTCCAATCTGCTGATTTTCAGCGCTCAATTTGACCTCCCCTTGCTGAAAGGCGCTGCCAGGCAAATTTCGAGCGCCGCCCAGGGAAACCGCACGCAAGATTCCGATTTCCTGGAGCGCCGCGCCTTCGAACTGAAACAGGTTGCCTACGCAACTCATTCCAGCCTGATCGTAGATTGGCGCGTCAGGGATGAATCACTCGAGTGGGTCGTGCGCGGTTTCACAAGCGGACAAACGAAACCCGAAGCACCCGGAACCGTTTCCTTTTCTTTTTCGGAGTTGAACCACGCCAGACATAGCAGCGCGGGTGAGCGTGCCCAAACCGGAGCTTTGATCGGATTTCTCGGCCTGCTGCTGATGCTCCCACTAGCGGCAAGCGTAATCGCGGCTGCGTTTCGCGTGAGTGGCGCAGGCATTCCTGCCAGCGCTTCATCCGCAACAACGAATCCAGAAGACCTGTCTCACCCCGCTACCAGCACAAGTCTTCTGCATTGGACCGTCGCTTCGTTCATTTCTGTTTGTGTGATGACGCTCGCCGTGCCGCTGCATCCCATCCTCCGCATTCTCACCGGCGATTATCTCGCGTCCTTGCTTCTCCTCGTTGCAGCGATTCTCTGGGCACCCGAGTGGAAGCGCCTGAAATCAGCAGTCATCTTTAATCCGCGGGCCCTCTCCGCCGCACTCGTCCTCGGATTCGCCACATTTCTCTCGCTCGGCGCCTGGCTCAATTGGCAACTCACCGACGCCTGGCTCAACGGGCCCCGCTGGTGGCGCTTCACCATAATGATTCCGCTGCTGGTGCCCTACTTCTTCGCCGAGGAAATCACCCTCGGTCCCTCGCCGGAATCGCGCGCCCATCGCGCCAGAAGGTTTGGATTCTTTCTCGCGCTTCGCTTTATCCTCTGGCTGGCCTGCCTTTTTGCTCTCGTCACCACTCGCAACGAGCAAATTCTCATTCTTCTCATGGCCGTCTATATGGCTGCCTTCTCGATCTTTCAGCGCCTGGGTGCGGATGCGTTGCGCCGCCGCACCGGCTCCCTTCCGGCCGCGGCGGTGTTCGATGCTATACTCGCCGCATGGTTTTTAGCTGCGGTCTTTCCGCTGACTTAGGATAGTATTCGCCGACGAACATGCGAGAAATCGCCATTGTGGGTGGAGGTCCGGCGGGCGCGCTGTGCGGCGAGCAACTCGCCTCCGCGGGCTTCTCGGTCACGCTGTTCGACGAGCACATGGCATGGGAAAAACCGTGCGGCGGCGGCTTGACGCACAAAGCCATCGAGGCCTATCCCTTCCTCCTCGATAATCCTTATCC
>JBGQGW010000061.1:0-16063 GCA_041497605.1 Terriglobia bacterium | reverse complement strand
CAGGCGGTCCTCGCGCCGAAGCCGTGATTCAGGCCGTCATTCCGAGCCCCACGCCGAAGCCGGCCGCCCTCGCTGATTGTGCGGGGCGAGGAATCGAGAGTTTAACTCTGGATTCCTCGGATCGAAATTCGATCCTCGGAATGACTGCCCGACAAGAGAGGTGAATTCTCGATGGACACGCAAGCGCTTTTTCTTTCACTGAAATTGGCGCTCTCGGTCTGCGCCATATTGATGCTCATCGGCACGCCGGTCGCTTACTGGCTTTCCGTTTCCCGCTGGCGCTGGAAATTTCTGGTCGAATCCGTTGTGGCCATGCCGCTGGTCCTTCCTCCCACGGTGCTGGGATTTTATGTTCTGGTGGCTCTCGGACCACGATCGCCATTGGGCCGCGCGTATGCGGCGTTGTTCGGCCACGGTCTGGCATTCACGTTCGCCGGGCTCGTGCTTGCCTCGGTGCTCTATAGCCTGCCCTTTGCCGTTCAGCCTATGGCGCAGGCGTTCGAATCGGTGGACCGCAAGCTGGTAAACGCTTCGGCCGTCCTGGGCGCGTCGCATGCGCGGACATTTTTCCGCATCATCCTGCCGCTCGCTCGAAATGGAGTGATCGTCGCCGCGGTCCTGAGCTTCGCGCACACGCTGGGGGAGTTCGGCGTTGTGCTGATGGTGGGCGGCGATATCCCCGGCACCACGCGCACGGTCTCGATTGCGATTTACGATGACGTGCAAGCCTTGAATTATGCGACAGCCAATACCACCGCGCTGGCTCTTTTGTTAGTCTCGTTCCTCGCGCTGGCGGTGGTCTCCGCTGTGAATCGCCAAGTATGGCGGCGGGCGTGGAGTGTTGCTTCGTTCCGGTAAAAGGGCGGCGCGCCAAACCTGTGAGCAATACCAGCCAAAATTCGGGAGACGTCCCAGGACTTGCCACTCGCGTCCGGAAACAATTTAGTTCCGGCATGGATCAATTCCAGCTTGCCGTAGAATTCACCGCCCCGCCCGGCATTAACATCCTGTTCGGCCCATCCGGCGCCGGAAAAACGACGCTACTCGAATGCCTGGCGGGATTGTCGCGGCCGGATGCGGGACGCATCGCCGTCGGCGAGCGAGTGCTGTTCGATTCCGAGCGCCAGATCGACCTGGCGGTTGCGCGGCGCTCGATCGCTTATGTTTTCCAATCGCTCGCGCTTTTCCCACATCTCACCGTGGAAGGAAATGTGCAATACGGCCTGGCGCATCTGCCCGCGGAGCAGAAACAAGCGCGCACCCGCGCGGTTCTGGAATCGTTCCGCGTCGAGCAGTTGCTCCATCGCAAGCCGGACGAAATCTCCGGGGGCGAACGCCAGCGCGTGGCCCTGGCGCGATCGCTGGTCACCGATCCGTGTCTGCTGCTGCTCGACGAGCCTCTCGCGGCGCTCGATCCCGCCACAAAATCGACGATCATCGCCGATTTGCGAGCATGGAATGCAGCGCACAACATTCCCATCCTTTACGTCACGCATAGCCGCGAAGAAGTTTTCGCATTGGGCGAGCGCGTGATCGCCCTGGATCGCGGCCAGCTCCTGGCACAAGGCACGCCCCAGGAAGTTCTTGCCGCTCCCCGCCACGAAATGCTCGCGCAGGCGGCCGGGTTTGAAAATTTCTTTGACGCCACCATCGCCGCGCTACATGAAGAGCAAGGCACCATGACGTGCCGCATCGCGGGCGGAGTTGAGCTCGAGGTGCCGCTGGCGTGGGTGGCCGCAGGCTCGGCGGTACGCCTGGCGATTCGCGCCGGCGATATTCTCGTTGCCACCGAACCGCCGCGCGGGCTGAGCGCGCGCAATGTGATCCCCGGAAAATTGTTATCGCTCGAGCAACGGGGCATCACGGTGATTGCCACGGTCGATTGCGGTCCCCGCTTTGAAGTTCACCTGACGCCAAGCGCGATCCACGCTCTGGACTTGCGCGCCGGCCGGGATCTTTGGCTGGTGATCAAAACGTATTCCTGCCACCTGGTATGGAGTTGAATTTCCACTCTGCCTGAATCACGACGCTGACGTGCTCTTGAATTAGAGCAAGCTGCCGGCCCGCGCAATTTCCTTCCAGGATTCGAACGGGAGGGATAGGGGTGTTGTTTCTAGTTGCAACTAGGTTTCAAATACTACTTGCAACCTAGTGTCAACTGGCGTACTTTGCTTCCTGATTTTCGAGCCTGGAGTGACCTCGCTTGGTTTCGCCGCTCTCCAGCCTCAGACCAAATCAGGAGAATACAAACTTTGCGCGCCAGCATTCGGTTCGGCTTCGCCCTGGTCTTCGCGGTCATTGGCATGTCCTTGCCAGCCGCGGCGCAGGAGAGCCCTTATTTCGTCACCTACAGTCACCATCTCGAACAACCCGGAAACCTGGACGTGGAATTCAATCCAGTCTTTGGCACGCAGCGAGGCGGAAACAACTACCTCGCCGGCTCGACGGAATTCGAATATGGCGTGAAAGCTTGGTGGACCACCGAGTTCTATCTCGACGGCCAGTCCTCGATCGGCGACAGCACTCTCTTCAATGGCTTCCGGTGGGAGAACCGTTTCCGGCCGTTGATGCGTGAACACTGGATCAATCCGGTGTTTTACGTCGAATACGAGAACCTGAACGGAGCGGACAAGTCCATGCTCGAAGTGGTGGGCTTCGACAACGAATCGGATTTCGCGCCGCGGAATTCCGAATTAGGCGGGGACAGGGAACACGAACTCGAAACCAAGCTGATCCTTTCCAGCGATTTCAGGGGCTGGAATATTTCGGAAAATTTCATCGCCGAGAAAAACTTGAGTGATGAACCGTGGGAATTCGGTTACGCGGTCGGCGCCAGCCGGCCGTTCCGCCTGGAAGCCACTCCGCGGCCGTGCAATTTCTGCCGCGAGAATTTTCTGGCCGGGATTGAATTTTATGGCGGGTTGGGGACGGCGGAGAATTTCACAACCTCCGGCACATCCCACTATGCCGCACCGATCCTGGGCTGGCAGCTCCCGAATGGCGTCACATTGCGTGTCTCTCCGGGCTTCGGCCTCAACCAGAACAGCCATCGCCTGGTCCTGCGCTGGGGAATTTCGTACGAAATCGCGGGCTTTGGCCGGCGTTTGAGGAGTCTGTTGCGATGAGCCGGCTGCGACTTCCTGCATCCCTTTTCCTGCTTTCGCTGATCGCGGCAACCGGAGCAGCCCGGAAGCAAGCCGTTGAA
This sequence comes from Terriglobia bacterium, assembly GCA_041497605.1. GTDB lineage: Bacteria > Acidobacteriota > Terriglobia > Acidiferrales > UBA7541 > JBGPTK01. The sequence goes on along the minus strand of JBGQGW010000061.1, from coordinate 12,858 downwards.
GAGCGGCACGTCCACCCCCAGATCGCGCAGGTTCCAGCCGAAGCGCGCGACCGGAAAAATCCTTACGAAGGGCAGGCGGATGCCGTTCTCGCCGGCGGCAAACTCTACCGCCAGCATTGCGCCGAATGCCACGGTAACGACGCGCGCGGAAAGGGCCGCGCCGTGAACTTGCGATCGCGTCCCGTGCAAGACGCAACGCCCGGCGAGCTCGCCTGGATCCTGCGCAATGGCAATCTCGCCGCGGGCATGCCTTCCTGGTCCGGCCTGCCCGAGCAGCGGCGCTGGCAAATCGTCAGCTACCTCAGATCATTGCGCTGAAATTTTTCGTTCGAAGAGAATCTAGGGTCGAGTGGTCCGCAGCACGTAATCCATGGGGATGCGGTAGATATTGCCCAGGCCTTTGAGCGTGCCGCGCCCGCAATCCTTCCTTTTCCGTATTTCTCCTTTCCCGCACCTGGCACCGTTTCCGATTTGGAGCACTTCGGCGCCCCGGTTACAATGAATTGCGGAGTTGGCCTGCGACGCCCGTGATGGTGCGAAAACCTATTTGAACCAACACTGGATCCTCGGGAGCTCCCGTCGTCCTGCCGGTGTGCAAGTCCCGACCGGGAAACCGGGGCGGGAAAGCCTGAAGGCAGGCGCAGGGTTCCCACCTATTTGTGGGGGTTCAGGGTTTAGCTCCACACGGCAGAGTGGACCGCTCCGTTAAATTCACCCGAAATGAGAAACTAAAAATTGAAGATCCTTTTCATTGGAGACATCGTCGGTTCGCCCGGACGTAAGATCGTGGGGGACCGGCTGGCGGACATTGTCACACAGCAGCAGATCGACCTGGTGATCGCCAACTGCGAGAATTCGGCTTCCGGATTCGGCGTCACGCCGCGACTGGCGGAGGAACTGCTGGCCGCGGGCGTGGAAGTGCTCTCCGGCGGAAATCACATTTTCGACCGGAAAGAAATCCACGATTATTTCGTGCACGAGCCGCGTTTGTTACGTCCCGCGAATTTTCCGCCGACGGCGCCCGGGAGTGGCCTGTTTCTCGGCACGGCGCGAAACGGTGTGAGCTACGCCGTGTTGAACCTGCAGGGCCGCACATTCATGGCTCCGCTCGACTGCCCGTTTCGCGCCGCGGATCGCGAGCTGGCCCGGATTCCCGCCGAGACAAAAGTCATCGTCGTGGACATGCACGCGGAAACCACTTCGGAAAAGCAGGCCATGGGCTGGTACCTCGACGGCAAGGTGTCCGCCGTGATCGGCACGCACACGCACGTGGCTACTGCCGACGAGCATGTGTTGCCCGGCGGCACCGCCTTTATCACCGACGCCGGCATGACCGGCCCGCACGATTCGATCATCGGGATGGAGAAGCAAGGAATTATCCGCCGGTTTATCGACTCCATGCCCGCGCGCTTTGCCGTTGCCGAGGGCGACCTGCAAATGAATACCGTGTTGCTCGAGGTCGATCCCTCCACCGGCCGCGCGCAGTCCATTACGCGCCTTCGTTTCCTGCTCGAGTGAATTTCCCGGTAGCGCCGGTGGCATATGATCAAACGCTCCAGGGGCAACGGAAGCGGGCGCCAGGGCATCTCTTGGGATGCGTTGGGGTGATCTGCTCGTTTCCATGGAAAGCTGCAACGAATCAACGGTGAAAAATCTTCTCGCGACCGGCCGGCGTGTCACAGTCCGCCCTGCTTCCTCGTTCTGCCTGGGCGCAATTCTGCTCGCAGCGCTTTGCCTGGCGGGACTCCCCGCGCCGGGACGCGCTCAATTTGAGGAATACGAGAAGGCGCTCGAGGCTCGAGCAAAAGTGTTCCCCGGCGTCGGAACGGGCGTGCGCGCGATAAAACGCGATGGCGCCGGACGCTACTACATCCTCACCGCGCCCGGCCTCGCCGTCAGCATTTACGACGCCGATGGCCGGCCGCTCGGGAAGACGCCGGAAAACGTCACCAAGGAGTCGGGAATCCTCTACGGCGAAGATCTGGACGTCGATCCCGGCGGCCAGGTCTACGTCGCGGACCGCGGGGCGAATGCGGTGAAAGTTTTCGACCCGAAAGGCCAACTGGCGATGACCATTCCGGTTCCCTCGCCCACCTCCGTGATCCTGCTGCCCGGAGGAGAAATCGCTGTCTCCAGTATGCGCACGCCGCGTCTCGTCGAAGTGTTCGACTCGCGGGGAAAAATCGTCCGTGAATTCGGAGATGTTACTGAATTGGCGGAACACGCCGATCTCAATCGCTTTCTGAACATGGGCAATCTGGAGACCGACGCCGCCGGCCATATCTACTATTCCTTCTCCTATTTTCCCGAGCCCACTTTGCGCAAGTACGATCGCTTCGGCTTCGCGGCTTTCGACGTTGCTCTCACGTCGCTTGATCTCCAGCGCCAGGCCGCGGCCGTGCGCCGCGAAATTTCCGAGCAGGATGAAAAGAAAGCCGCGCCGAATTTCAAGCGGGTCATCAACGCCGTGGGCGTCGATCCGCAAACGCAGGTGGTTTTCGTCGCCATCGGCGATCAATTGCTTCAGCTCGACCGCGAAGGAAACCGAAAAGTCACTTACCGCACGTTTACCAAGAGTGGCGAACGCGTCGAGCCGGTATCGATCCTTGTCGAACCGGATCGCCTGCTCCTCGCCACGGACTCCCTGGGGATTTACGACTTCGCTCGTCCGGACAAACCCAAGCCTGCTCCCGCGCCGCCACAAGCCACGCCGGAGAAATAATTCTACTTTCCTCAGCGAGACGGCACTGCTTGGTTCTGCCAATGCTATGATGCTGCACCCATGGATACCCCCGTTCTGTTTCGCGATCTCGCCCTCATTTTCGCGGCGGCCCTTGGGGGCGGCCTCCTCGCCTGGCGATTGCGTCTCCCGTTGATTCTGGGATTCGTCGCCGGCGGCATCCTGATCAGTCCTTTCACGCCAGGCATCAGCATTTCTGACCCGCACAATTTTGAGCTCTTCGCGGAAATCGGCGTCGTCTTGTTGATGTTTACGGTTGGCTTGGAATTTTCCATCAAGGAACTGCTGCAAGTGAAATGGGTCGCCCTCCTTGGCGCCCCCATCGGCATTATGCTCTCGCTCGGCCTGGGCACGCTCACCGCGAAAGTATTGGGCTGGCCCTTGATGCAGGGGCTTGTGATGGGAGCCGTGATCTCCGTTGCGAGCACGATGGTGATGGTGCGCCTGCTGATGGATCGCGGCGATCAAAATTCAACGCATGGCCACGTGATGATCGGAATTACTTTGGTCGAGGATTTTGCCGTGGTGGTCCTGACGGTTCTTCTTCCCACGCTGGCCGGAGAAGGAATTGTTCACATCGGTCATATCGCCTGGACGTTGGGTAAAGCCTTTCTGCTGCTCATCCCGGTAGTGTTGCTGGCGGTTAAGGGCATTCCACCCCTGCTCCGGAGGGTTGCCAAAACGAAAGATCAGGAATTGTTTCTCCTGGCAGCGCTCACCATCTCACTCGGCACGGCTACGTTGACGCATGCAGCAGGGCTCTCCGCCGCGTTTGGCGCCTTCCTCGCCGGGCTCGTGATTAGTGGCTCTCAGTTTACGCATCAAACCCTTACGCAACTATTGCCTCTCCGCAACGCGTTCGTCGCACTTTTCTTCGTCACCGTCGGCGCCTTGATCGAGCCCCAGCAATTGTTTTCGAGCCTGGGATTGCTGGCCACCATGCTCGTCTTGATCGTCGTCGGAAAATTACTGATTTGGACTGTGGTCGTGCGCCTGTTTGGATATCCGTTCTGGACTGCTGTTGCTGTCGCGATCGGCCTGACTCAAATCGGAGAGTTTTCCTTCCTGCTGGTCGAGGTTTCGCGCGGCGCCGGACTGGTGGGCCGCGACGTTTACAACGCAACTTTGGCTGCTTCGCTTATCACGATTCTCTTGAATGCGTTTTTGATGCGCTATGCGCCGGTGTGGATCGCAAGCTGGATCGCTCCGCGTGGCGCTGACACCGCATGAAGATTTTCGTGAAAAGTAAAGATGAATTTGTCCTTTGGCCGGCCTGTGGAAATCCTGTGAATCGTCTGTGAAGATCGCGCGCTTGCCCCATATTCTTTTTTCTTGCTCCCGCGCCCACATTTAGGCAGAATCCCCGCCTCGTCCTGGCAAACCCCGCTCTTACCAGGAATGGTCATCGGTGCCCTCTAGCGCGGATGCATGTGGCTTGGGGTAACGTCAGGCACCTGAGCTGCAATTAGAGCTGATTCTTAACGGGACCCTGCAATCCAGGTGTGGTTTTCCACAAGATTTCCACCTCAGTGGAAATCTATGGGAGTGGGCTGTTTAATGAATCCTTGGGAAAAGATCCTCGAACACATCGAACGCCGTGTGAATCCGCACAGCTTTAACACTTGGTTTCGCCCCACACGCCTGGAGGAGTCTTCCGAAGGCCGCCTGGTTGTCCGGGTGCCCACTCGCCTGTTCCGCAAGCGTTTGACGGAAACCTATAGCCAGATCCTTCAGGGAGTGCTGGCCGAAGTTGGCCTCCCGGACGCGCAATTGGAATTTATCTGCTCGGAGCCGGAACCTGCTTCTTCTGCCGGCGCTGCATCCCAGTCCGCGCAAGCCAAACTCGATTTCGATTCCGTAAATCACCAACTAAACCCGCGCTACACGTTCGATACCTTCGTCGTCGGCGCGTCGAATCAGTTTGCGCATGCCGCCTCGCAGGCAGTCGCTGAGCAGCCATCCAAATCGTACAACCCCTTGTTCCTCTACGGCGGGGTCGGCTTGGGCAAGACGCACTTGATGCAGGCCATCGGCCACACCATCAAGAAACGCAACCCCGCGGCGCGGCTCACCTATGTGAGCGCGGAAAAATTTACGAATGAGGTGATTGCGTCGATCCGCTTCGACCGCATGACCAGTTTCCGCGATCGGGTGCGCTCCATGGATGTGCTGCTCGTCGACGACATTCAATTCATCGCCGCCAAGGAACGCACCCAGGAAGAATTCTTCCACACCTTCAACGCGCTCTACGATCAGCAGAAGCAGATCGTGATTTCGTCGGATTGTCCGCCCAAGGAAATTTCCGCAATCGAAGAAAGGTTGCGCTCGCGTTTCGAATGGGGCTTGATCGCCGATATTCAGATGCCTGACCTCGAAACCAAGATCGCCATCTTGCAGAAAAAGGCGGAAAGCGAGCGCGTCAAATTGCCGGACGATGTCGCCGAATATATCGCCCGCTCGATCAAATCGAATATCCGCGAGCTCGAAGGCGCGCTGATTCGCTTGACCGCCTATGCCTCGCTCACCGGATGCGAAATCGATCAAGCCACTGCCCAGCAAGTGCTTCGCAATCTCATCGATACTCACGACAAAAAAGTGACCATCGAGCAGATTCAGAAGCGCGTCGGTGAACATTTCGGCTTGCGCGCCCAGGATTTGAAGATTCGCAGCAATTCCAAGGTGATTGCTTACCCGCGCCAGGTCGCCATGTTCCTGGTGAAGCAGCTTACTGCCGCCTCGCTGCCGGAGATCGGCCGCCAGTTTGGCGGCAAGCATCACACCACCGTCCTGCACTCGATCAACAAGATCGAAAACTTGCGCCGCACCGACAAAGATTTGAACAGGACGATCAACAGGTTACTAGATTCATTCGGATAGGCTTGGCCGCGCGGGCCGGGTCCACCGCCCTTTTCGCCTGTGCCACCCTGTGGAAGCCTGTGGACAAGTCCCCTGTTTCGCGGTTTGGTGGAAAGCTCTTCTGTAATTTTGCACAATAGCGCACCGGCTTCCACAGGAAGCCTGGCCACTTTCTGCCGCGGATAGCGCGCCGTGGGTGGGATTTGCAGAGATACCTGCAATTTCCACAGGCCCGGTTACTGCTACTGGTTTTCATTTATACTTAATAAAGAAAGATAGTAGAGTTAGCCGCTACCAGTAGAAACAAAGTGAGGCCCGGTCTATGGAATTTAGCGTTAAGAATTTCGACCTACTCGAAGAACTCACTTATACGCAAGGAGTCGTCGAACGCAAGACGACCATTCCCATTCTTTCGCATTTGCTCTGCGAGGCCAAGGGCAACCGGGTCACCATTACCGCCACCGATCTCGAGCTCAGTATCCGCACGTCCTGTGAAGCCAAGGTAAAGAAAGAAGGTGCCGGCACGATTCCGGCGAAAAAGTTGCTCGAGCTAGTCCGCCTGCTTCCCGAGGGCGAAATCAAATTCAAGCTACTCGAGAACCACTGGGTGCAAATTGTCTCTGACCGCAAAACTTACAAGATGGTCGGCATGTCCAAGGATAATTTTCCCGCGCTGCCGGCGTTTCCGCACGCGCTGGTAAAGCTTCCGGCCAAAGAGCTGGCGAGGCTGATCGCGAAAACAACCTTCGCCATCTCACCCGAGGAATCGCGCTACACGCTCAATGGCGCGCTGCTGGTGCTCAAGCCCGATTCGCTCACGATGGTTGCCACCGACGGACACCGCCTGGCCATGGCGGAAACCGACCACAAGCTCGAAGGACTCCCGGCGGAAGTTCGCGTGCTCGTCCCGAAAAAAGCGATGACCGAGGTACAGCGCCTCACTGCTGATTCGGCGGACGACGCTCAAATCGAGTTCGCCCAGGATGAAAGCCACCTCTTCTTCCAGATCGGCGGACGCCTGCTCACCTCCCGCAAACTCACGGGACAATTTCCGCCCTACGAAGCCGTGCTGCCGCGCGAGACGAATAAATCCGTCGTCCTGGAGCGCAACGAACTCCAGGACGCTTTGCGCCGCGTATCGCAGCTCGCTGACCAGCGTTCGCACGCCGTGAAGTTCATGCTGGCGAAGGAGGGCATTGAAATTTCGGCCTCCAGCCCCGAGTATGGTGAAGCCAAGGAAGCCATCGAAAAAGAGTATACGGGGGAGCCGATCGCCATCGGCTTCAATGCGCAGTACCTGCTCGAGTTCCTTGCCGCCGCGGCCGAAGGCCCCATCAGCTTCGATCTGAAAGACGATCAATCCGCCGGCCAGCTCCGCCCCCTTGCCGACGATAAGAGCCGCTACCGCTACGTCGTCATGCCCATGCGCATCTAGGAGTACTGAAACGGGAAGATTGCTCGTTTCATTTTGAAACAAGCGATCCCTACAGCGCCGCAAGTCTGTCCTCTACCATTCATAGACAATGGGCCTAAAACTGCTGAAGTTCTACGCTGGGACCTCGGCGTAAATCAGCAGTTTTCCTTTCCGGGGCGTAATGCGCAGCAAGACACTCCGATATGTGCGGGCCTTGCCGAAGTCGAGGTGTAATTGTTGGGGACGGGACTGCGGTTTTGGCGAGCCGGCACGGTTGTGAAAGACCAGCCGATAGCCATGGATTGTGAACTCCACTTCCAAAACGCTCGCTGCTCGCGCGAGTATCTCCACCGAGGGTGCATCACTTCCGGATTCATATCTGCAGACCATCTGGCGAGAGACGCTAAGCCTCCTGGCAAGCCCGGATTGACTAAGGTGCGCAGCTGTGCGCGCCTGTTTGAGCTGCCTTCCAAGCTCGTTTCTCCAGGACATAAAAGAACGACTGTGCAACTTGAATTTGGTTCAAGAGGGAATCTTGTTGAATTTTGCGTTGACCAGGATGCGTATGTCAACTACAGTTTGCATAGGTACTAATCAAATGACAACAACAGTTGTCAAACACAAAGGCCTAGCGGGAGTTCGCTTAGCTGAATTTTTTGCCGGGATTGGCCTCGCTCGCTTAGCACTTGAACGGCACGGCTGCCGGACCGTTTTTGCGAATGATATATCTGCCGACAAGTTCGAAATTTATCGGCAAAATTTCGAAGTCTCAGGATTTGTCCTTGGAGACATTAGAAACATCAATCCTTCAGCTGTTCCGCACTGCGAGCTAGCCACCGCGTGTTTTCCCTGTACGGACATATCAGTAGCTGGGGAGAGAAGCGGATTGGCCGGGGAGGAATCGGGGACCTTTTGGGGATTTATAGGACTTCTAAAGGCCAAGCGTCAAAGACCTCCCGTAGTCTTAATCGAGAACGTCGAAGGATTGTTAACATCAAATGGAAGCAGAGATTTCAGAGCAGTTATATCGGCGCTGAACGGGCTCGGCTATGCTTGCGACGCTTGGTTACTAGATGCGAGGGCGTTCGTGCCCCAAAGTAGACGTCGTGTCTTAATTCTCGGGCGCGCGATGAAGTTGATAAAGGCCATGGCTCGAGCATTACCTCAAGAATCTTGGGCGCGCCCGCCAATTCTTCTGAAGGCGATCCGGCAAAACTCAGATCTGAATTGGAGCTTTCAAAGCGTGCCGACGAGTTCTCCGACACGGTGTCTTCAACTCGCTGATGTCATAGAAGAAATCGCAAAAGATAATCCAACATGGTGGGACAGTAGTCGAGTCGAAAAACTACTTGAACAAATGGATTTCGATCATCGGAAAGCAGTTGATTTTGCTGTCGGGCAGAGAGAGGTTTCTTACTTGACTGTATATCGACGAACTAGGGGCAACGGCCCTCGCGCGGAGGTGCGCGGTGACGGGGTCGCTGGGTGTTTGAGAACGGCCCGTGGGGGAAGCAGCCGCCAGATCCTGCTGGTAGCCGGTCAACGGGAGTTGAAGGTTCGCTTCATGTCCGCCCGCGAGTACGCAAGATTGCAGGGTGTCCCGGACACGTTTACCTTGAATACGACCGCAACCAAAGCCCTCTTTGGAATGGGAGACGCAGTATGTGTACCAATGATAGAATGGATAGCAGTAAATTGTTTATCTCCCTTGTTTCAAAGTGAATCTCTTGGGACGGAAGAAAACCGTGCATGCTCGCCGAGAAGAGTTCCGGGAGGAGCAGTGCCTTCAGTGTCGGCACCAGCTTGACCCCGGAAAATTGCAAGCCACAAAAAATCTTCTAGTCCAGCTATCCACCACCCAGCCCGGTATTCTAGACTCTGCAGGAATTCAAGCAAATGAGTGGGCCCCATTGCTGCGAATGGCAATTGAATCGATGCGGGGTTCCTTTGCTGCTTCAGGCGCTGAGAAGAGGCGCTTCATCGAAGCCGTTCTAAACCATATGGAGGCTGCTGGCACCATCACTGAATGGCAGTTTGTTGGCCAGAAGCAACGGCAGGACTACCGTGTTACCCTTCCCGACGAACGAGTTGTTTCCATCGAAGCTAAGGGATGTGGCGATGGAAATAATATGGGGATCTGGGATAGGCCACGCTGGGCGGATGAATTTGTAATTTGGAGTCAATGCCCGGAATCTTTGCAGCATGAGCCTGGCGAAGGCGTTTGGTCCGCTCTCGCCACACGCATAATCTCCAAGGTAATCGCCGAGGAGGTTGTAGTCGATTGCTTCGTGTTCTTCGATGGAAGATGCGGATCTGAGCTTCGGCGGTGTCCGAAGAATCGATCCCACGGAGTCGAGGAGGACCTGAGGCCGAGAGCATCCGATATTCCTGGTCAAGATGGGGGATCTTGGATGCCACCGCCTTGCGTCTATCTTCTCCCAAGAAGCGTTGCTGACCCTTCTACGAATCCGGTGCCACCGCTACACTCCCTCGACACATGTCGCTTCGCAGCGGCCATGCTCAGAGCCTTCAATGTACCGACCCAGGATGCCCCTGCCGAGACGCATTGGGCACGGGTCCACGCAGAAAACAGGAGTGATGGCAGATACTACCAAGTGATTATAGGCAGTGATCTGGCTAATCCTCGCCAGCTTGTCGTCGGTCGCTGGAAGAGGTTGAGAAGAGATTAGTTGCAGAACCTGAACTTGCCGCCCCTACACGGCCACCTTGCGGAGAAGCATCTTTATGCCTTGCCCATTCTTGATGTTGTGTTCCCAGATTCGAAGCACTGCATAGCCTTCCCGGCGAAGTGAACGGGTAATCCTTCGATCTCGACTCTTATTTCTTTCTATCTTTGTCTTCCAGTAGCTCCCACGGCTTGATGGCGCACGGAAACACTTGGGACATCCGTGCCAGAAGCATCCATCCAAGAAAACAGCAAGACGAAGATGCGGAAAGTAAAGATCTGGTGAGCCTGGTACATTTTTTGGCCTGAGCTTCCATCCGCTGATTCTGCCGCTGCGCAACGCGTGTAGGACCGGCTGTTCTGTCGACCGATTTCCGGAGGACCGAACCTTGCGCATGATGTCCGACCTTTCTTTCCTAGTGAAGGTATCCATACTCTTGTACCCAGCAGAAGTTTAATGCAGCAGCCTTCATCCCGCCATATTGGCGCTTTCCTCAGGACATCGCAACACGCTAGCCTGCCGAAGTAGCTCTCCGCACGAATCCATACTTGTGCGGGGAAACTGCTCGTAACGATGAAACAACGCATCCAGGACGCGATTGCCTCGTATCGCGGCGAGATCACCAAATTCACGCGCTCGCTCGTAGCCATTCCCACGGAGAATCCGCCGGGACGCGCGTACGCGGAATGCGCTGCACTGCTGCGCCGAAAGCTGGATGAGCTTGGCCTGCCGTGCCAGGTTCACGAATTCGCCACGCCGGCGAATCGAGAGACGCGCTCGGCCCAGGGATATTGCTTGACGAGTTCGTTCGGCGAAGGCGAGCAGGCGCTTTATTTCCACGGACACTACGACGTTGTGCCGGCGTCCAGCGAAACACAATTTCAGCCCCGCATCAAAGGCGGGCGCGTGTTTGGCCGCGGCTCGGCGGACATGAAGAGCGGCCTCGCTGCCATGCTCTACGCCGTCAAGGCGCTCAAGGACCTTGGCGTGAAACTTCACGGGCGTATCGGCCTGGTGTTTGTCCCGGATGAAGAAACCGGCGGGGCGCGCGGCTCGCAAGCGCTGGCTGTGGCGGGCCTGCTGGGCCGCGACGCCATCGCGATGCTTACGCCCGAACCCACGGGCGGCGTAATCTGGAACGCAAACCGCGGCGCCATCTCGCTTCGCGTCACAGTGAAAGGCAAGCCGGCGCATGTCGGTCTCGAGTGCCGCGGCGTGAATGCCTTCGAGCGCATGCTGGATCTGGCGCAACTCCTGCGCGAATGGAGAGCGCAAGTGGCGAAACGCGAGACGGCCTTTCGCATCTTGCCGGAGGCTGCGCGCAAATCCATCCTGATGCTCGGTGGGGAATTCCGCGGCGGCGCCAATTTCAATGTGGTTCCTGCGGAGTGCTCCTTCACCATGGATCGCCGCATCAATCCCGAAGAAAATTTCGAAACCGAGAAGCGCGCCCTGCTCGAAATATTCGATCGCGCCCGCAAGAATGGCGCCGATCTCGACATCGAAATATTTCAAGAAGGCCGCTCCTCAGGCACTTCGGAAGACCACCCCATCGCGCTGGCGCTGGCGGAATGCGTCAAAGACGTCACCGGTAAACAGCCGGCATTTGAAATGTGCCCCGGCCTGCTCGAAACGCGCTTCTATGCGGAAAGCGGCATGCCCGCGTTCGCCTACGGCCCGGGGATGCTCTCCGTCGCCCACGGGCCAAACGAATTCGTCGCAATGAAAGATGTTTTTTCTTGCGCCGCGGTTTATGCTCTCGCGGCGCTTCGTTTGCTCGGGGAGGACAAATAAAATCGCCCTGCCGCCGATGCTCGCCTACAAGTTGCTCCTCACGCCTCTGTTTATCGGCGCAGTGAGCCTGGCGGGACGCCGCTGGGGCCCGTCGGTCAGCGGCTGGCTGGTGGGCTTGCCGCTCAGCTCGGGGCCCGTGGTGTTCTTTTTCGCGCTTGAGCAGGGCAACCGGTTTGCGTCCGCCGCGGCACAGGGCGCGCTGGCGGGAATTATTTCCCTCAGTGGCTTCACCCTCACGTACATCTGGAGTTCCCGGCGCACGGGATGGGTGGGCAGCATTCTGGCCAGTTGGAGCGTTTTTTTCGCGCTCACCTTCGTGATGGACAGATTCAAAATTCCTCTCGTGCTGGCCATCATTGGCCCGTTGTTGATTTTGCTGGTGGTTTTGAAGCTCATCCCGCAGGCAGGCCCGGCCGAAGAGCTTCCATCCACCCCTCACTGGGAGATTCTTGTGCGCATGATCGCCTCCACCGCCATGGTCCTGATTCTCACCGGCGCGGCAACATTTCTTGGACCGCGACTGAGCGGCCTGCTCACGCCCTTTCCGGTGATGTCCAGCGTCCTGGCCGTGTTCACGCATCGATTTCAGGGAACGCCGGCCGCGACTCGACTTCTTCGCGGGTTGTTGATCGGCTTGTTCACGTTTGCCACATTTTTTCTGGTCATCGCGCTTATGATCGATCATTGGGGCGTGATTCTTGCATTCATCACGGCCACCGCTGCAGCCCTGTTCATTCACGCAAGCTCGCTGTTCTTGATGCGAAAACACATCTTGCCCGCATGAACGGAATGGGTTCGAGGCTCCGAAGTGAATGAGTAAGTCCGGGAGAACAGCAGCGAGTTAACGCCGGGAGGAAAAACACATGTGGAAAGGCAGCATCGTTTCGATTTTTATCGCTCCGGATGCGAAAGTGTCCATGGAATCCCGCGACGAAGTGCGCGCTGTGCCCGGCAGGGGACTCGATGGCGACCGCTATTTCTTCTCGCGCGGAGCCTACTCGAATCAGCCCGGCACGGGCCGGGTGCTCACACTGATCGAAAGCGAAGCTCTCGAAGCCGCCGCGTCCAAACTCGTAAAGCCATTCACGGCGGCAGACGCGCGGCGCAACCTGGTCACGCGCGGCGTGCCGCTGAATCATCTGGTGGGACGAGACTTCCGCGCCGGCGAAGCCATCCTCCGCGGCGCGCGTCTCTGCGAGCCTTGCGCCTATCTGGAAGAACTCACGCAAGAAGGCGCGAATCGAGCTTTGCTCCACCGCGGCGGCTTGCGCGTGGAAATCCTGACCGAAGGAAAAATTCGTGTTGGAGACATCGTCATGCCACTCGATTCCGTCCAGGAAAAGAACAAAGACCTGATCCGCCGTTAT
>JBGQGW010000060.1:0-16250 GCA_041497605.1 Terriglobia bacterium | reverse complement strand
CTCACCGCTTCCATCTTGTCGCAATTGATCTGCCCATCCTGCTCCACGCGTCCGGTGACGCGCAGCATCCGCGTTTCAAACACCAGCCCTCCATAACGCGCGTAGGCTTCGGGGAAGAGAACCGCTTCATAAATTCCCCGCTGGTCTTCGAGCGTGACGAACATCATGTTGCGATAGTCTTTTGTTCCCACGTGGCGAAAGGTGATCGCCCAGCCCAGAAGCTGCACGCGCCGGCCGCGATGCGCCTCCAGTTCCGTGCTCCAAATTTCTCCGTTCCGCTCGGCCTGGTCCAGGGCGTGCCCGCTCACGCAAATTTCCAGAATCTCCTGCTCGTAAGCGAGCCGCTGCTCGCGCGTGTAATTCGCATAGGGCAATGGCGCGTGAACGATCGTTTCGGGCGCATGCGCTTCGGGGAAGAGCAAAGCGCCCGGCGCCGGCTCGTTCTTGCGCGTCGCGCCCAATAAATTCAGCCGCCACAGCAGCGCCGGGCGTGTTTCGCCGAAATCATCGAACGCGCCGCACTTGATGAGCGATTCAATCTCATCGCGCTCCACCGGCACGCGGCGCAAAAAATCTTCCAGCGAGCGAAACGCTCCGCGCTCCTCCCGCTGGCGAAGAATCGACTGAATCGTTTCCGCGCGCAGCCCCTTCACCTGCATCAGCCCCACGCGGAGCGCGCGCGAGGATTCCGTGGCGCCGGCGCCACGCTGGTTCTTTTCAATGGGAGCCGGCGCCTGCTCCGCCGCTTCAGTCGTATATTCGAGCCGCGAACCATTTACCGAGGGCAGCCGCACCTCGATCCCCCAGCGTTTCGCTTCCGATACATAGGCCGAGACGTGATAAAACCCCGCGTACGAACTGCACATCGCCGCAAGAAATTCCGCCGGATAATGCGCCTTCAAATACGCTATGCGATACGCAAGATCCGCATAGGTGGCCGAATGCGCTTTGCAAAAAGCGAATCCGGCAAATTTCTCCACCATCTGCCAGGTTTCTTCGCGCGCGTTGCCTTCCAGCTTGAGCAGCGCCGCCGCCTTCAGGAATTTCGCGCGCAGCCGCTCGCGCTCGCGCGAATCCGCGAATTTCGCTTTGGCGCGGCGCACCAGGTCCGATTCCGCCAGCGAAAGCGAGCCCACCGCCTGCGCGATCTGCATCACTTGCTCCTGGTAGACGCACACGCCCAGCGATTCGCGCAAAATGGGTTCGAGATTCGGATGCGCGTAGCGCACCGGTTCCTGCCCGCGCAGCCGCCGTAAAAATGTTTCCTTCGCGCCGTATTCGGATGCGCCGGGACGAATGATCGCGATCGCCAGGCAAAGCTCCTCGAGTGTTTGCGCCTTCAGCGCGCGCAGCAGGTTGCGCAGGCCCGGCGATTCAATTTGAAAAACGCCCATGGTGCGCCCAGCGGCCGTCATCGCGCAGGTGGCCGGGTCCTTTTCGGGGATGGCGTCGAAGTCGATTCCTGCGCCGGTCGCCTGTTCGATATACCGCAGCGCGAGCAACATCGTCGTCAGGCCGCGCTGGCCGAGCAGGTCCATCTTGATCAAGCCCATGGCCTCGATTCCATTCATGTCGGCTTGTGTGACGATGATGCCCTTCGTCGCCCGTTCGAGTGGCACCAGTTCGGTGAGCGGCTGCGCGGCAATTACCGTGCCGCACGGGTGGATGCCCAGATGCCGCGGAAAATCATCCAGCCGCAGCGCGACCGCGAGAATTGTTTTCCACGGTTCTTCATTTGCCGGCAAGTTGCGGCATTCGGGCAGCATGCGAATTGCTTCCAGAATTTCGCGCACCGGCCGGTGCGGCAATCGCCGCGTGAAATGATTTACTTCGCCAGGCGAAAGGCCGAACACTTTGGCCACTTCGCGCACCGCCAGCCGCGCGTGCATGGTGATGAAACTCGAAATCATCGCCACGTGTTCCTCGCCCCAGCGCCGGTAAACGTAGTCCAGCAGCTCGTCGCGCCGCGCGCCGCAAATGTCGATGTCGATGTCCGGGCAATCCCCGCGCTGTTCGTTTAGAAAACGTTCGAAATAAAGATCCCAGCGCAACGGGCAGACGCGGGAAATGCCCAGACAGTAGGTGACCAGCGAACTGGCCGCCGAGCCGCGCGCCACTGCCGGAATGCCCCGGCGATGGGCTTCCTCGACGATGTCCCACACGATCAGAAAATACGGCGCCAGGTGCAGCCGGTTGATGATTTCCAGTTCATACGTCAGCCGCGCCAGCACTTCGGGACGCAGCGGGCGATAGCGCTTGCGCGCGCCTTCGAAACACAATTTCCAAAGATAGGAAAACGGCAACTCGCCATCGGGCACGGGAAATTCCGGGAAGATCAGCTTGCCGAGTTCGAGTTCGAGGTGGATGCGTTCGGCAATTTCGAGCGTCGCGCGCAGCGCTTCGGGATGATCGGCAAACGCGCGCTGCATTTCTCCGGCGGATTTGAAATAAGCCCCGGCATCGGTGATCTCCGGCGGCGCAACTTTCGTGAGCAGCGAATTGGTGCGGATGGCGTTGAGCACGCGATGGTGCAAATATTCTTCCGGCCGCATAAAGTGAACTGCATTCGTCGCGGCGACCGGCACGCCGAGCGCGCGGCTCAGTTCGAGCGCGCGGCGCAAGTTTCCGCGCTGGCTGGCCGGGAAGTGATGCGCCTCCAGATAAAAGGCCCCTCCAAAAATCTCGTTCAGCCGCGCGCTGTGCTCGAAATCGCGCTGGCCTTCGTCGTTCGATTTTGCCGGGGCGCGGCCCGCCGCGCCCTTGCGGGCATCCGGCGCGTACAGCGCAATCAACCCATCACGGCGCTCGTTTAACAATTCGAACGCGACTGGCTTTTCACCAAGCTGGTATTGCGTCACCAGCCCGCAAAGATTGCTGTAGCCCCGGCGGTCCGCCGCCAGCAGCAGGATTTCCTCCCCGGCTTTGGATGGCGGTTCGCCAGGCTCCTTTTTCGCATTTGCCGGTTCGATTTCGATTGTGGCGCCGATGATCGGCTTCACCCCGGCTTCGCGCGCGGATTGGTAGAAGGGAACAGCCGCGTAAAGTCCGCCCGTATCGGTGAGCGCCACTGCGGGCATGTGCTGCCCGGACGCAGCCGCAACCAGTTCCTGCGGCGCGGGCACCGCGCGCAAAAACGAATAATGGCTATGGCAATGAAGATGAATAAACATCGCGCCTGTAGCGCCAGCCCATAGGCCGGCACACTCAACGGTTCAAATTGAAAAGCCGACAGCCGGCAGGAAAGGGGAATGGAGGCTGAGGTTCGTGTTTGGCCGTGCGCCCTGCAAAATCCAGAGTCACAAAAATTCTTCAGCGCGATAAACAGGGCGTTGAGAGCACCAGGCCGTCGGGCTTGGTGGCGTAGTGCTCGCGCAATTCGAGTCCTTTGCCGTAAAAGACGGCGTTCCAGCCGAAGCGGCCGCGGACCGCGTCCACGCCGCGATTCAGATACCAGCGCCGGTTCGCGCAGCGGTCGAATAATTCGTTCTGGCGCTGCTCGGGTTCCAGGTTGGCCACCTGCAATCCCACCCAGCGCAGCGCCACGCGGCGGGTGAAAAGTTCGTGGAACAATTCCATCGCGGCGGCCAGCAGCGTTTTTTCATCGTTGGCCGGCGGATCGAGCTTCAGCGCGCGGCCCGCGGAAAACGAATCGGTGTAACGCAATCGCAGCGCGAGCGTGCGCGCCTGGCGCTCATGAGCGCGCAAGGTGGAGCCGATGCGCTCGGAAAGGTATTCCACCAGGGCGGCGAGAAATTCCAAATCAATCGTGCCGCCCTCAATGGTCGTTTCGCGCGAAATCGATTTCGGTTCCGGCAGCGCCGCCACCAATCGCGGATCCTGCCCGCGGGCGCGCTCCCAGAGTTGCTGGCCGATCACCCGGCCGAACGTGGCTTCCAGCGCTTCCACCGGCACTTCGCGCAACTGGCCAATGGTTTCGATGCCGCGCTCGCGCAACGTCGAGGCATGGGCGTGGCCGATGCCGTGCAGTTTTTCCACCGGCAGCGGCGCGAGAAATTCTTTTTCGGTTCCCGGCGGAACGATCCGGAAACCGAGCGGGCGAATCAGGCGCGACGCCACCGAAGCCACTAGTTTCGACGTGGCGGCGCCGACGGAAACGCCCAGGCCGGTTTCCGCGGACACGCGTTCCTGCAATCGCCGGAGTATGCCGGGAAAATCGGGATAGAGCCGGGCAGTTCCTGTGAAGTCGAGATAAAAATCATCGAGCGCGGCGGTTTCCACCGCGGGCGTGAAAGATTCCAGAATTTTCCGGACGCGCTCGGCGTAATCGGCGTAGTGCTCGTATTGTCCGGGGACGACGATCGCCTGCGGGCAGATTTCGCGCGCGCGCCGGAACGTCATGGCCGTGCGCACGCCGCGCGCTTTTGCTTCGTAGCTGGCCGAGGCCACCACGCCGCGGCCCACCAGCACCGGCTTGCCGCGCAGATGCGGATCGAGCACCTGCTCAACCGAAGCAAAAAACGCGTCGACGTCTACGTGCACGATTTTGGGCGCGCGTTCATCCATGCTGGAGCCGGTGCCACGAAATTCCGGCGGGAGAGGGGCGGCCCGTGAGAGTCCAAAAAGGACAATGGGACCGGCCCTCGCCCGCCTTCCCTTTTCCTACGCCGCCGAGCATAGGCGAACAAAAAGCGAAAGTCAAGGAAAGAAAAAACGGCTGTGGATCCGCTTCGGACGGGAGAAAAACCCCAATTCCATCGCGCAGGAAACTTTCCGAAAAGCAGATGGATCAGGCGCCGGGCCAGCTTCAACGCCGCGCTCCACGGATTTGCTTCAATATAATTTCGAGCAATCTAACCGATCCAAATCCTTCTGCTCCGCGCCGTTAATTTTCAGGATAGGTGCTGAACGCTACATCTTAGGCCTGTACCGAATCTGTCCTTCAGGTCAATTGCAGCCTCCCGATCAAGAGCATACGCTTCCCCGCATTGGACACCTCTTCCAACGGAGCGCATCGGAATCGGCGCGCTCTTGAATGCCCAGTCTAAGACTTAGCCGGAACGAAAAATCGGAACGTGGCAACCAGACCGTGCAGGACGCGGCCAATTCCCAGAGTTCGTAAGGACAATCACATGAGACGCTTTGTATCGGATTTTGCAGTTGCAGCTACGCTTACGGTTCTAGCGATCGGCATGGCGGTTTCTGCTCAGCAGCCGGTGCCGGAAGCGCCGGCAGGCTTTGACGGTCAGACAAACGGGTTCTTGGCACAGAACGTAATGGACGAAGGTGCTGATGCGTTCTCGGAGACCGAGAAACCCGAAGATGGACTCGGCCCAATTTACAATGCGACTAGCTGCACGGACTGCCACCAAAATGTGGCGGTTGGCGGAGCGGCCCAGATCATGGAATTTCGAGCCGGGCACGGCTCCCGAGGTGAGCATTCAAGGGATAATTATTTCTTCGGCTGGAAACGGCGGCGGGATACCAATGGAAGCACACCAACGTTCACGGCCGCCACGGGCGTCCTTGCCAATGGAGACACGATCCCCGACCGTTCCTTGATCAACCAACGGGCCGTTTGTGCGGACGCGCAGGAACACGTTACGCCGAACGACAATACGCGCGCAGCACGGCTGTCGCTCAGCATCCTGGGCGATGGATTTGTGGAGGCTGTGCCCGACGCAACATTGCTCGCGATTGCCAAGCAGAATAGGGGGCAGGCAATTCTGGTGCCTGTTCTGGAAGTTTCGAATACCACCGAAGTTGGCCGGTTCGGCTGGAAAGATCAGCACGCCAGTCTCCTCTCCTTTAGCGGCGACGCCTATATCAATGAGATGGGATTCACTAATTTTCTGTTTCCCGACGAAGTCACAACCGTGTGTGAACCTGACGGCGTGCCGCATCCCAATGACGTGCAGGACGACACCCACGTATTTGCGGACTTCATGCGGTCAACGAAGGTTCCTCCGCGCGGCCCGATCACACCGGACGTGATCCAAGGGCAGATGATCTTTGAGCAGATTGGCTGCGCCAATTGCCACGTCGAGACTCTGGTAACCGCCCCGGCTGGGACGGCGATCCACGGCG
Organism: Terriglobia bacterium; assembly: GCA_041497605.1. GTDB lineage: Bacteria > Acidobacteriota > Terriglobia > Acidiferrales > UBA7541 > JBGPTK01. Next base: position 10,205 of record JBGQGW010000060.1, on the reverse strand, counting down.
GAGCATTCGTGATCCCCGACGCGCTCGGAGGAAAGCAATTTCACCCGTTTGGCGACTTCTTGCTGCACGACATCGGGACCGGGGACGGCATACAACAAAACGGCCCGCCCGAGACCGCGTATAAGGTTCGCACCATGCCGTTGTGGGGAGTTCGAACGCGCACGCAACTGCTGCATGACGGGTCTGTAGGGACGTACTCGGAGGCGATTGAGCATCATGAACATGAGGCCGCAGACGAGGCGTTCAGGTACAGGCGACTCAGTCCGGCTCAGAAGCAGTTGCTCTACCGGTTCCTCGGGTCGCTCTAGCTGGCACAACAGGGAAGCTTCAGACGAGGACTCTCGAGTGGGCAGCAGAGAGACCAATGCAGCAGACAAACCGTTCCTTCGCTCCGCAAGGGCGGACCACTTGCCGCCGGGCGACTGATCCTCGAGGCGGCTAGTGAGTGGGAGAGGAGCGGCTTTGTGTGCCGGTGGGTGGGAAGTCGATGCTGATCGTGGTTTCCACTTCGACCGGCACACCATTCAGCAAAGTTGGCTGATACACATACTGACGCGCGGCGTCGAGGGCGGGCTTCACCAGAACCGGCGGACCAGAAATTACCTGCAATTCTTTGACGGTGCCGTTCATGGCGATGACCACCCGGCAATGCACAGTCCCGCGAACGCCAGACCGCTCCGCCAGCGCAGGATACACAGGCTGGACCTTATGAACGAGGAGCGTTTTCTGAACCTCTTCGGGCACTTCCGGCAAAGAAGGAGAAGCCCAGCTATGCGCCAACTGCGTATAGGCCTTGGCGTAAGTTGCATTGTCGGGCTCGAGATTTAGAGTTGTTTGCATCTCCTGCCTTGCGTCCGCGTAGTTCCCAACTTGAGTGTACGCACGCGTGAGCCAGAAGTGGGCCGCGGCAAGTTTCGGATTCATCTGAACTGCATGCCGCAGGTTATCGATGGCCTCGGTCAATGCTTGAGTAGCGTCTTGCGCCTCCGCTCCAAGTCTTTCCGCCGTCTTCACCAGGCAAATACCGATCTGAAGGTGGGCGTCAAGGGAGTCCGGAACCAAGCGCAGAAACTCACGCCATTCATCGACTCCGGCGTCCCAATCGCGACGCTCCATCGCCACGCGAGCCAGTCCTTCGTGAGCAGCGCTGGAAGCGGGCTGGAGCTTCAGGACCCGGCTGAATTCCTGGGCGGCTTCCGAATCGCTTTTTTTCGCGACAAGTAGCCTGCCAAGATCGAGCCGCGCATCGATGTCATCCGCATTCAGTCGCAGGGCCTCACGAAATTCGGTTGCGGCAGCATCCGGCTTCCCAGACTCGTTCAGCTCACGGCCCAAAAGGACGTGGGATGTGGAAAGTTGCGGTCCCAATTGAATCGCTTGATATGCCAGCGCGATCGCCTCGTCATAGTGCTTTTCGGCGGCCAGGATGTTGCTCAACGCCAGACTCAAGACCGGATTTTTCGCATCCGCATCCAGCGCTGCGCGGCAAGGGCTTTCGGCCGCGGAGAAGTCTCCCGCCCCAAAACTGGCCCCGCAAGCGGAAAGATCCGGCAGAACCATGGCTTCCTTGCCTGACTTCGGCTTGGGGGAGGCGGCTTCGCTCGCGCGAAGGCGGGCGAGCAGGATTTCTCCAGCCCCGGATCGTTGCAAAACGTCCAGGAAATCGTTATCCGGCTTGAACGCAATGCCGCGCTGCCGGACCAGCAGTTCCAGATTCGCGCTCGATGCACCGGCAATGTGCAAGCCAAGGATTTCGACGGAAGTCAATGGGGTTGCCGGAGGCTGACCCAGCGCGAAGGTTGAGCAGAACAAGGCGAAGACGGCTAAATGGGGCCGAAGGCGCATGGTACCCCCTGATTTGATTCGGTGGTTTTGAGTAGTTCAATTAAACTTCTCACGGCAATAGCTCGATTACAAGCCCGCCGCACGACCACGGAACGAATATGGCAACATGGTGGGTGGCTAGGCAGGCGGCGGCACAAGCCGTTCAAGGCCCTCGAGGCACCTGGCGCGCTTGTCTTGGATGCGGATGGAGTTCTTATTGTCCGGGAGGGCGAGTCGTCGCGGATTGGTCGCTTGCGACGGTGCGGCTCCACGGCGGGCGTACCAGGAGGCCGGATCGCGCGGCGCGCCAGAGGAGAAGCACGGCGGCTACAAGGCAGACCACCACAGCCAGGACGGAAGCTTCCGGTCCAAACGCTCCCCCGGTCAGGATTACTGGGCCTGTCAGCGTGCCTGTAATCAGGGCAGATTTTGCAGCGCCGCCGGATACGGCCATCCCGAATAGCGAGCCCTCGGCAAAATTCCAACCGGCATGAATTCCAATCGGAAACCACAGCCGCCCCGTGACGATGTATGCGGCCGCGAGCAGCACTCCGGCCTCCAGGGCGATTGCGATGGAACTGGTAAGCGTGGCTCCGGGGTTGGATGCATGGGCGGCGCCGAACAGGGCCGAGGAAATCACGACTGCGATCCACGTTCCCCCGGCGATCTGAATCAGCCGGAACAGGAAGCCGCGAGCCACCGTCTCTTCAAAAATCGCCACCAGCATGGCAACTAAAAAGCCACTGCCGAGCGCCGCGAATGTACCGCGCCCCGTGGGATGGTACGCGCCAAACGCCCCGAGCAAGCCCATCACCACCGAAAATAACGCGATGCCCATTCCGATTCCTCCCGCCACTTCCGGGATGGCGCGGGAACTCTCTAATTCAGTTGGCCGGCGGCGCTCGATCCACCGCGAACCGGCGAAATAGGCTGCCAAGACAACCCCGGAGAGGATCGTGAGACCCACGGAGTCTCTAACGTGCCTGTGGATCAGCGCCTGCAGGACGAATACGAGCGCGAGAACCACGACGAAATTCACGAGTCCCAAACCAAGTTGTCTCCACATCTGTTTGATTGTGTCTCGCATGAGTCGGCTTTTCTCCCGTATGCCGTATCCGTACTAGCCCAGGATCTTCAGGGTAGTACCACATTTCCGGGTCCGAGGCGTGCAAGAGTAATGGGAATCCGGAACATTTGGCCTATGGCTCTTCGCACATTCGGAAGCGATTTCGGACGTAAATTTATTTCAGCGAAGCGGCCTGCTTGAGGTGTTCGACGAAGGAGCGATGGGCGCGGGTGGGGAAGTGGTGCTTTAGTTGGGCGAGGCCAACGCGGCGACTGGCGCGTTCGTCTTCCAGGCGAATAAATTTGCAGCCTTTTCGTTTTTCGATGGCCATTGCGGGGACGATGGAAACTCCCATGCCGGCGGCGACCATAGCAAGAATCGTCGAGAACTGGCCGCTCTCGAAGACCACATTCGGCTGCACCTTGGAATGGCGGCAGGCGGAAATCGTGTTTTCGCGAAAACAGTGGCCTTCTTTCAACAGGAGGAAACGGTCGTCTTTAATTTCGTTCAGGTCGAGCGTGTCGCGAAACGCCAGGCGATGCTGTGCGGGGAGGACGGCAAAGAGCGGCTCAGTGAGGATGTCCTCGCAGACCAGTTCGTCACCGGGAATGGGCAGGGCGAGCAGGGCCAGATCAATGCGTCCATCGTGCAATTGTTCGAGGAGCGCGGGAGTGATGGCTTCGATTACGTGGACGGCGATGGCAGGATGCTGGCGAGCGAAGCGCGCCAGCGCCGTGGGCAGCAGGTACGGAGCGATCGTGGGAATGGCGCCGATGACAATTTCGCCGCGTTCGGCGCCTGCCATTTCCTGGATTTGTGTGCGCGCCTCGCCGACCTGGCGGAGGATGGCTCCGGCTTTGGGGAGAAAGGCGCGGCCGGATTGCGTGAGACGCGCGGAGCGCGGGAAGCGGTCGAAGAGTTTGGCGCCGAGTTCGTCTTCGAGCTTCAGGATTTGCTGAGAGAGGGACGGCTGGGCCACGTTTTCGTGTTGCGCGGCGCGAGTGAAGTTGCCGGCCCGGACGACGGCGCAGAAATAGCGGAGTTGGTGGAGTTCCATGGTTCAATTTCCTTTTTCAGAAGGCGTGAATTTGAATTTCGTAGGGTACAGCTTGGAAATTGCGAGATTGGCTCGCGATTCCTCGGTCTGGCAAAAGTCGCCGGGCCTCGGAATGACGGCGACCGTACTGGGCGAGGGTCGGCGCAAAGGCACCGCGACTGCGCGACGCGAGGCTCGGCCCGAGCGGAGCCCGGCGCGAGCGCATGTGCGAGACGTTTTGCCTATGGATTTCATAGCAACTATATATTAGACCTTTACATGCGCGGGGGCTAGTTTGCTGCCTGGAGGTGGACCAATGCCAGAGAAGGCAGACAAAAATGTTGTGAAACCAGGGGACGTTTCCGGCCGCGTGGGGGTGGAGGTGATTCGCGCGCGCGGCGTGGACGTCGAGAAGCTGATCAAGATGCTAATCGCCAACGCCGGTGCGGAATTCGCCAGCACCTATTATTACTATACGATTCTTCGCATGCATCTTGCAGGCCATGAGGACTACAAGGAGATTTGCGAGGATGCCCGGTTGGAAGACCGGGCCCACTGGGAACTGATCGTGCCGCGCATTTACGAGCTCGGCGGGGAACTGCCGAATGATTTGCCCGCATTTCACGACCAGGCGGGATGCAAGGCGGCGAAATTGCCCGATCCACCGACGGCAGTGAATATCTTGACGCTGCTGCTGGAATCGGAGCGCTGCGCCATCCGAAGCTGGAGCGCCGTGTGCGACGTGACCTTCGGCAAAGATCCGCGGACCTATGATATGGCCGCGCGAATTCTGAACGAAGAAATCGAGCACGAGGCGTGGTTCATCGAGCTGCTGGCCCACGAGCGTGACGGAAAGTCGGTTCCGTCGGGGCACTTCCGCCGCGGAGAGCCGGGTGAAGCGCCCTACAGCAAGAACCGCGGATTTTATAATCCGTGATCGGTTGTTGCCTGGTGTTGTGATTCCGGGGCCGCACCATGCGCGGCAGGGTCAGGCGAGAGGGCGTACGGTGAATCGGGGCAATTCTCTCTCGATTCCTCGTCATGCCGGCTTCGCCGGCTTTCCATGGAATCACATCATCTCGAATGCTTCATGGACGGTTGATTCTGCAGAGTTCGCGTGCTGCCGGCCTGGTGATTGATCCCCCGGCGGTACGCGGACAATCCTGCAGATCTTCTATACTTCCCAACAGTGGATTCTTCTAACTATCGAATTGTTCTGGAAACGCCAGACGGCCCAAGGGAAATCCTCGTCAACCGGGACGAATTCATCTGGGATGCGGCGGCGCGGAACGGGCTCGATCTCCCCGCGATTTGCCACCACGGAAGATGCCTCACTTGCGCCGGACGACTGGTCGGCGAGGGGAAGTTCGATCAGAGCGCGTCGGAATCCTACTACCCGGAAGATCTGGCTGCGGGGTTTGTGCTGCTGTGTTCGGCGCAGCCGCGTTCCGATGCGCGAATACAGACTCACCAGCAGGATCAGATGCGGGAGCACCGGCGAAACTTGGGACTCCCTGCGCCTTACGCTTAGTGGCTGAATGCCGCGTGGTGATTTTTTCAGGTTTCCTGTGGCCGTAATCTAAAACACCAACAGTTCAGCAGATTCAACTTCTAGTCTGAGGCTTGTCCGGATTCAGCAAGCGGCCTTTGCATGTTGTGGGATCACATCCGGAAGAACAAGAAGGAGGCGCGAGAAAGAAACCGATCCGCTGAACTGAACGTGAATCGTGGCAGCGAATCATCGCTGCCAGATGGAAACGAGGATGGGGTTGAAGAGTGACTAGGCGGAGAGCGCGAGGCCGAGCCAGAAGGCGGCAGTGAGCAAGCCGGCAATGAGCAGCAGGACTCGAATGCGCTTTTGGCGGATAGCTGCCACGGCGATGCCCAGCCCGCAAAGCAGCAAGCCGAGTTCAGGCCAGAACATCGGCGAGTTCATGCTGCTGGTGAGTTGCCCGACGGTGTCGCGATAGAAGATCGAGGCGAGGGAGGTGGCGGCGGTGAGCGAAGCAACGAGGACGCCGGAAAGCGCCACGCTGCTCGCCCACGCCGGAAGGGCGGAGCGGCGGTCGTCATCGCGCCAATCGAGCCAGGTTTGCCCGACGACCATCGATACCACGACAATGATAAATAGCGCCATATCCCAAGTCCTAGCGCAACAGCGCGCCTAAAAGTTATTCGATGCTCGCGTGCGCCCTGGAACCTTCGGAATGGGGCGGCGCGACGGAGCGATGGAATGCGGTGTAAGTTCTTTAGTGAACTGCGCCTCTTCCGTGGATCCCTTCAGCGCCGTCACCGACGAATTGCCGCCGGCGATCACTTGCTGCACGGCGTCGAAATAGCTGGTGCCCACGAAGCGCTGGTGCTTTACGGCCCGGTAATTATCGGCCTCCAGGGCGAATTCACGCTCCTGAAGCTCTGAATAAGCGGCCATTCCCTGGTCGCGATACGCGCGAGCCAGTTCATACATCGAGAGGTTGAGCGAGTGGAACCCGGCGAGCGTGACGAATTGGAATCGGTAGCCCATCGCGCCCAGTTCCTTCTGGAAGCGCGCGATGGTTTCCTGATCCAGCTTCTTTCTCCAGTTGAAGGAGGGTGAACAATTGTATGCCAGCAGCTTGCCCGGGAAATAGGCATGGATGGCTTCGGCGAATTGGCGCGCTTCTTCGAGATCGGGCGTCGAAGTTTCGCACCAGATCATGTCCGCGTAGGGCGCATAGGCCAGGCCGCGCGCGATAGCGGCGTCGAGGCCCCCCCGGAAGCCAAAGAATCCATCCGCGGTCCGTTCGCCCGTCAGGAATGCGCGGTCGCGCTCATCGAAATCGGACCGGATCATTCCGGCGCTCTGCGCATCCGTGCGCGCGATCAAAATTGTCGGGACGCCCATCACGTCCGCGGCGAGTCGTGCCGCGACAAGCTTCTGCACAAATTCGCTCGTTGGCACAACTACTTTGCCGCCCATGTGGCCGCACTTTTTTGCGGAGGAGAGCTGGTCTTCAAAATGGACTCCAGCGGCGCCGGCTTCGATCATGGACTTCATCAGCTCGTACGCATTTAAATCCCCGCCGAAGCCTGCCTCGGCATCCGCCACAAGCGGAGCGAACCAATAGGTGCCGTTGCGGCCTTCGGAGTGATCGATCTGATCGGCGCGCTGGAATGCCTTGTTGATCTTGCGGACCAGGTTTGGGGCGCTGTCCGACGGGTAAAGGCTCTGGTCGGGATACATCTCGCCGGAATTGTTCGCATCGGCGGCCACCTGCCATCCGCTCACATAAATCGCTTTCAGTCCACCCAGAACCTGCTGAACGGCCTGGTTGCCCGTCAGGGCGCCCAGGGCATGGACGTAAGGCTCCGTGTGCAGCAACTTCCACAAACGTTCCGCTCCCATGCGCGCGATGGTGTGCTCCACGCGGATGCTGCCGCGCAGGCGCTCCACGTCAGCAACGGTGTAGGGGCGAGTGACCCCTTTCCATCGCGGAAACGTGTGGCCATTGCCGTTTGCATTTTGCGATTCGGGATTCGTTTTGCCGTTCGGTGCCATCTGTAAGGGTCTCCTGGTCGCCTGAGCGGACTAGGCGGTGGTGAATTCGCCGTCCTGAATCATTCGTTCGCTGATGGTTCGAGCTTGCTGATATCGTTCGATAATTCCCGGGTGAGTTCCTGCGGGCAATTCGCGCAGGATGCGCGCGAGTTCTTCGTCAAAAATTTGCGTGATCAGCTCCGGGGTGTGGATCAGAAATTCGCCCGCGTCGTCCGTCACCGCCACGCGGTGCCGCACGCGCTGCGCGATCAGCAAGCGGTAGATGCGGTCCGTGGCCAGGTCTTCCATGTAGCCGTCGAGCAGGCTCGCGCCTTTGCCGGAGAGCACGCCCTGGCGGTAGCGGGTTACGGTGCGAACCGCCGCGCGCGTTCCATCGAGCGTGATGTTCCCGATTCCAGCAGGCGACGGGCGTAAATCCGGTTGCGGCAGGAAATTCGACGGGCGCGCCAGCAATTGGTTCGGAGCAGGGAATTGAGTCACGGCAATTTCGTTCTGGTCCGGGTGGCCGGTCCAGGCGCCGTCCATCAGGCAGGCGGCTTCGTTTTTCTTGTCTTTCTCGAGGACGGCCAGCGCACGGGCATTCAGTTCAGGATTTTCGCGGCTCGGGTAAAGCGCCGTCATGCCGCCGATGGCGAGCAGGCCATGCTTGTGGCAATTCTCCACCATCAGCGAGCGCAAATTCTGGAAGAAAGGAACATCGTGCGGAATCGTATTGCGGTCGGGAAAGACCCATTCGGAATCATGCAGCATGAAATGGATCAGGCTGGCCATGTAATCCCAGCGGCCCAGATTGAGTCCGAGAATGTGATCGCGCAAGTTGAACGCGAACTCTTCCATCTCGTAGGCCATGGGATGGGCTTCCACCAGCGCCATGCACTTGATCCACGTGGCGGGCATCCCTTTTGCGCGCGCGAATTCACGGAACACATCGCGCCACCAAATTGCTTCGTCGGCGGATTCGGATTTTGGAATGTAAATCGTCAGCGGAAGTTTCAGCTCCGCGGGATCGAGCTGGTAAATCACCATGGCCAGATCGAATAACGGCCCGGCGACCAGGTCTCCTTCCACCACTCCGGCTTGGTGCAAGTGCAGCCCGCGCGGCCGGATCAAAATTACGGTCGAGCTGGGCTCGATAGCCACCGTGCGATTTCGTTTGCGATCGAAATAGGAAAGCTCTCCGCGCAACGCCGCCAGAATATTGTTGATGCCTTGCAGCCGGTGCGTCATCAGATCGGCCAGCGAATCCTCAAGATCCAGCATCACGCCCGGCGCGCCCGAATTCAGCATCTTCACCACCAGGTCGGCTTCGTCCGCAGGGCCCGTCATCTGGTTCCGTTGATCGCGGCACCAATCCGGCAGCTCGATCTTCCAGTCCGTGTGAGTGGCTTCGGACGCGGGCAAATATCCCGGCAGGCGGCGGCGATGCGCCGCATCGAGTGCTGCTTCGCGCTGCGCAATCAGTTGGCGCTGCCGCGGTGTAAACGCGCGATGCAGCGGCAGCAGAAATTCCAGGAAACCCTTGGGCAGGTCGCGGGCAGCGGCGAAGTCCGCCGGGGGAATATTGATCGTGCGGCGCGATTTCGCATTCGTCGAAAAGCCCCGTATAGGGCCAGGGGATTTCATCCCCCTCGGAGGGGCGCTGGAGATCGCGGGATTGATGTGGTAGCCGCTATTCGACATAATGAGTCCTCGTGGGCACAGGAAAGATGGGCAATTGAGCGGCCAAATCCGCAAACGAGCCAATTTATACATCTTGCTTGTTTTCAGTCGATTAGCTTGAGGAAATTGTTTTCTCAGCGGCCCAGGATTTTCACTTTATGTGCTGTCCAGGGGGTCCGGTGGAAATTGTTTTCCCTCCTCGCCTTTTGTGGCCAGGACCGCCCAGCCTGGCCCAAAGGGGCAGGTATCGAACAAGCAGCACAGAATGCCCGGGCGCGTGCGAGGGCCGGGCGGGTTTCTGCTACGATACCAAATCAACATGAGACGACCCTGGATCGTTGCCCATCGCGGCGCGTCCGGATACGCGCCGGAAAATACTCTGGCCGCATTTCGCCGGGCCGTCGAGTTGGGCGCGAAATTCATTGAAACGGATTTGCATCTCACTCGCGACCTCCGCTTCGCCGCCATCCACGATTCCACGCTCGAGCGCACCACCAATGGCCGCGGCCTGGTTCACGATTTCTCGCAACTCGAGTTGCGCGAGTTCGATGCCGGATCGTGGTTTGGCTCGCAATTCGCCGGTGAACGCTTGCCCACTCTCGATGAAATCCTGGCGTTCGGGCGCGAATCCGACGTCACGTTTTATCTGGAGATCAAATCCGAAGAGGCTTGGGGACTGCACGATGCCCTGGTGGGGGCACTGCGCGCAAACAAAGCGACGGACCGCGTGATCGTGCTTTCCTTCGGCGCGGACAATCTGGAAAGAATTCATCAGTTGGACGATACGGTGATGACAGGATTCCTGTTCGATGAGCCGCGGGCGAATGCGGTGGACCTGGCATTGCGCATGGGCGCGAGACAACTTGCGCCGCGCGCTGATCTGGTGACGGCCGCGTTGGTGGAGCAGGCGCATCGCGCGGATTTGCGCGTGGTCACCTGGACTCTGAACGAGCCGGGACAAATGCGAGCCGCGCTGGCGGCCGGCGTGGACGGCGTGATGACGGATTATCCAGACCGCCTTCGCGCGGTGATCGATGAGTGGTTTCGCTCACCCGTACAGGGCGCGGAATAGGTTCGCGAAT
>JBGQGW010000059.1:0-16254 GCA_041497605.1 Terriglobia bacterium | reverse complement strand
GTTGATAGCGATAGGGCACGCGCACGACGAAGAAGTAAAATAACGGCAACGCGCCCAGCGCAGCATACCCAAGATAGCGCATCGAAAGCCCGGAAACATAAAACAACATCAGCGCCACCAGCAGAATCATCAGCGCGGTGCCCAGGTCCGGCTCGGCGATCACCAGGCCGGCAAGCAGCAGCACCGGACCGAGCGCCGGAGCCAGAGTGTTCATCACGTCGTTTATGCCGTATTCGCGCCGCCGTCGCCGCAGCTCGAGGAACCACGCGAGATACAAAATCACCACCAGCTTGGCCAGTTCAGAGGGCTGTATGCCCAGCGGGCCGAGGCGAATCCACCGGTGCGTCTGATGGGTGCGATCGAGAAAGAACACGCCCAACAGCATCAGGAACGCCAGGCCCAGCCCCGTAAAGATTACTTTCGGCTGACGCAGCTTTTTGTAATCCGTGTTCATCAGCGCGTACATTCCGGCCAGCCCAAACGCCAGCCACACCAACTGCCGCAGCAGGAACCAGTAGCCGTTGTGATATTGCTCGCGCGCCACCACGGCGGAGGCGCTGAACACCATTACGGCGCCCACCAGGCACAGCCCCACCGTCACTCCAAAGAGCCGGCGATCGATTTGCAGCGTACGGGGCATTCCTATCCTTTTCTGGCCGATAAACCGGCGGCGCGATTTTCAGTTTGCGCGACGAGCTGGTGGATCAACTCCTTGAACACCCGGCCGCGATGCTCGTAATTTTCGAACTGATCAAAACTCGCGCAAGCCGGCGCGAGCAGCACCGTGTCCCCTGGCCGCGCGAACGAGTAAGCCAGTTGCACGGCACGCTCGATCGTTCCGGCTTGCTCGACGGGGACCGCGCCATTCAGTTGCGCCGTGATTTTTTCCGCGGCGGCGCCGATCACCAGCGCCAGGCGGGTATTTCGTTTCAGCGGCTCGCGCAGGACGGTGTAATCGCTGCCTTTGTCTTTTCCGCCGAGAATCACCATCAGCGGGCCATTGAAGGCTTCCAGAGCTTTTTGAGTCGCGTCCGCATTGGTTGCTTTGGAATCGTTGAAGAAATTTACGCCGTTGATTCGCGCTACAAACTCCAGGCGATGTTCGACGCCCGCAAATGTGCGCACACCCTGCGCGATTTCTTCCGGCTCCGCGCCGATCAGCCGCGCCGCCACCGCTGCCGCCAGCACATTTTCCACATTGTGCGATCCGCGCAGAGTGATGTCGTCGGAGTGAAGCAGCGGCGATTCATCGCCTTCGTGCCGGAAAATAATCTGGCCATCGCGTAAAAACGCGCCGGAGGCCACGCGGCGCTGGCGGCTGAACCAGAATACTTGCGGCCGCGAAGGAACCAACTGCGCCACTTGTGGGTCGTCGGCATTCAGCACGGCCGAATCGCGTTCAATCTGGTTTTCAAACAAACGGCCTTTTGCGCGCGCATACTCTTCGAGCGAATGGTGGCGATCAAGATGGTCCGGTGTGAGATTGAGCAGCACGCCAATGTCTGGCCGGAAGCTTTCGATAGTCTCGAGTTGGAAGCTGCTCACCTCCACCACGGCAACGCTGGAAGAGGTGGAAGCCTCCACATGCGAAATCAGCGGCGTGCCGATGTTGCCGCCCAGAAGCGTGGGAATGCCCGCGCCTTTGAGAATATGATCCAGCAGGGCGGTCGTTGTCGTCTTGCCGTTCGAGCCGGTGATGGCCACCACTCGGCCGCTCAAAAACCGCCAGGCCAGCTCGATTTCGCTCCAGACTGGAATTCCGCGAGCGCGCACCTGTTCGAGCGGCGGAATTTTTGCCGGCACGCCGGGGCTGACCACGATCAAATCCTGGTCGAGAAAAATATGAGAAGGATGCCCGCCGAGCGCGAGTGTAACGCCGGCACTCGAAAGATTTTGCGCGGTCTCGCCGATTTCGGCCTCCGCCCGCTCGTCCGTCGCCGTCACTTTCGCTCCTGCTCGGGCGCAGAAGAGCGACGTTGCGATTCCCGTTCTCGCCAGTCCCACCACCAGCACCCGCTTGCCCGCCAATTCAATGCCCGCTTTCACGGCCCATTCACCTCAACTTCAACGTGGTCAAGGAAAAAAGCGCGAAAAAAAGCGACGCCACCCAGAACCTGACGATAATTTTCGATTCGCTCCAGCCCATCATTTCGAAATGATGGTGGAGCGGCGCCATGCGAAAAATCCGCTTGCCGGTCAGCTTGAACGACGCCACCTGCAGGATTACCGAAAGCCCTTCGATCACAAAAACGCCGCCGATCGAGAGCAACAAAATTTCCTGCTTGATGATGACCGCGATCACTCCAATCGCGCCGCCCAGCGCCAGTGAGCCTACGTCTCCCATGAACAGCTCGGCCGGGTGCGCGTTGTACCAAAGGAACCCCATCGACGCGCCCACCAGCGAGCCACAAAAAATCGTCAGCTCACCCGCCGCTGGAACTCTTTGCAGGTCCAAATAATCGGCCAGGCGCGCGTTGCTGGCAACGTACGTGAGCACCGTCAAAGCGCCCGCGGCCACCAGGATGCAACCGATCGCCAGACCGTCCAGGCCATCCGTCAAATTCACTCCGTTCGATGCGCCGACGATCACCAGAATCAGAAACACCAGAAACGGCAAGACGCCGAGCGGCCACCAAAACCGGCTTTCCCACAGCGGCCGGATCACCAGGTCGGGATGCAGATTCTTGAAGAAGGGGACGCTGAGCGCGGTCGTGTAGACGCCGCGATTCTTCAATTCCAGCAGCACAGAAGCAACAACCGCACAAGTGATCACCTGCCACATGAATTTTCTCTTTGCCGAGAGGCCCAAATTCCGCTTCAACACTACTTTCGTATAATCGTCCACAAAACCAATCGCCGCGAATGCCAGCGTCGAGCACAGCGCCAGCAGCACGTATGGATTTCGCAAATCCGCCCACAATAAAGTGGGAATGGCCAGGGAGCCGACGATCAGCACCCCTCCCATCGTAGGCGTTCCCGCCTTCGATTGATGCCGCTCCGGGCCTTCCTCGCGAATGTATTGCCCGATCTGCAATTCGCGCAGCCGGCGCGTCATCCACGGTCCGAAAACGAGAGAGAGGAACAGCGCCGTCAGACTGGCCAGCGCCGTGCGTACGGTGATGTACCGAAACACATTCAGCGGGCTGAAGTGCGGGCGAAGGGCGTATACGAATAAATAGTAAAGCATCTCAGTTCCGCTTTGGCCCTCCGGCCTCGACGGTGGGCCGTGCGCCGACTAAAGCAAATCTTGTCTTGAGCGCCTCGATGATCTTTTCCATGCGCACGCCGCGCGAGCCTTTCACCAGCAGCAAATCTCCGCGCGTCATGATCCCGCTGAGAAAATTACCCGCCGCTTCGGGGGTCGCGAAAAATAGAGCTTGATCGCTCGGGTGGTCTTCGAGCATCGCCCCATTGGCGAGTTCCCGGGCGTGGCCGCCGACACCAATGATCCAATCAATCTTCTTCACGGCCGCGTGGCGGCCGGCTTCCCGGTGCAATTCCGCGGCGGTGGATCCCAATTCGCGCATTTCGCCGGCGGCAAGAATTCGGCGGCGGTAGCCCGGCGTCGCGGCCAGAAGGTCCACCATGCTCGCGAGCGCGAGAGGGTTTGAATTGTAGCTATCGTTGATTACCGTGAATCCCTTTTCGAATCGCAGGATTTCCCCGCGCATGTTGGCCGGCTTCAATGCGGCCAGAACTCCGCGTGCGATTTCGGCGTCAATGCCCCATTCGCTTGCCGCGGCCAGCGCGGCCAGCGCGTTGTAGACGTTGTGGCGGCCCAGCAGCGGCAGTTCAAACCGCGCACGGCCCGCCGGTCCAACGAAGTCGAATGAAGTGCCTTCGGCGCCGCGGTCTTCGATCGCCTCCGCGCGAAACGCGGCCGAAGCCGCCGTCCCGTAAGTCAGCACGCGCCCGCGAAAGCCATCCGCAAAGCGCGCCACGCGCGAATCATCGGCGTTCAGCACCGCTACCGGCTGAGATCCTGCCAGGCCCTGGATTAATTCGCGCTTGGCCAGCGCAATTTCATCCACCGAAGAAAAGAATTCCAGATGCACCGGCGCGACGTTTGTCACCACGCCCAGATCCGGCTCCGCGATTTCCGCCAGCCGCGTCAGTTCGCCACGCGCCGACATGCCCAGTTCCACCACGGCCACGTCTTCTTCGTCCAGCCGCAGCAGCGTCAGCGGCAAGCCATAGTCATTGTTCAGATTTCCTTCCGACTTCAGTACGCGGAACCGCGCGGCCAGAAGCGCCGCCAGGATTTCCTTGGTTGTCGTTTTCCCGGCTGAGCCGGTGATCGCCGCCAGCCGCCGTCCCGGGCGTGCGTCCCGCCATGCGCGACAGACGCTTCGGGCCAGATGTTGCAGCGCTGCGAAGGTGCTCGGGACCGGGAGGATCTGGTCGCGAATCGATTCCGGAAATTCCGCCCAACGCGCCTGTTCCACCACCCCGGCCACAGCCCCCGAGGCCAAAGCTTGAGCCACAAAACTGTGTCCATCGTGACTCGGTCCGCGTATGGCGAAGAACATTTCTCCAGCCCGGAGAGTACGCGAATCAATCGAGACACCGGCCATCCGGGCCAGGGGGTTGAGACCTTTGGGAGTCTCGACACCCAGAGCGCTAGCCACTTGTTCCACGGTCCACCGCATCGTGTCTCCAAAGGTTTGGTCGTCACGCCTAGGCGCCAAACTCCATTTGACTCACGACTAGAAGGCCATATCGTAAAACTTGCACGCGCCGTGCCAGAACCAGCCTTGCCTTACGCTGCCGACTTGCTATAACCGCGACGGCGCAATGCCCGTCGAGCGATTTCCCGCTCGTCAAACTCGATCGTACGATCCTTCAGAACTTGATAGTTTTCATGGCCTTTACCGGCGAGCAGCACAATGTCGCCCGGTGCTGCCTCATCGATGGCCATTTCGATTGCGCGGGTCCGATCCGGCTCGACCCGGTACTTCGCATTCACTTTCTGCAAGCCCACGGCCACATCGTTGATAATTCGCAATGGATCTTCGCTGCGCGGGTTATCACTCGACAATACAACTAGATCGCTCAGACTTCCAGCGGCCTCACCCATCAGCGGGCGCTTGGTGCGATCGCGGTCGCCGCCCGCGCCGAAAAGCGTGATGATCCTGCCCTTCTCCACCAGGTCGCGCGCCGTTGCGATCAGATTGCGCAAGGCATCGTCGGTGTGCGCGTAATCCACAACCACCAGAAATGGCTGCCCTTCATCGATGCGCTGGAATCTGCCGGGAACACTGTCGAGCTGCCGGATGCCTGTTTCAATCGCTTCGGGTGGAATGCCCAGCGCAATTCCCGCGCCGATCGCGGCCAGAATGTTGTAAACATTGATGCGGCCCACAAGTGGAGACCGGACTTCAATTTTACCTGCCGGCGTTTGCGCCGTAAATTCCAGACCGGAAAACGACAGGTCGAATTTCTTGGTGGTCAATTGCGCGCCGCTTTTCAGGCCGTAAGTCAGCGTGCGCGAAGCCAGACCTAGAAGTTGCGCGCCGTACGGATCATCCGTATTGATTACGCCCGTAGCCGCCGCGCCTTTACCCGTGCTTTCAAACAGGCGCCGCTTGGCCGCGAAATAATCTTCGAAAGTCTTGTGATAATCCAGATGATCTCGTGTCAGGTTTGTTAAGATTGCGACGGCGAACCGGCAGCCCCACAAGCGGTCCATCGCCAGCGCGTGCGAACTGGCTTCAAGCACGGCGTGCGTGCCGCCGCCATCGCGCACCTCGGCCAGAATCTGCTGAAAATCGAAAGATTCGGGGGTGGTGTGCGGCGCTTCGCGCGTGCCCTTGGGCGTGCGATAGGCAATCGTTCCCACCAGGCCGCTGACCAGGCCTGCAGCGCGCAAAATCGATTCCACCAGGTACGTTGTGGTTGTTTTGCCGTTCGTGCCTGTCACGCCAACCAACTGCAATGCCTCGCCGGGACGTCCAAAGAAATTGGCTGAGGCGCTGGCGAGCACCCGGCGGGGATGTTGCACCTGCGCCCACGCGATGGTGGGCGGCAGAGTATGCGGCGCGGGCAATTCGCTGGCAATCGCCGCAGCCCCGCGCTCGATGGCATCGGCAACGAATTGATTGCCATCCGTTTTTTCCCCGCGCAGCGCGAAGAAGAGAGTTCCCGGACGCACCTGTGCGCTGTTGTAAGCAATCGACGTGATTCTTGCATCAGACGGGCCGCTGAGCTGGACGAGTTCGATCCCGGAGAGTAGTTCCTCGAGCTTCATTCTCGACGAGATGAGTATAGGCTGCTGCGGCTCACCTCTTGTAATGGACTTACTTTTTGTTGCTGAATTCACATCAGTTCTCCCTGGCCAAGGCTGGGACGAGGCCTGGCGAACGACCGAACCTTACCGTTACCCGGCTGCCACGCGCCAGGCGCGTTCCGGCTGCCGGTGATTGATCCACTGCAATCCCGCTGCCAACGAGAACGGGCGTCAACCCCAGCTTCGAGCACGCCTGGGTGACGCCGCGAACTGTTTGGCCGGCTAAATCTGGGACCGCGACTCCTTCGCCCTCGGCGAAGGCGATCGTTTGCGAAGTCTGCGAGGTTGCAGCGGGAACCGGCTCCTCTGAAACCGCCTGCGTCTGCATGGGAATGAAATCGCTATCCCCCTCGCTTGTTTCTGTATCGTCGCGATGATGCGCGGCCCACTGTGCCTCGGGGATAATGGGCAAATCGTGCGGCACGGCCATATAGGCAAGCACCTGTTCCGCCACGCGGCGAAAAATGGGTCCGCCAACTTGGCCGCCGTGATGTGCTCCAACCGGAGAATCGATGGCCACCAGGATCGTCACCGCGGGCGTATTCACCGGGGTGAACCCGATGAACGACGCCACGTATTGTGTTTTCGAATAGCGGCCCGTGGCTGGATCGATTTTTTGCGCCGTCCCCGTTTTGCCCGCCACGCTGTAGCCATTCAGGGCCGCGCTCTTGCCCGTGCCCTCGTTCACTACTCCTTCCATCATTAACCGCAGCGTCGCCGCCGTCGTGGGATCAAGTGCCCGCTGAGGATCGGGGGCCGCGATCATTTGCACGGCATTGCCCCGGCGAATCTCGCGAACCACCCGGGGCTTGTAGACCATTCCGCCGTTGGCGATGGCCGATACGGCCGAAACCATTTGAATCGGCGTCACGCTTACTTCCTGTCCCATGGCCAGCGAACCGATGGAGCTGGGCGTCCAATGATCGATTTGGCGCAGCAACCCGCGATTCTCGCCGGGCAATTCGATTCCCGTGATCTGGCCGAATCCGAATGCACGCATGTAGTGATAGAACTTCGGCGCGCCCAGACGTAGCGCCAGCTTGATCGCGCCCACGTCGCTGGAATGTTCCAGGATCTGCGTCACCGACAGCATTCCGAACGGATGCCAATCGTGGATCAGCCGGCCGGCCACCGTAATCAAACCCAATTGACAATCGATGATCTCGGCGGGATTGGTGATCCCTTCGGCAATTGCGCCCGTCAGCGTGATCAGCTTGAAGGTCGACCCCGGCTCGTACGCCGCCGTCACGGCGCGGTCCATGCGCGAATCGTCGCTCGAAGCCGCGGGCTTATTGGCATCGAATGTCGGCCAGTTCGCGATGGCCAGCGGTTCCCCCGTGTTCGTATCCTGCACCACGATCACGCCCGCTTTCGCGTGTGTTTGCGCGATGGCCGCCGACAATTCCTTTTCAGCGATGTACTGGATATTTTCGTCCAGCGTCAAGACCACGTTGGCGCCCGCATCTACTGCCGATTGCGTGCGGTCATACCAGCGGCGCCGTGCGTCCGCGTAGGCCAGCACCCGGCCGGGCCGTCCGCGGATATCCTTGTCGAGCGCGTATTCGATCCCGCCCAGACCGTGCTCGTCCACGTCCACATACCCCAGCACGTGCGCCGCAAGAGTTTTCTCCGGGTAGAAGCGCTGATTTTCCTTTTGGAAATAGATTCCCTTCAAATTGAGCGCTTGAATCCGCGAGACGGTTTCCGGCGGCAGCTTTCGCGCGATCCATACGAACGTTTTCGACTCCGCAAGCTTTTCCTGAAGCTCATCCACCGGCGTTCCCAGCACGCGAGACAGCAGGCTGGCCACCATCTCCGGGTCCGAGATTTCATCGGGATCGGCAAAACAGGAATCCACCGAAACGCTCATCGCCAATTCACGGCCGTTCCGGTCGTAAATCACGCCGCGCTTGGGGCTCACTTCCACGATGCGCTGTTGCTGCCGTTGGGCCCGGGCAAGGTAATCGCTATAGCGGTAAAGCTGGAGGTAACTCAGGCGGAGCAGAACCACGACCACCCACAGAATGGCGAGACCAAAGACGATTAACCAGCGAGTACGAGCGCTGCGCTGCTCCATTGATGATGGGGACTCCGGCCGAAAGCCTGTGTCTTTGCCCGGCCAAACTGAACAAAAAAGCCGGGGCTGCCTGCCAATTGTCGAACTTACGGCCGGGTCGTCTGCGCTACGCTCGCCTGTGCCACAACGGGTTCGTTCGGGCCCTCCACCAGGGCCACTTGACCGGGCACGGGAACCGTCAGCCCGAGTTGATTGCGCGCGATCGAGTCGATGCGCATCGGCGCTCGCAAGCCTGCGATTTCGAGCCGCAAATGCTGATTCAGTTCGACCGCCTGGCCGCGCTTCGATTGCAAATCTTCGAGGTCGTAACGAAGCTGGATGCACTGGAAGTGCTGCCAGGCATACAGCAGGCAGCAGGCCGCAAGCGCGGCGCCGCCAGCCACCCGGCGGCTGCAGTCGCGCAGCCGATTCGGCGCCTTCAGCCGGACCAGCCTTGAATTGTCAATTCGCTTCACCGTGTAATATTCCGTCATTTCTCCACATGCGGCGCCGCATCTGTTTCCGGCGCCTTCCTCTCGGCCGCGCGCAATTTTGCGCTTCGCGCCCGTGGATTTTCGTAAACTTCCTGCTCGCTGGGCCGGACTACTTTCTTCGTCAGGATTCGAAGCACGCCTTCCCGCGCCAGGCGCTGGAAGGAATGCTTTACCAGCCGGTCTTCGAGCGAGTGGTAGCTGAGAATCACCCAGCGGCCTCCCGGAGATAAAGTGGCAGGGGTACGCGAAAGAAACTGCCCGAGCTCCTCCGATTCTCGATTCACCGCTATCCGCAGCGCCAGAAACGTTTTTGTCGCGGGATGCAGTTTCTGCCTTCCCCGTGCTTTGCTTCCCCCTGCCACAACCGTTGCCAAGTGTTCGGTGTCGCGAATCGGTCGCGAACGAACGATTGCCTTGGCGATTCTGCGTGAATCCCGCTCTTCACCGTAGTGATAGAGCAGGTCGGCCAGTTGCTTCTCCGGCCACTGGTTCACAATTTCGCTTGCCGTCAAGGGCTCATCCGGCCCCATGCGCATGTCGAGCGGCCCGGCCCAGCGGAAGGAAAATCCGCGCTCGCGGCTGTCGAGCTGCAAACTCGATACGCCCAGATCGGCCACCACGCCATCGAGCGGCTGCAGCCTCAAGCGGTTCGTGACTTCGTCGATCTTCGAAAAATTTGCTTGCACCAGAGTCACCCGTTGCTCGAATTCCTTCAGCCGTTCCCGCGCGATGTCCAGGGCCTGCGGGTCTCTGTCGAGCCCAATCAGCCGGCCTGTCGTCAGCCGCCGGGCGATTTCCAAGCTGTATCCCCCGGTGCCGACCGTCGCGTCCAGATACGTCCCGGCAGGCTCTACCCGCAGCCACTGCATCACCGCCTCCAGCATGACCGGCGTATGCAATGCGCTCAATTACGTTAAATGCCCAGATCTGATAATGCTTGTTCGTCTTCCGTGGTGATCGGGTTCTGGTTGATGTGTTCGAGGAATCGCCCGTGATTCCAAACCTGCAAGTACGTCAGGTTGCCCATCACGTCGACCTCCCCCTTCATCTCCGCCGACTCCCGAAGGAGCGACGGAATTAACAGCCGTCCCTGTCCGTCCAGTTCCACTTCCTGGCCGTAATAATTCGCCCGGGTCAGGAACTTTTGTTTGGCGCGATTGTGCGAGGGAATCTTGGCGAGACGCTTTTCAATGTCGTCCCACTCTTTGATCGGATAAATGCGTGCGTAGTCTCCATTTTCACTGGTGACGTAGAACCTCTTGCCGAACTTGCGCAGCTCGGCCAGAAAGTCGGCAGGAATCTTCAGCCTGCCCTTCTCGTCCACCGTCCCTGGATACCTTCCCCGCAGCATTTTCGATCACGCCCAACGCGCCCGATATGATTGATACGCCCGATTGCGGCATTTCGCCTGAAACCACTGCCTGACACTCTCGAACACTTTGTAACACTTGCTACCACTTCTACCCACTTTGGCCCCGATTCTAGGCGCAGATCGAAACTTGTCAAGGAGAAAGCGAACGAAATTAAAAATAATTGTGGAAAAATCCGCAGCGCCGCTCTTGTAGTTGTTTTCGAGCGACCACAATATGTTGTGCTCACTTCAGAATTCGATGGCGAGTGGTAGCCGTGCGATTGCGGGAGAGGCAGGACAAAATGTTTCGTATGAGTTAACAAAAGCTGGGGAAAAAGGGCATTTCTACAGTGTTTATGGGCTTGACCCCAGCCGCAGATCGCTCAACTGCCGCAGCATTTGTTGCTCGCCGGGATCAAGGCCGCGCATGAAATTCGGATCATTCAATCGTGCCTGGCGCTGCTCTTCGTTCAAATCCTTCAGTTCGCGCAGCCGGCCGCGCAGCACTTGTTTGCGCTCCTGGGGAAGCGCCTGCCACTTGGGAAGCAGCTCCGTGCGAACTTGCTGGCGCTGCTGCGGAGTCAATCCTTCCCAAACTTGCACTCGATTGCGCAGATCGTTCCGTTGTTCCGGCGTCAGGCTGTTCCACCGGCGGAGATTCTGCCGGATCTGCGCCTGGCGTTCGGAAGGCAAGCCCTGGAAGCGCTCATTGTTGTTCATGAAGCGCTCTTGCTCTTCGGGCGACATCTCGCGCAGGTTTTCCACCCACTTCGGCGGCAGGCCCATCATTCCGCGGGCTTTTCCCTGCCCTTGCTTCGGCGGGTTCACCAGGCCGGCTTTTGCGTTCGGGGTCTTCGGAGGCTTCGGCTCTTTTTGCGCCGCCCGAGTGGCAGTCCACGACGAACGCCACCTTAATCGCTGCGCGGAAGCAGGTCCCGCGGCCAGAGTCAACCCGGCGAGTGCAAGCCAGGCTACGAATTGGAGTCGATGTTGTCGCATACTGTGTTCGCGATCCCTGGATCGCCCGTTCCAAAGCTCATGACCAAACTGTCCGTTCCTACCTATCCTCACATGGTGGACTTGTCATCTTGCTTCTGCGCCGGAGGCGTCGCGACCGGCTGCGCCGGAGGCAACTCGGAAAGCGCATCGAACTTGGTCAGCACGTCGTAATCTTCCAGCACGCGCAAATCCTTGATCATCTTGAAATCCTGATCGCTCTGCGCCGCTGGCGACCCCGGACCCAAGTCGGTCGGCACCACGGCCAGCCAGCACGACAGCACCAGCAGCAAAGCCAGCGAAAGCGCCAAGCGCGGCGAAGGCACAAACCATCCCCAGAATTTCGGCTTGGGCTCGGCGGCGATGCGCTGGCGCATTCGAGCATCAAAGGTCAGGGAAGGCTCGATGTCCGGCACTTGCTCGAGCGCGCTCCACAGCCGGCGATACTCCTCGACTCGCGTTCGGCAGGCGCCGCAATCGGCGAGATGCGCTTCCACCTCGCGGCGCTCGCCCGCGCTCGCGTTCCCGTCCAGATAAGCAATCAGTTTGATTCCCATCTTTTCGCAGTTCATTGCTTCTTTCCTTCCCGGCTCGCCAGGCTTGCCGGCGCCGCTTCCGCCGTCATCCCGGCGAGCGGCGCTAACTGCACTCGCAATTCCTCATATGCGCGAAACAGCACCGATTTCAGCGCGCTTTCCGAGCACTCCAGCACATGCGCGATCTCCGAGTAATCCAAATCCTGATACTTGTGGAGCAGCACGGCTGCCCTCTGCTTCTCCGGCAATTCCATCACGGCGCGGTGAATCAGCTTGGCGCGAGCGCGTTCGATTAATTGCTGCTCGGCGCCGGCCTCGCGCGCCGGCAATTGAAAGGCCGGTTCGTCTTCTTCCGTTGGTCCATCAATCGAAATTTCCAGTTGGTGGTAGCGGCCGTCGCGAATCGAATTCAGCGCCAGATTCGTCGCGATCCGGAACATCCATGTGGTGAACTTGGCGCTCGCCTCGTATTTTTTACGAGCGCGATAAACACGAAGAAAAACTTCCTGGGCCAAGTCCTCCGCGTTCCCTTTATCGCGGACCATGCGGTAGAGGAAATTGACCAGCGGAGACCGATACTTCTGGAGCAAAAGCTCAAAGGACGCCTCGTCCCCGGCCTTTACGTCCAGCATCAATTGGACGTCGGTCCTGGTCATGACCTCCACATTCTATCTAACACAAGCGGGTGCAGAAAGTTGCGGTCACCCCGGTGTTTACATCCCATGTGGCGCCGGCCTTTCTTGTCCCGATGGGTTGTATCGGGAAGGCTGGCGCACTACCCTTGATTCACTTGATTCAACCCCCCTGCGAGTCCTTAGTCATCCCACTCTCAATTTCGAGGTAAACAGCACAAAACAAATACCTTCATCACCATGCGATGCGATCGCCCGAACACCTCCCACAAACCGCATTTCTTCCGCGGATCACCAGTTGGCTCCGCGCCCCGTCTAAGCTACTCTAAGCCCAATGCCACATGAATCCAGGGTTCGCCAAAAGCCCGACTCGCCCTCCGTACTCCTCAATCCTCGGGAGTCAGCGAAGCTCGGTACGCAGAATGCCATCCTGAGCGGGTCCAGCTACGACTATCACGTCCCGGAATGTGAAGGCTGGCTCTCGATCAAATCGGTCCTGGCAGGCTCTGTTACCTGGGAAGCTGCCGGGCGCAAATTCGTGCTCCACGAAAACACTTTTCTCATCTTGAACGACCGCCAGCGCTACACCATGACCATGGACTCCACGCAGAAAGCTACCACCTTCTGCCTGTTCTTTGAGCGTGGATTCGTGGAAGACGTCTATCGCGGCATCGTCCGGCCAGATGAGGATCTGCTCGACTCACCCGAACCCGGCCGCGTAGCCCGATTGGGCTTCTACGAAAAAATCGAGAGCAAACCGAGGCCTCTCTTCGCAAAGATCAAGACGATCCGGCGGAGGTTTCTCTCGGCCAACCCGGCAAATCACGAATTCGAGGACGATTTCTTCGCCGTCGCACGCGCAATGGTTCGGGAACATCAGCAAACCGAGACGGCCCGCGCGAAGCTGCCCGCATCTCGCGCTGCGACGCGCGAAGAACTTTACAAACGGCTTCTGCGCGGCCGCGACTGCCTGCTCTCTTCACAATCGCAGCGCGTCCGGTTGCAAGAGGCATCGCGCGCCGCATGCCTCTCGCCATTCCATTTCCACCGGTCGTTTACCCGACTTTTCGGCGAAACGCCGCATGCCTATCTCACACGCCACCGCCTCGAGCGCGCCGCGCACCTGCTGAAGCAATCGAACTTGAGTGTGACCGAGATCTGTCTCGAAACCGGATTCGAAAGCCTTGGCTCCTTCAGTTCTCTCTTCAGCCGCCGCTTCGGTTTATCCCCCCGCGACTTCCGCAGGCCCCGAGCGAAAAAATAGCGGAATCGAGGGAGGCTTCCGCCAGGCGGCACTTCGGATTAGAAACGGAAGGCCCAGCGCAGAAATAGCATGAGGGCGGCGCCGATAAAGACCAGCAGCGCCGTGCGCGCGTGTGGCTCGCGATTCACTTCCGGCATTAGATCGGACGCCGCCACGTAAAGCGTTACACCCGCTGAAATCGGCAGCGCGTCGCTCACTTCCGCGCGCAACAAATACATCAAGCCCACGCCCGCGAAGGTTGCTCCACCCAGAATCGCCGAGGAAATGAATGCCACGCGGCGGCTCTGCCCGCTCGCCAGCATCAACGAAGCGACGGTGAATCCTTCCGGAAACTTGTGCAGGAAAATCGCCAGAAAAATCAGCACGCCGAGCCATGCCGAGACCAGCACGCCCGAAGCGATGGCCACGCCATCGAAAAATGTGTGAATCACCAGGCCGAGCAGCGCGGCATAACTCGCGTGCGAGTGCGCCATCTCTTCCTTGTGCGTTTCCTCGCCGAAATGGAAATGGGGCGCCAGGGTGTGCTCGAAAAGGTGCACCATCAAATACCCGCCCAGCACGTACGTCAGCGCGCCAGTTCCGCGCAGGTGCACCGATTCCGGCACCATCTCGAGCAAAGTGGTTGCCAGCATGAACCCGGCGCCCAGCGCGATGAAGTAGCGCAAAAATTCGCGCGACCATTGCCTTCGAATGATCAGGAATCCGCCCGCAAGGTTTGCCGCGGCGGCAACCAGTCCCAGTGTCAGGGCCAGCAGCACATGCGCCGAGTGTGGAGTGTCCATTTTCTCAGTAGCACAGGCACTCCTGCCTGTGCGAGCCCTTCAGAATCGCGATGCGTCCCACGCATCCAAGAATGTTCGCGCCGTCATTCTTGAATTTTTCCGCCCTACCCGCTGTGCCGGAACAAAATCACATCGCCATCCTGCACGATATATTCTTTTCCTTCGAGCCGCACCTTCGCCCGCTCGCGCGCCGCGCCCCAGCTTCCCGCGGCCAGCAATTCCTCCCAATTCACCACTTCTGCTTTGATGAAGCCGCGCTCGATATCGCTGTGAATCGCCCCGGCGGCTTTCTGCGCCGTCATGCCGCGTTCGATTGTCCAGGCGCGGCATTCCGGCTCGCCGCAAGTGAGAAAAGAAATCAATCCCAGCAGGCGATAGCTCGCCTGGATCAGCCGGTCGCGCCCCGATTCCGCCAGGCCGTAGGCGCCCATCAGTTCCGCCGCTTCGGCATCCGGAAGATCGGCAAGCTCCGCTTCGATTTTTCCGCAGAAGGGCACCACGGCGGTATGGGCTTTGGTGGCCAGCTTCTGCAAGCTGTGCTTCTCGACCACGCGGTCGATGTCGCCCGCTTCTTCGTCGCCCAGGTTCAATACATAAAGCATCGGCTTCCGCGTCAGGAATGTGAACCCCGTCAGCATCTTCAATTCTTCCGGTCTGAAATCCAATTCGCGCAGCGGCGTTTCGCCTTCCAGCGCCTTGCGGCAGCGATTCAGCAGCGCGAGCTCGGTTTCCAGGATCGTTTCTTTTTTCTTCTTCAGATCTTTTTCCAGGCGTTCGATCCGCTTCGACGCTTGCTCCAAATCGTGCAGCATCAGTTCGATCTCGATGCTCTCGATGTCGCGAATCGGATCGATGCTGCCGCTCGGATGCGGCACCGCCGGATTTTCGAACAGCCGCACCACGTGCGCCAGCGCGTCCGCCTCGCGCAACGGCACCAGGGAGGCCGCATTCTTCTCGCGGTCCTTCTGCATCCCGCCGATGTCCACATATTCGATCGACACATATGTAATTTTCTTCGGCTTGAACAACTCCGCCAGCTTTGCGACGCGCTCGTCCGGCACGCGCGCCATGCCCACGTGGGTCGCGGCATGCTCCGATTTCGTATCCACGCGCCCGCGCGTCAGTATACGGAACAAGCTGGTCTTCCCTACTAGTGGCAGTCCGATAATTCCTGTTTGCATGAGCCGATGATACTAACATAGCGAGTCGATTCCAGCCTTCCGCGCATCTCATTCCTCATCGAGGCGCCGGGAAATTCGCACAACCGCCGGCTCATTGACTGGGCAAGGTGAACTCGATAACGTATTTCGCGCGCAAACTCCAATGACCAGTAGAATCCCTCTCCCCTTCGATTCTGAAAAAGCGATCGCAACGCTTTCCCAAAGTGACAAAATCCTTGCCCGGCTGATCGAAAGAGCCGGCGAATTTGCTTTTGCCCTCGACGAACGCGCATCGCCATACGAATCGCTTCTCGAAGCGATCGTCTACCAGAGCATTAGCGGGAAAGCGGCGGCGAAGATTTTCTCCCGCATTCAGGCGCTGGGCGCAAACGGCACATGCCCCACGCCCGCGGAAATTCTGAACGCAAACACCCGGACTCTCCGCGCCGCAGGCCTCTCGCACGCGAAGATTGCCGCCGTCAAAGACTTGTCACAGAAAACGATCGAAGGCCTCGTCCCCACTCTTGAAGAAGCGCATCAATTGTCGGACCGGGAATTGGTGGACCGGCTGATTTCAGTTCGCGGGATCGGCGCCTGGACGGTCGAGATGTTCTTGATCTTCCGCCTGGGACGGCCGGACGTTTTGCCGATTCACGATTACGGGGTGCAGAAAGGTTTCGCGATTACCTATCGCAAG
>JBGQGW010000058.1:0-16467 GCA_041497605.1 Terriglobia bacterium | reverse complement strand
CGGGTTTGCCGCCGCGCGTAGCGCTTACCGCGGAGAAAAAGATCGTAGGCCTGCAGGTTTTCCGTGGGCTTGACGGCCAGGGCTTCGAGCTCCTGTGGGGAAAGCGTCACGCGCAAGGCCTCGGCGATCTTGCGGGCCATTTCGTCCTGTACTTCGAAAACGTCCTTCATCTCCCGGTCGAAGCGTTCCGACCAGAGCGGAAAATCGGTGTGCGTGTCTATGAGTTGGGCGCTGATGCGCAGCCGGGCGCCGGCGCGGCGCAAAGTGCCGGTAAGGACATAGGCCGCGCCAAGCTGCTGGCCAATCTGCGCCGGGGTCACCGGCTTGTCCCGGAAGGCCAGAACGGTGGGGCGGGAAAAGGTGTTCAGTCCCCGGATTTTGGAGAGCTCGGTGATGATGTCCTCGGTGATGCCGTCGCGCAGATACTCGTCTTCCTTGGCGCCGCTCTGATTTTCGAAATAGAGCACGGCGACCGACTTCCTCGCCGGCACTGCGGCGGCAGCCGGAGGCGCATTCGAAGCCTCGCTCTTTTCGGCGGCAGGGCGGCGGTTCGAATCGAGGTCTCGCTTGAGGCGTTTCAGGTCGGCCCGAAGTTCAGCGGCAGTCTGGTAACGCAGGTCGGTATCTTTCTCCAGCGCCTTTCCGAAAATATTTTCCAGGGCCAGGGGCAATCGCGAATTCAACTTCGTCGCCGGAGTCGCCTCGGAATGCAGGATGCCGTCAAAAATTAATGCCACGGTCGAGCCGGAAAAGGGAACCATGCCCGTGGCCATTTCATAGAGCACGACGCCAAGCGAAAACAAATCCGAACGCGGG
Organism: Terriglobia bacterium; assembly: GCA_041497605.1. Lineage (GTDB taxonomy): Bacteria > Acidobacteriota > Terriglobia > Acidiferrales > UBA7541 > JBGPTK01. Next base: position 15,651 of record JBGQGW010000058.1, on the reverse strand, counting down.
TCCAACTCTTGTCCCCGCGCCTGTTCCGGGGACATGTACGCGACTGTGCCCACGGAGCTGCCGGGGCTGGTTAGAAACTCAGCGCTCTCGATGTGCGTCTGTGTTTGCATCGAGGCTTCGCCGGGGGACCCCGCCGCGGCCTGCCGCTGGGGGGCGAGCTTCGCCAGGCCGAAATCCAAAATCTTTGCCTGCCCGCGATTGACCAGGAAAATATTGGCTGGTTTGATGTCGCGATGGACGATGCCCTTTGAGTGGGCGGCTTCGAGGCCGTCGGCAATTTGTATGCCTGCGTCCAGGAGTTCGGATATCGCCATCGGCTTCCCGGAGATGCGATGTTTCAGGGTCTGGCCTTCGAGCAGTTCCATCGCGATAAATGGACGGCCTTCGAATTCTCCAATATCGTAAATGGTGCAGATGTTCGGATGATTGAGCGCGGAGGCGGCGCGCGCTTCGCGGCGGAATCGCTCGATCGCCTGAGCGTCCTGGGAAATGTCGTCGGGGAGGAATTTCAGCGCAACACTACGGCCCAGGCGCGTGTCCTTGGCTTTGTAAACCACGCCCATGCCTCCGCCACCTAGTTTTTCCAGGACTTCGTAGTGGGAGATGTTGCGACCAACAATCGGGGAAGTATCCGGCATCGGCCATGGAGTGTACCCCAGCGCCTCGATACAGGCAATCGCGCAACATGCTACTAGGCCACGCGGTTAACTCCTGATAGTCGGGTTATCGGAATCGGAAACTGACCCGTTGCGCTGTTGACCGGCCCATTATGGGCGGAAACGGGCCGTCCCAATAGAGCCCCACATCCTGCGGGGTCAGATGCAGCGGCGCCCACAGCCGGGTCTTCGGTGGCGGAAACGGGAAATCGGCGGGCGTGACTCCTGCGATTTGGCGAGGGATCCCATCGAGAGCGACCGAACCGCCGAACCCGCTCGGACCGGCGGCCGATTCACTCGTAGCGCAGCGCGACCATCGGATCCACGCGCAATGCTCGCCTGGCTGGGATGTAACAGGCCACGAGTGCGATAGAAACGAGGAGAACCGCGACGGCCGCAAACGTCAGAGGATCGTTCGCGCTGACGGCGTAAAGTAAGCTCGAGAGCAGCCGGGTGAATCCCAACGCCGCGATAAGCCCGATTGCGGCACCCCAGAATGCCAGACGCGCTCCCTGCCCCAGCACAAGCCGCAGCACATCCTTTTGCTGCGCGCCCAGCGCCATGCGGATGCCGATTTCATGAGTGCGCAGCGCCACGCTGTACGACACCACGCCATAAATTCCGATGGCCGCCAAAATCAAAGCGAGGGTGCTGAACAGGCCCAGAAGAATCAGCGTGAGGCGGCGCGTCGCCACGGAATCGTCAACGAGCTGTTGCATTGTTGCAATGGCGAAGACTGGCTGGTCTTTGTCAATCGCCGCCACCGCTTGCCGGATGGCAGCGGTCAAGCTGGCCGGATCGGCAGCGGAGCGCACGACCAAGTTCATGTCATCCTCGGGATGTTGGCGGAATGGCAGATAGACTTCAAACCGTGAGGGATTGGCCAGGCCGTAAAGTTTTGTGTCGCCCACTAGCCCGACGATCGTAATCCATTTGTTGGTCTCCGAACTCCGATGACCCAGCAGGATTCTTTTTCCGACCGGGTCTTCATTGGGCCAATAGCGGCGCGCCAATGCCGTGTTGATGATCGCCACGGGCAAGCCTGATTCGTTGTCGGCATCGACAAACGACCGCCCGCGCAACAGCGGCACGGCGAGTGTTTCTGTGTACCCGGGACTAACGATGTGATAGTCCGGGTGCGCATACTCTCCCGGAGCAGGCTGCGGTTGTCCTTCAATGGTGATGTCGCCGCGATGATGATTGAAGGATAAGGGCACGTTGGTTCCGAGCGCCACCCTCTCGACACCGGATATCGCGCGAGTGCGGTCCAGAACCTGCTGCCAGAAGTTCTTCATGGCCTCCGGGGTGGAATACTGCGCCGAGCGCAAATACATTTCCATTTGCAGCACGCGCTCCGGCTGGAATCCCGGGTTCACCTGAAGCAGCCGATAGAGGCTCTTCATCATCAGGCCCGCGCCCACCAGCAGGACAAGCGCGAGAGCGGTTTCCGCGATCGCCAGCGCGCTGCGCAGCCGGTGCTGTCCCGTGCCCGCCGTCGAGCTGCGTCCGCCTTCTTTCAGCGTCTCCTGCACATCGGGCCGTGTCGCCTGAAGGGCCGGGAAAAGCCCGAAAGCAATCGCCACCAGAATTACAATTGCTCCTGTGAAGAGAAGCACGCTCCGATCCATGCGCAGGTCCATGCCTTGAAACGAATCGGGCGGAATCAGATGTCCCAGGCTGGTGACGCCCCAAACTCCTAGAAGGATTCCGAGAGCGCCGCCGATCAGGGAAAGCAGAAAACTTTCCGTCAGCATCTGGCGAATCACGCGGCCGCGGCTGGCGCCGAAGGCCCGGCGCACGGCAATTTCCTTCGCTCGAGCTGCTCCGCGGACCAGGAAAAGATTGGCGACATTCACGCAGGCAATGAGCAAGACGAGCACGACCGCGGCAAAGAGCACAAGTACAGCCGGGCGAGTGTCGCTCACGAATACGTCGCGCATGGACATCATGTTCACGCCGGCGCCCCGATTGCTGTCTGGATACTCCTTGGCCAAGCGCGCGGCGATGGTGTCCATTTCCACCCGAGCCTGAGAGAAGGTCACGCCGGACGCCAGGCGGCCGACCACGTCCGTGTCATCGCGTTCGCCGCGCCCCATCATGTCTTTGGCCCACACTCCAATTGGCGCAATCACATCCGATTTCTCGGGGGCGCGAAACGCCGGGGGCATGACTCCGACAATCGTGAAACTGCGGCCATCGAGGGTAACGCTTCGGCCGACCACATTGAGATCTGCTCCCATGTGCGATTGCCACAACCGGTAGCTCAGCAGGATCACCGGCGTTGTTCCCGGTGTCTCTTCCTCCGGCAGGAGATCGCGTCCCAGAAGAGGCCGCACGCCGATCAGGGAGAGAAAATTTGGCGAGACGGCTAGGCCCTCAATGTTCTCCGGTTGCGTCACTCCCGAGAGATTGAAACCCAGATTGTGCACCGCGGCCATCTGCGTGAACGCATGACTTTGTTGCCGCCAGTCGAGGAAATTCGGATAGGAGACGGAAACAGGGCCAACGCGTGGCGAAGTCTCCCGGAGGACGACGAGCTGGGCGGAATCTCTGTAAGGCAAGGGGCGCAGCAGAACAGCGTTGACGACGGAGAAGATCGCAGTATTTGCTCCAATGCCGAGCGCGAGCGTCAGCACGGCGATTGCCGTGAAGCCGGGATTTTTGCGCAGCATGCGCGCGCCATAGTGGATGTCCTGCCAGAGCGTCTCCAGAAAACCAAGACTGTTCATCAGAAAAATCTCCTCCCGAATCCGGGCCGAGTTTCCCAGCTTGCGATGCGCGGCATGACGCGCTTCTTCCGGGGACATGCCTCTCGAAATATTCTCTTCCGTCTCGATCTCCAGATATGCCTGGAGTTCACGAGCGCGCTCCTCATCCCAATAATTGCGGTGAAAAATGCGGCTCCATCCCATCGTGTTACTCCGTGGCCGGGCGCAACACGCGATTGATTGCGTGGACCAATTGCTCCCAGCGGCTCGTCTGTTCAGCCAATTGTTTGCGTCCCGCGGGCGTCAAGCGGTAATAACGCGCTTTGCGGTTATTCTCCGAACTGCCCCAGAAGGAAGCAATCCAGCCCCGGTCTTCCAGGCGGTGCAGCGCCGGATAGAGCGAGCCGTGTTCCACCTGCAGCACTTCTTCGGAGCGATGTTCGATGGCATATGCGATGGTGTGTCCATGCGCCGGACCCAGAACCAGCGTCTGCAGGATCAATAAATCGAGCGTGCCTTGAAGCAGCTCGCCTTGCAGGGGTGGTGCACCTCGTTTTGGCATAGGCAGCTTATACTCCCATAGATCATCTACCACAAGAGAAATTTTAGTATCTTCACGATAGGTTGGACGTTCGAATAAGCTATTCAGTCGACAGACTGTTTTCAGGAGACAATCTATGGGTAGGAACCAATAATCGGACCTGACGACAAAGATTCTCGCGCCGTATGCTTGAGATGCAGCTCGCGAGCAGCACACCTCGGCCGAGTCCGCTTTGAGTCAATTAAGAAGTGACGAGCCAGATGGTTGAAGAATTCTTGCAAAGGCAGGATGGTCCATCTGGCTGGGAAGAACGCCGCGCGATAAATTCCGGGTCTGTGCAGGGCCGGGCTTGCCCCGGCCGCTCGGTGCTGCCTCGTTATTCGATTTCGAGGTAATCGCCTGAATAAATCTCGCGAAGCGAAAAGGTGATCAGCACTGTCGAGGAATTCGGAGAGGTGCGCAGCACGATGCCTTCTCCGATGACGTCTCTCGGGATATCTTTCGATGTGTATTGCAGGGGAACGCTCCCGAAGCCGTACATATCAAATGCTTGGCGCGGCGTTTCATAAACAGTCTCGGCATGCGTATCTTGATAACGGTAGACGCGGAAATAATCGCCCACTTTCACGCCCTGCGCGCTTCCCAAATTCACATAAACAATGTCATTGGTTCCATGTAGGTTTACGAATCCCTTTCCCATTACAACCATGGCTGTCGACTTACCGCTGGGCGGCGCAAAGTGATCAAATTTTTCGTCGGATTTCAGCGATGGCGTTTCACGGTCGGCGAACGGAATCACCAGGTCACCGCGCTGCATCCACGAGCAAGACTGAACGATTTGAGCGGTGGAGACTTTGGGGTGGGTAACCACGACGCGGAGGCGGCCTTCGTCCTCCCAGGGCGTCCCCATGGCACGCAACAGAGAGTTTTGCCACGAGAACCACTTCACGCTCGGAGAAAACTTGGCTTGGCGCATTACCCGGAACTCATCGCCAACCTTCACTCCCTGATCGGCGCCCTTATTGATGTAAACGTAGTCCCCTTCCTGGAATGTAATTTGGAAATTGGACTCTTCGGTTGTAATCAGGAAGGTGTCTCGGGGCACCGCCTCGGTCGTAACCATCCCCGAGCAGTTCATGTCCGCGGGAATAGGTGCGTGCGCGATCTGAGAGGCCGCTGGGGGCGCCAACGTCCCGGCTAGCAGGGCAGAGACCGTAGCGAACAGGCCAATAGCCAGATTTCGTGACATGATGATTCTTCGCATATGGCTGACTCCTTGGATACCCAGAAGCGGAGACACCGCGAACACACGTTCGATCTGAACGTAGCAAATGGCCCAGGGGGCGTCAAGACAGTGCCGAGGGACGCTTTACACTTTGTACACCGCATGGTAGAAGCCCTAAACCCTCAATAGGCGGGACAAATGGACAGGATGCGAAGCTCATTGGGAAGAGACAGGATTTGCAGCGTGGTGGCGGCTATTGGAGCGAAGGAGATGCAGAGGCAACTCCGGCAGGCTCTGCGGCTTACGCGGACCGTCGAACTTCGGCTCGATTGGCTGCGCGATGAGCAGGAGGTGGCACGCTTCCTGTCATGGCTAATGCGGCACCCGCCTCGGTCCGGGGAAACTCTCCTGGCAACTTGCCGAAGAATCGAGGCGGGGGGAAAGTTTGCTGGGAGTGTGGCGGACCAGTTGGCCATCCTGCGTCTTGCGATCGAATGCGGTTGCTCCTGGGCCGATGTTGAAATCGAGTCTGCCCAGCGATTGCGAGCAGGGGGACTGCGCCGATTGTTAGGGCCGGGTGGCAGAATGGTCTCCTACCATAATTTTGAGGGGACGCCACGGAGTCTTGAGACCAAGGTCAAGCGACTTGAGCGCGCCGGCGGCACAGTGGTGAAAGTGGCGACCCAGTGCGACACGATCGCAGATAGTTTGCGGGTCTTGAAACTGGCGCGCGGGAAAAAGCGGGTTATTGCAGTGCCAATGGGCGAGGCCGGATTGCCTGCGCGAATCCTGGCGCTGCGAGCGGGAAGCGCACTCGCCTATGCTCCCGTCGAAAATGCCACAGCCCCAGGCCAGGTATCCTTGGAGGAGATGAAACAGGTCTATCGAGCCGGTGAATTGAATGCGCGAACGCGAGTCTTCGGCGTGATCGGCAATCCCGTCAGCCATTCACTCTCGCCCCGAATGCAGAATGCGGCATTCGTGGCTCGCGGGATGAACGCTGTATTTTTGCCTTTCCTGGTCCGCGAACTGCGCGACTTTCTAGGCGTCATTCAGCCGCTCGGGATTTCGGGGTTCAGTGTGACGATTCCGTACAAACAGCGCATCCTGCGTTATTTGAGTGATTGCGACCCGCTCGCAACGGAGATTGGTGCGGTGAATACAGTGGTTGTGCGTGGCCGAAAGCTTCATGGCTACAATACCGATTACGTAGGTGTATTGCGCGCGCTGGAAAGCCGAATCGCGCTGCCTGGCAGCCGCCTGCTGGTATTCGGCGCGGGCGGCGCGGCGCGAGCTGTGGCCTTTGCTCTGGCGCGGGGTGGCTGCTCCGTTTGCATTTGCGCGCGGCGGCCAGAGCGCGCGAAAGCACTGGCGCGGGCAGTTGGCGGGGCAGCGATTCCTCGCGCTCGGCTCCGGGACGAATCTTTCGACGTAATTGTGAATGCAACGCCAGTGGGAATGTACCCGCGCGCGGACGCATCGCCGCTCGAAGCCGCCGAACTGAATTGCCGCCTGGTGTTCGACATAATCTACCGGCCGTTGAAAACGAAATTGATGCAACTCGCCGAGCAGCGTGGCATCGAAACCGTTTCAGGACTCGAAATGTTCCTGGGACAAGGCATGGCGCAGTTCGAACTTTGGACCGGCAAGCGCGCCCCTGAAGCAGTGATGAGGCGGGCGGTGCTTGAGGCGCTGAAAGAATAAAGAGAGTCGTTGAGCGGGCCTTAGCGACCGAGGTCATCCCGAGGCCCGCATTTGGGCCGAGGGATCATGGGATACGTCCCAATTCGTAGGTAGCAGCGATTTCTTGCACGAACCATGATCCAGCCGAATTACAAAACGTTTTGCAAGCTCGCGCACCAGGGCAACCTGGTGCCGGTCTATGAGACTGTCACCGCGGATTTGCTCACACCGGTCGGCGCGTATCTGCGCCTGGCGCACGATGCACGATATTCGTGCCTGCTGGAGAGCGTCGAAGGCGGCGAGACGATTGCGCGCTACACCTTCATCGGCGCGAATCCTGTGGAGGTTTTCCGGTCTCGCGGGCGGTCGTGCGAAATCGAGCGAGATGGCGTCCGCGAAGAAATCGGGGGTGATCCCTTCGAAATTCTGCGCGGGCTCGTCCAGCGCTACCGGCCGGTGCGCGTGCCGGGATTGCCGCCGCTGATCGCAGGAGCGATCGGTTACTGCGCGTACGACATGGTGCGTCTGATCGAGCGCATTCCGGCGAGCGGGCGCGACGATCTGAAACTCGACGATTCGGTGCTGATGTTTTATCTCGGACTCGTGGTGTTCGATCACGTCCAGCATCGCCTGTGGATCGTCCGCAATGTTTTCACCGGCGGCGACGGCAGCTTGCGCGCAAAGTACGACGCGGCCGTGCGCGAAATTCAGCGCACGCGGCGCGCTCTAGAGGGGCCGCTGCCACGGCAGCGAGCGTCGCGGCGCAGAAATTTAGGAAAGCTGAAATCAAATTTCACGAGGCCGCAGTTTCTTGCCGCAGTCCGCAGGGCCAAAGCCTACATTCGCGCGGGCGATATTTTCCAGGTGGTGCCGAGCCAGCGATTCGAGACGAGCACGAACGCGGACCCATTTGAAATTTACCGCGCGTTGCGCGTGATCAATCCTTCGCCCTATATGTATTTTCTGCGGTTGGGCGACGTGGACGTGGTGGGAAGTTCACCGGAAATGCTGGTGAAAGTGCAGGGGCGCGACGCTTTTTACCGTCCCATCGCCGGCACAAAGCCGCGCGGGCTCAGCGAGAAAGAAGATCGCGAAATCGAAGCCGCATTCGTGAAGGATCCGAAGGAGCGCGCCGAGCACATCATGCTGGTTGATCTCGGCCGCAACGACCTGGGCCGTGTATGCGAATACGGATCGGTGCGCGTCGAGAAGTTGATGTATGTGGAGCGCTATTCTCACGTGATGCACCTGGTTTCGAATTTGCGCGGACGCCTGCGCGACGACGTGGATTGTTTCGACACGCTCATGGCGTGTTTTCCCGCGGGAACGCTTTCGGGAGCGCCGAAAGTGCGCGCCATGGAAATCATCGACGAACTCGAGCCCACGCGGCGCGGAATTTATGGCGGCGCGATTTTGTATCTCGATTTTTCGGGCAATCTGGATTCGTGCATCGGCTTGCGCACCATGGTGCTGAAGAATGGCCATGCCTATGTTCAGGCCGGCGCTGGGATCGTCGCTGATTCAGTTCCCGAGCGGGAGTACGAAGAATGCGTGAACAAGGCGCGCGCACCTTTGCGGGCGCTGGAAGTGGCGGAAGCTCGCAATGCCGGCAGACAGGGAACTGGAAAAGCAGCGAGGAAAAGAATCTAAAACCGGTCAATAACCGGTCATTGACCGGTCGATGGAAACGTGGCAACCATGATTTTGCTGCTCGACAACTACGACTCGTTCACCTACAACCTGGCGCAGTACCTGGGCCAGATGGGGCAAAAGCTCGCTATACGCCGGAATGATCAGATCACGATCGATGAAATTGAGGAACTGGCGCCGGAGCGCATCGTAATTTCGCCGGGGCCGTGCACGCCGCAGGAAGCGGGCATCAGCGTGCCCCTCGTCGAGCGGTTCGCAGGAAAGATTCCCATTCTCGGCGTATGCCTGGGACATCAGGCGATTGGCGCGGCGTTTGGCGGGAAAATTATCCGCGCGCCAAAACTGATGCACGGCAAAACAAGCGAAATCAAACACGACGGCAAAACGATTTTCCGCAAGCTGCCTCAGAGGTTCACGGCAACGCGATATCATTCGCTGATCGTCGAGCGAAAATCGCTGCCGCGTGAGCTCGAGATTTCCGCGGAAACCGATGACGGCGTGATCATGGGTTTGCGGCACCGCAAGTTGCTCGTGGAAGGCATGCAGTTTCACCCGGAGTCGGTGCTCACCGAAGTGGGATATCGGCTGCTCGAGAATTTCCTCAGGTTGTAACGGCTGAATTTCGAAAATCAAAATTGATGTAGTTCACCAATTCAGATCGGCTAGGAGGGTGGCGAAGAGTTCAATGCCGCGCCAGAAAGGGCCGAGGCGGAGATTTTCGTTGGGGCTGTGCTGGTTGTCGTCGTAATTGGCGATGGGGACGCTGATCACGGGCAATCCCAAATTTTCGAAGATGTACATGGGCGTGCTGCCTCCCATTAAAGGCAGGACAACGAGCGAGCCGCCGGTGGCTTCGTTCGCAACGCGCACCAGCGCCTGCGAGACGGGCAAATCCATCGACGTTCCCCAGGCGGGATAGCCTCCTTCGCGCGTGACGGTAGCGATCCGCGGATATTTCAGGCGTTCGTCCTTCGTTGGTTCGCGGTCAATCACGTAGTAGCCCTGTTTGCGGATGTGCGCGACGAGACGTTCGAATTGCCGTTCCGGCTGAATATTTTTTACCAGCCGCAGATCGAGCGAGGCGATGGCGCGATCGGGGATTATGGTCTTGGCTTGCGCGCCTACCCATCCACTTTCGAGACCGTCGACATTGAGCGAAGGCTGCATGATCATCTCGAGAAGTTTCTTGCCGCCGCCGTCGGGTCCGGCGATTTCGAAATCACGCAGCAATTCCGCGTCATAGGCCGGAGCTTGCTCCATCGCGTGGCGCTCGGTGGGACCAGGAGGAACGACTCCATCATAGAAGCCGTCGATGAGCACGTGGCCATCGGCGTCCTTCATGCTGGCGAGCAATTGCGCCAACCGCATCGCGGGATTCGGAACCCAGTTGCCATAATGGCCGCTGTGAAGCGAGTGCAGCGGGCCGTAAATGGTGATCGCGACGGGGACCGAGCCGCGGTTGGCAAAGCAGACGAGCGGACGGCCGCTTTGATGCACGGGCCCATCGGCGGCGATCAAAAGATCGCCGGCGAGAAGCTCGCGATGGGCCAGGAGCGTTGATTCGAGATGCGTCGAGCCGGCTTCTTCTTCGCCTTCGAGGATGAGCTTCAGATTGGCGGCCAGGGGAATTTTGTTCGCGCGCAGAGCGTCTATGGCCGCGAGAACGGCGACGATGGGGGCTTTGTCGTCGCCAGCGGAACGCGCGTAAATACGCCAATCGTCTTGATACGGCGTGCCAGCGGGAGGAAAGGCGATCAGCTTGCCGCCGGCGTCGATGGAATCGGTGCGCAACGCAGGGACGAAGGGATCGGTGCCGATCCACTTGCCGGGTTCAATGGGCTGGCCGTCGTAATGGGCGTAGAAGAGGATGGTGCGTTTTGCGCCGGGCGCCGTGAGTTCGCCGAATACGACGGGACCGCGGCCGGTAATTGGAAGCAATTGCGTGTGGATGCCGCGCTGCTCGAGCATGGCGACGAGCCTGGCGGCATTTTTCTGGATGTTGGTTGCGTCCGAGGCGGTGTTGGGAATCGAAAGCAGCGAGACGAATTCGTCGATGATGGCGTGTTCATTGGCCTGGCGGTAGGCGCGCACCGCGGACGCCACCTGAGCCGGTGCGGGCGCTTTCGTGATCGTGTTTGTCGGCGTGTTTGACCTTTGCGCTTCGGCTGGGTAGATTATCCCGGACAGAAACAAGAGTAAAAAGCCTATGCGGATCATCCAAATTCTCCTCTAATACGTTGCTGGGTCTCCAGCGAGTGAAGCGCCCGTCAGGGTCTTCATTATAGTTTTCGTTCTCCAATCGGCAACTAACTTTGTTATCCAACCATCGCGGCGAAATCGCGAATTGTGTTCGCTGCAGGCAAGCAGGCGCGGGAGATGAGCGAGTTTGCGCTCGAGGTCGAGAGTTCAGAGTGGAACTACGGCGCTGCCCATGCATTTACCCTGCTGTCAGGCTCTAGTTCTTTTTTTGATTTTCTTCTTGCGAGAACTGAATGAGCGCATCGAGGATTGCGCGGGCGGCCCCGGAATCAATCGCTTTCGCGGCAACGCTCACGCCGCCCATAAAATCGGCGGCGCGGCCGGCGGCGACGAGTGCGGCAGCAGCATTGGCGAGAACAATTTCACGGCGCGGGCCAGGTTCACCTTCCAGAATCTGTCGAATGATTTCGGCGTTGTGGAGCGCATTGCCGCCGGCGATGGCCTCCAGCGGCGCGCGCGAAAATCCGAAATCTTCCGGCGTGACGGTGTAGCTGCGCACAGCGCCGTCTTTCAGCTCAGCAACCGTGGATTCACCCGACAGCGAAATTTCGTCGAGGCCGTCGGCGCCGTGAACAACGAACGCCCGGCGCACTCCGAGTTCGCCGAGAGCTTCGGCTAGCATGGCGGCGCGCAAGCCGTCATAAACCCCGACGATTTGCGCGGAAGCGCCCGCGGGATTTGTCAGCGGGCCGAGCAGATTGAATATAGTTTGTCCGCCGATTTTCCGGCGCGCGGGCATGGCGTGCTTCATGGCGGTGTGCATCGCTGGGGCGAACAGAAAGCCGAATCCGATTTGCTCGATCGCGGCTCGTGTGCGTTCGGGAGAAAGCTCGATGGCGATGCCGAGTGCCTCGAGGACATCGGCCGACCCGCATTTCGAACTGACGGACCTGTTGCCGTGCTTGGCGACGCGAACTCCGGCTCCCGCGACGACGAACGAGGCGGCGGTGGAGATGTTGAACGTGCCGGAGCAGTCGCCGCCGGTGCCGCAGGTGTCGACGAGAACTTGGCCGTGAACGGCGCTGCCCATGCTTTCCGCGGGGAATATCGGAGTTGCGTGGCTGCGCATCACTGTGGCGAAACCGACGAGCTCATCCACCGTTTCGCCTTTCTCCCGAAGTGCAGTGAGAAGGCCGACAATCTCGGCCTCAGTGGAGCCGCCGGTAAGGATTTGCTCCATCGCGGCTTCGGCCTCGGCGCGCGAGAGATGATGGCGCGCGATAATTTTTTGTGTTGCGGTGGCGATCATAGGATCGTTATTTCTTCCACAACGGACCAGGAAGTTCGCGTCAAGTTCGCATATTGCGCGTTGTCGCTCGTCGCTGCCCGGCCCTCCGGCGTGGCCCAGGCCGCTTGCATCGACGGAAAGTCATCGAAATAGAGTTCGACGATTCCGTGCCATTCAGGCGGATTCCGCGTGGCATCGTCCATTACAAGGTTGTAGATGCATCGGCGGAGTCCGGGGATTTTTCTTGCCAGCGGCGCATGAACCCGGAGGAGATAATCACGGAATTGCTCGAAAGTCATGTCCGGACGCTTGTGTTGGACGGCCGCGAATTTGAGCATCAGTATTCCTAGTCATTGAACAAGAAGCCCTGCAATTTCGAAAGCAGCCGCTCGGTGATGAATTGTTTCATCCTGGAACAGCCCGATGGCTCCTTGCCCGAGTTTCCCCTTCCGGGTAAACTTGGTCGCTTTGATTGCACGGAAATTCTAACATTGATTGCGCCGAGTCTGGCGAGGACCGAAAAGAGCCGGCAGGAAGCCGGCGCCATGAGGAAGAAATTTTAACAGGTGAACGATGAAGATTCATGAGTATCAAGCGAAAGCAATTCTTGCCAGGTTTGGAGTGCCGGTGCCGCGCGGGGAAGTGGCGTTCAAAAAAGAAGAAGCCAAAGCGGTGGCCGAGCGATTGGGCACTCCCGTGGTGGTTGTGAAGGCGCAGATTCATGCGGGGGGACGCGGCAAAGCCGGCGGCGTGAAGCTAGCGCGATCCTCGCAGCAGGCGGAAGAGCTCGCTGGAAATATTCTGGGCATGAAATTGGTGACGCCCCAGACCGGCGCCGAAGGCCGAATCGTGCACCGCTTGCTGATCGAAGAGGGACTCGACATCAAGCGCGAACTCTACTTGAGTATTTTGGTGGACCGCGCGGCGGCGGCGCCGGTGATTATGGCGAGCGGCTCCGGCGGAATGGAAATTGAAGAAGTGGCGCGCGAACATCCGGAAGCGATCTTGCGCGAAACGATCCAGCCTGCGGTGGGCTTGCAGCCTTATCAAGTGCGAAAGATCGGATTCGGATTAGGGCTCGCGCCGGAAACAGTAAACGCGGCAGTGCCGTTCCTTCAATCTCTCTATCGTGCGTTTCTTGAGACGGATGCATCGCTCATCGAAATCAATCCGCTGATTGTGACGGGCGATGGACGGCTAGTGGCGCTGGACGCGAAGATGAACTTCGACGATAACGCCTTGCCGCGGCACCAGGATCTGCTGCAATTGCGCGACGTGGATGAAGAAAGCCCGCTGGAAATCGAGGCTTCGAAATTCAAGCTGAACTACATCAAGCTGGACGGAACCATCGCCTGCATGGTGAACGGAGCCGGCCTGGCGATGGCGACGATGGACATCATCAAACTCTCCGGCGGAAGTCCGGCGAATTTTCTGGATGTGGGCGGTGGCGCATCCGCGGAACAGGTGAAGAACGCGTTCCGGATTTTGTTGAGCGATCCGAACGTACAGGCGGTATTCATCAATATTTTCGGCGGAATCTTGCGTTGCGACGTGCTGGCCACGGGCGTGGTGAACGCGGCCCACGAGCTGAAAGTGAAGGTGCCCGTGGTCGTCCGGATGGAAGGGACGAACGTAGTGGAGGGAAAAGAAATTTTGCGGAAATCCGGATTGAATTTCACGGTTGCGGATGGAATGAAAGATGGCGCTGAGAAGGTTGTGCGGCTCGCGGGAGGTGCGCGATGAGCGTGCTGGTGAATGAAAAGACGCGCGTCGTCGTGCAGGGCCTGACCGGGCGCGAAGGAAGTTTTCACGCCGAGCAGATGATTGAATATGGCTCGAAGGTGGTGGCAGGGGTGACGCCAGGCAAAGGCGGCACCAGGCATCTGGATGTGCCGGTATTTAACACGGTGTGGGAAGCCGTCCAAAAAACGAATGCGGACGCTTCGCTGATTTTTGTGCCGCCCCCGTTTGCGGCGGACGCGATTCTGGAGGCAGAGGACGCCGGGCTGCCGCTGGTTGTCTGCATAACGGAAGGCATCCCGACGCTCGATATGGTGCGAGTGGCCGCGGCATTGAAAGGCAGCAAGACGCGATTGATCGGACCAAATTGCCCGGGGATCATATCGCCTGGAAAATGCAAAATGGGAATCATGCCGGGGCGAATTCATAAACAAGGAAACGTGGGAGTGGTGAGCCGCAGCGGGACGCTGACGTATGAAGCGGTGGATCAACTGACGAAGCTTGGGATCGGGCAGTCCACTTGTATCGGCATTGGCGGCGATCCGATTATCGGGACATCCTTCCTGGATGCGATTCGATTGTTCAATGAAGATCCGGACACGCACGCCATCGTGATGATCGGCGAAATTGGGGGAAATGCGGAAGAGATCGCCGCGGAATTTATCAAAGCCAATGTGCGCAAGCCGGTGGTGGGATTCATCGCGGGGCAGACGGCTCCGCCGGGGCGGCGAATGGGTCACGCGGGCGCGATTATCAGCGGAGGGCAGGGCACCGCAAAGGAAAAATATGGGGCGATGAAGGCGGCAGGAATTCATTGCGTCGAGAGCCCGGCGGAGATTGGACACGCGATGGCGGCGGCGATGAAATAGCAGGGGGAAAAGGGATCGAACTAGAAGAACGTGTAGAAAAAAGGAGGCGGAATTGGCGATCGAGAGAACATTGGCCATTATCAAGCCGGATGCCGTGGGGCGTGGCGTCGCGGGCGATATTTTGAAGCACATCAATGATGCCATGTTTCAGATTGTGGCGATCAAGTCGAGGCGGTTGACGAAATCGGAAGCGGAAGGTTTTTACGCCGTGCACCGTGAGCGGCCATTTTTTAAAGACCTGACGGAGTTCATGAGTTCAGGCAAAGTTTTCGTGATGGTGCTGGAAGCAGATGGCGCCATCGCACGGTGGCGCGAAACCATGGGCGCAACCGATCCAGCGAAGGCTGCTCCGGGAACGATTCGCAAGCTATTTGGAACCAGCATCCAGAATAACTGCACGCACGGTTCGGATGCGGCCGAAACTGCGGCGTTCGAGATCGGGTATTTTTTTGGAGGCGTGGAATTGATTTAGATCTGGCGGCATTGTTCGTGCTGCCGCTAGGGCGGTGGTTATCTTCCTCGGTACAGACCTCCGGCGCTTCGATTTTTTCGAGCCATGCACCGCATGATGTCTCTTACGTTTCGAATGGCGCGAAGCATAAGCACGAGTTACCAAAATTCAGTAATATTTCAAGAAAGCTGTTATCCCCGGTCGAGAGAGGCGCGCGAGGGCACGATGCGAGAACTTGGGAAAATTTTGCTGTTTCTGGGCCTTTTTCTCGCGACGGTTGGCGCTGGGATGCTGATTGGGACTCGCACGGGCGGCTTGCCGTTCCGGTTAGGACGTTTGCCGGGTGATATCACCTATCACAGCCAGAATTCGACTGTATATTTCCCGATCGTGACCTGCCTGGTATTGAGCGCCTTTTTTACGGTGGTGATGTGGCTTGTCTCGCTCTTCCGCCACTAGCGGAACCGGCATGGCCCCCCGATAACCTCCGCAAGACACTCCAGAATTCCAATTCTGATGTAGATTAGTAACAAGACCATGAGCCAATTTACGCTCAGCCTGGTGCCGGAGCGGCATGTTTGGAAAGTCAGCGAGCTGACCGCGCGCATCAAGGACATTCTCGAATCCGAGTTTAGGAATAT
>JBGQGW010000057.1:0-16528 GCA_041497605.1 Terriglobia bacterium | reverse complement strand
CGAGCCCCGAGGATTGATCATTAAGACGACGTAGCCGGGGGCGGCGAACACTTGTGGATTCCAGCGGTACCCCCAGTTGTCGCCCCACGCGCCCTGCGGGCCACCGTGAATCGCCAGAAGCATTGGATATTTTTTCGAAGAATCGAAATTGGGCGGACGGAGCAGCAATCCTTCCACCTGAGTTCCTTCGGCCCCCGCGAACCAGAAAGCTTCCGGGGCCGTCAGATTGATCTGCGCAATCCGCTCATCATTCTGGGAAGTCAGTTTGCGGAGGTGAACTCCCTGGGAATCCGAAGCGAAAACTTCGGCTGGCATGGTCATGTTCGTGCGAGTGAATACCAATGTCTTGCCGTCGGGGCTGATCGCGAATTCCGGATTGAACGAATTGGGCAGAATGGTTCGGACCGAACTGCCCAGGGCCACATTGATGGCAAACACTGGTTCCTGGGCTTTGTCTTCCGAATTGAAATAAATCGTCCTGCTGTCGGGCGTCCAGGCGTAGGAGTCAACGGATCGGTCAATGCTTTCGGTCAGGTTGAATTGCTTGCCGGATTCGCGGTCGTACAGCATCAAACGCCAACGGTCGCTTTCGTATCCCGCCGTCAATTGAGCGCGATAGGCAATCCATTTTCGGTCGGGCGAATAAACGGGGCCCCAATCGGCGCCCGGATTCGTGGTGATGCGTTTGGGTGGAGTGTCGCCCGCGATCCGCACGGTGAAGAGATCGTTATTCGTGCTCAGCGCTTCCTCCTTGTCCGAGTTCGCGGTGAAGCAGAGTTCGCGCGAATCCGGCGAGAAAGCAATCGCTTCCGGCCCCTCCAGGCTGAACGGAGGCACATCGTAATCGGCTCCCGGAGTTAAATCGCGCGCCGGTCCGCCCTCCACCGGTTGAACGAACAGGTGGCTGCGCGTTCCATCCCACCATTGCGTCCAGTGCCGGTACAGCAATTTCTCGTAGATGCGCGCCTTCACTTTGCTCTTGTCTTTCTCCTCGTTGCGCTTGCGATTGCAGTCGTCATCTTTGCAATCGGGATAGACGCCCGAAACAAATGCGATCGTTTTTCCATCCGGCGACCACAGCTCATTGTCGGCTCCGGTGGAGAGATTGCTAGTCTTGCTCGCTTCGCCGCCCGCCAGCCAGATCGTGTAAACCTGCGGCGTTCCATCACGGTCGGAAAGAAACGCGATTCGCATGCCGTCGGGGGACCAGCGCGGCCGCTTGTCGTGCCCGCTGCGCGTGATTTGCCGCGAAGCGCCTCCTTCCACCGGCACCACCCAGATGTTGCTGGCATTTCGATTGGCTTCCAGGTCCGGAGTAGCCACGGCATAGGCCACCATCTTGCCGTCGGGCGAAATCTGCGGATCGCTCACCCGGTGCATCGCGATCAGATCGCCAAACGTCATATCGTGTTTCGCCGGCGTTTGGGCGGCTGCGGCCAACGCCATCATCAGCACCAGCAGCACCGCCAGAAGCCAATTTGCAATCCTCATTGTGATTTTCCTCTCCTCATTCCTGTTGCCTTCAAGTCTTGCGGGCGAGAAACAGTTCCAGCTTCAATTCCACTTCCACGCGGCCTGCCGGCGCCGCGCGGCGCATCTCCGCCTCGAGATTCTTCAGATACCCATCCGGATCTTCCAGTGAACGAATATACGCGCTCGCATAGGAAGTCGAGCACATAAATCCCAGCAGCCATTCGATCGAAGCATCCACCGCATTCGGAATCTCGTATTTCTCGATCGGTTCAAGGCCGGTATAAGCCTCGAATGTCCGCCGCGAATATCCGGAATCCTTTAAGCGGGGGTGCCGGAACGGATCCCATGTCGTCTTCATTTCGCGCTGGATTATATCGTCCACCGGCCCGCGCGAACGCGGAAACCAGTAAGAATAAAGCGCCAGCACTCCCCTCGGGCGCAGCCACAGTGCCGCATGGGCCAGCACGCGCGGCCCATCCATCCAATGAAACGAAGTGCCGCACGTCACCAAGTCCACGCTGCCGGGCTCTTGCACAAATTCTTCGGCGGCCACCGTGTGTACTTCAATCTTTTCCGGCCGCTCCCGGATAACGCTGGCCATTTTCTCGTCCGGCTCAACCGCGATCACTTCCTTGAAGACTCTGCACAGCGGCAGCGTGGATATCCCCGTCCCGGCTCCCAGATCGATCGCGCGCGCTCTCCGGTCGAGCGGCACCGCCTGTAAAATCAGATCGTACAGCGAATCGGGATATGCAGGCCGGTGAGCGACATATGCTTCAAGCGAATGGCTGAATCGCGGAACACTTTCCATGGATTCGAGGAGTGGCGTTGAATTGACGGTCATCTGCCGGCCGCATCATGGCATTTTCCGCGCCGTTTTCCAAGACCAGGAATTCGCCGCCTTCGCTGAAATTGCGTTACTATGTGCCTTCCGTCGCGCGCCGCTGTTCCGGAATCCAGGAGAATCTATCGTTGCAGGATGCGCTAATCGTTCACCGCCTTCATTTTGCCTTCACCATCACGTTTCACTACATTTTTCCCCAGCTCACCATGGGACTGGCGCTCCTGATTCTCATTTTGAAATCGGTCGCTCTCCGCTCTGGAAACGAGGAATACAACCGCGCCGCCCGCTTCTGGGCAAAAATATTTGGGGTCAGCTTTGCCATCGGCGTCGTCACCGGCATTCCCATGGAGTTTCAGTTCGGAACAAACTGGGCGGAATTCTCGAAGTCGGCAGGCGGCGTGATCGGACAAACGCTCGCTCTCGAAGGCGTCTACTCCTTCTTTCTCGAATCCACTTTTCTAGGTTTGTTTCTCTTCGGAGAAAAGCGTCTCGGACCGAAAGGGCACTGGGTCACGTCGTTGATGATGTTTCTCGGCTCGTGGCTCTCGGGATATTTCATCGTTGCCACCAATGCCTGGATGCAACATCCCGTCGGCTACACGATTGATCCCCACGGCAATTTTCAACTCGCCGGTTTCTGGGCGCTCCTGCTGAACCCCTGGGGATTGTGGCAGTACGCGCACACCATGATCGGAGCCACCCTCACCGGATGTTTCACCATGGCGGCGGTCGGCGCGTTTTATTTGCTCGCGCGTAAGCATGAGGAATACGGCCGGATTTTTCTGAAGCTGGGAGTCACCGTCGGCGTAATCGCCGCGATTCTTCAGCTTTTTCCAGCCGGCGACGGCCAGGGCCGTATGATTGCGAAATATCAGCCCGCCACGCTCGCCGCGATGGAAGGCTTGTTCCACACGCGCGATGGAGCGCCGCTGGTCATCCTCGGCCAGCCGGACATGGAAAAGCAGCGCCTCGATAATCCGATGGAATTTCCCTGGATGTTGAGCTTCCTCACCTACCGTGCCTGGACGGCTCAGATAAAAGGTATGGACGAATTTCCACCGCAAGACCTGCCGGACAATATTCCCCTGCTCTATTACAGCTATCATGTGATGGTCGGCCTCGGTACGATCTTCATCGCCGTATTCGTGGTTGCCGCATGGAAGCTTTGGCGCGGCACACTCTATCGCTCGTGCGCCGTTCTTTGGGCTTTGATGCTTTGCCTGCCTTTTCCTTACATTGCCAATACCGCCGGATGGATTACCGCGGAAATGGGCCGCCAACCATGGCTGATCTACGGCTTGATGCGCACCAACGTCGGATTTTCGCGGCAAGTCTCGGCCGGCAATGCCTGGTTCACGCTGATCGGCTTCATGGGCCTCTACACCGTGCTCGGAATTCTCTTCTTGTTTCTCGTGTATCGCGAAATTGATCACGGGCCAGGATTGAACCCACACCCGGGCGATGGCTCCAGCTCATCCGCCGGCAGCGAGGGAGCATCCTAATGGGCCACTTGTGGTTTCTCCTCGTTGCGCTGATGCTCACCGTCTATGTCGTGCTCGATGGCTTCGATCTCGGGGCCGGAATTATTCACCTGTTCATCGCCAGGACGGACGAAGAGCGGCGCCTGGTGCTGCGCTCCATCGGCCCGGTGTGGGACGGCAACGAAGTCTGGCTCCTCGCTACGGGAGGCACGCTCTACTTCGCATTCCCCGCGCTCTATGCCGCCAGCTTTAGCGGATTTTATCTGCCGCTGATGATCGTCTTGTGGCTGCTGATCCTGCGCGGAATCTCCATCGAATTTCGCAGCCATGTGGCCGAGCCGATCTGGGCCACGTTTTGGGATGTCGTCTTCGGATTCTCAAGCCTGTTGCTCGCCGTCTTCTATGGCGCTGCGCTCGGCAACGTGGTACGAGGCGTGCCGCTCGACGCGCAAGGCCGCTTCTTCGAGCCCCTGTGGACGAATTTCCGCCTTGGCCCGGATACCGGCATCCTGGATTGGTACACAATTCTGGTGGGTGTTCTTGCTTTCCTGGTGCTTACGCTGCACGGCTCGCTTTGGGTGGCGTTGAAAACGGAAAATGTTTTGAACCAGCGATCACGGCAAGCGGCTCGCGCGGCCTGGTGGGGAGTCGCGGCCTTCACGGTGATCGTTACTGCGTTTACATTCTGCGTTCAGCCGCAGGTAGGCGCAAGCCTGGCCGCGCATCCCTGGGGATATATTTTCCCAGCCTTCGCGCTGGCCGGTCTTCTGGGAATGGCGTGGTTCCTGGAACAGAAAAATGACGCGCGCGCATTTTTCAGCTCCTGCGCTTACATCGTCGGCATGCTCGCAAGCGTCGCGCTTGGCTTACATCCTTACTTGCTGCCCGCTTCCACCAATTCTGCATTTGCGCTTACGGTTGAAAATTCTCAGGCCCAGCCCTATGGCCTGCGAATCGGCCTCATCTGGTGGCTGATCGGAATGACCTTCGCAATCGCCTATTCCGTCTACACCTACCGCAGCTTCGCCGGCAAAGTCCGCCCCTCGCGCGAGGAAGGCTACTAATCCTGCAAACGCCGTCCTTCATTTCCCCTTGGGCACCCCGATCGCCCACTCGTACCCATCCGGATCTTCAACAATCACATCGCGCCACCCATGCGGCTTGTCCATCGAAGCTTGCAGCACCACTGCTCGGGCCTCTCGTGCCCGCGTTTCCGTTTTGTCCGGATCGATTCCAAAAAGCCTCAATTCCGCGCCCAGCCCGCGCCGCACGCCGCCGGTCAGTTCCGGATACCAGGGATGATGTTCATAAGTGTGGCCGGCATGAACCATGAATTCCAAACCCGCAACGCGAAGCGCGGCAAAATCCACATCCCGGTAATGCACTGCCGCTCCCACCACTTTTGTATAAAACGCCACCGACCGATCCACATCCCCCACCAGCAAATTCACCGTGAAGGTCGGCATCGCTCGTCCGTAATCGTCGGCAGACATCTACGGTTCACCCTCTCGTTTCGTCGCCATGGGCAGACTCCTCCGCTCTCTTATCCCCGATTGCTCCGCCGATTCTAAGCTCCAAATTGATTGAAAGGAAGAATAGCCAGGATGCCAGGCCACCGCCGGCAGAAGGCGCCCATGGTCTCTGCAAGCTTATGTAGGGGCGGGCTTCAGCCCGCCCGTCTTGACCTTAGGTTCCAAATGCACAGGAAAGTCCAATGGCAGTTGACGTGATCACGGCAGAGACAGAGGTGTCATTCCAAGCTAGGAATAGCGGCAGAGTAAGAGCTGTCATTCCGAGCCCCACACCCACCACGAGCGCCCAGGTTACTTCCACGGGGCGAGGAATCCTGAGCAAAATGTGATTTCAAGGTCGCGCTCTCCGGCTCCCAACTCTCATCGCGCGAAAATACCAGCCAACTCCCTCAGCCCCTCTATCGCCTAAATCTTCTTCCACCCGAAATAACCAACCAGCGCCCCACCCACAATCACGACCACACAAAGCGCCGGAGGAATCACCACCACCCGGCTCGTCTCAACCGTCGCCCGCAGATCGCCCACGCGAATCACATTCTCCTCATGCGTCCCGTAGCTGACGCGCTGCTTCACCAACCCCACCACGCCCAGGACGATCAGCACCACCCCAATATAGACAAATGGCTTACTGCGCTTTCCTGCGCCCCCTCTCGAAACACCCTGCGAACTTTTTGGCATGATAATTCGGGCTCCTAACCCTCAAGCGCGCCTGCCCAATGCCCTCCAACATTCAGTCAAATTTCCCACAGCCCAATTCTCAAACCCGAATCACGGCTTCTTCCGGTGCGACTCGAACCAATCAATCGTGTACAGCACTTTGGCGATCTGGTGGCTGGGGCGCCGCTGCATCCCGTGTGGTTCGCCGGGAAAACGCACCAGCGCCGATTCGATTTTCAACAATTTCAGCGCCGCGTAATATTGCTCCGCTTCGGAAATCGGCGTGCGGAAATCTTCTTCTCCGGTCATCAGCAATGTCGGCGTCTTCACATTTTTCACCAGCGAGAGCACCGACCGCTTCATGTATTCCTCGGTGTTGTCCCACGGATTGCCGGGAAACCAGTAAAGTGTGCCGAACGAGGGCAGGTCGGAAGTCAGCACCCAGCTATACCAGTTGATCACCGGGTACAGGCTGGCTGCCGCGCGGAATCGAGTGGTGTGGTCGATCATCCAGCAGGTCAGCACGCCGCCGCCCGAGCCGCCGGTAACGAACAAATTGTCCGGGTCGATGTATCCCTTCGCGATCACCGCATCCACTCCCGAATTCAAATCGTAAAAATCGTCGCCGGGATACGCATGGTGGATCAGGTTGGCGAACTCTTCGCCGTAGCTGGTGCTGCCGCGCGGATTCACGTAGACCACCACATAGTCCTTCGCGGCCCAGATCTGTTTATTCAATTCGAAGCGGTCCCCGTAATTGGCGAACGGGCCGCCGTGAATTTCGAGAATCAGCGGGTATTTTTTCGAGGCGTCGAAATCCGGCGGCTTGATGATCCAGCCCTGAATCTTTCGCTTGTCGAGCGAGGATTCGTACCAGATCTCCTCCACTTCGCCGAGCTTCTTTTGCATAAAAAGTTGCTGGTTCAGGGCGGTGATCACTTTCACTTTCGAATCCGTGCGCGCGCCCGCCGCCACATCGCCGGGATCGGCGGGAGTGTTGAAGATGATGGCGAAGGCGCCACTTCGCGCCACGCTGAAGTTCGACCCGCCGCCCACGTGATCGCTCAGCACTTTCACCGTGCCGTCGAGCGTCGAGAATCCGAGCTTAGTGTCGCCTTGATCGTCGTAGGTAAAATAAACGCCGCTTCCGTCCGCCGCCCATTCCGGATTTTCCGCGTCGCGATCCAGCTTGGCGGTGACCACATGCGGATTGCTTCCATCGCGATTCATCAGGTACAGGTGAGTGGTCTGATGGCCCTGGTAGCGGTCGTCAAAGCCGCTGTAGGCGATCCATTTTCCATCCGGCGAAATCGCCGCCGAATTATTCGGCCCGTTGCGATGCGTCAATTGTTTTTCCGAGCCATCGGCAACGGAAATTTCGAAGACTTCCGAGTGCAGCGGCTCATACTCGTAATTGGCTGTCCCGTTCATCGAAACGAAAAGTGATTTTCCATCCGGCGCCCACACCGCCGCGCTGCCGCTGAATCCAGCAGCCGAAGGACCGTGCGGATAATTTCCGCTCGTCAATTGACGTGCGGCTCCGCCATCGGCCGAAACGATGAAAATCTGCGGATAGCCCGGTTTCAAATATCCTGGCCCATTGAACCGGTAGATCAAATTTTCGTAAACCTTCGGCGGATCGGCCCATTTCGCGCCTTCCGGCGGCGCTGGTAGAGTCCCGATCTTGGCGGGCGTGGCTGGCACCAGCGAAGAAAACGAAATTTGCTTGCCGTCGGGCGACCATTTGAGCCCGCTGGGCGAATTTTCCAGGTCCGTCAGTTTCGCCGTCTGCCCCGAATCCATCCAGCGAACGTAAATCTGCGATTTGCCGTCGCGCTCGGAGACGTAAGCGATGCGCGTTCCATCGGACGACCATCGCGGCGAAGAATCGCTGTAGGTTCCGGTGGTCAGCGCACGGTTTTCACTTCCGTCGAAATTGATAATCCAGAGATTCGACGCTCGCCGGTCGCTCATCACGTCGGCGAATTGGCGCACGTAAACGATCTGTTTTCCGTTAGGGGAAATCTGCGGGTCGCTGGCGGTCTGAATATTGAAAACATCCATCGCCGTCAACCGGTTTGATTTTTCCTCGGCTCGCGCCGCCGCCCCGCTCAACATCAAAAAAATGCCGATCGCAATCGCACTCTTCGCAAAACGTCGCATCATCCCCCTCCTTATTTTCCCTTTTGCCCTCATCTCTGAAAGTGCTTGTGTCAATCCAAAACCCGGCTGAACAGGTCGCACCGAGTCATTCCGAACCCCACGCCCACCTCGAGCCGCCAGGCTCAACTCAATGGGGTGAGGAATCCCGAGTAGCACTCCCACCCGCCACCGCACCAAATTTCTCGACAACCGCCGCGCTCACGCCCCCACTCAGTGCGCCTCCGGCGCCATCGGCTTGATAATCTCGCTCATCACATCCGGCTTCGTAGCATCGCGCTCCAGATGCGGATACCGCAAGCCGCCGTGGTAATTCAGCCCGTACGTCTTGAAGTAATTCCCGCTCGCGACCAGCAGTTCGAGCGGCTTGGGAGCCGTCTTCGTTGCTTGTATGGCTTGCCGCAGAACTTCCGGCGACCACTGCCGCCCGTTCACCGCCTGCAGCTTCATCCCCGGACCAATCCCGGCAACCGCTGCCGCCATGTCCGGAATCACGTCGCGAATCGATCCATCATCATCAAGGACCATTCCGATCGAGAAACTCAAATCGAGCGTCTTGTGCGCCACGTCGGAGGCCAATTGGTTTTCATTTCTCTCTTCCGTAAAAGCCAGGTGCCAGCCGCCGTTCTCGATTCCGCCCTTCGGAGCATTCGGGTTCAGGGAATTCAGCCGCGTCGTCAGAAAGTTTCGCCAGTCGTACGGCGTAACATCGTTCAGCGCCGCCACCACATCCTCAAACGTATAAGGCTTCAGCTCCGGCGCCCCTCCCGGCCCGCCGTGGAAAGACCGGCAGAAATCGTTCATGGATTTCTTGCCCTGTGTTTGCTGGCGGATCAACGTATCCACATCTAGCCAGATCAGGAAGCCTTCTTCGTAGTAGTCCACGCTCCGCCGCCACGCCGTCCACTCGTCCGGCGCGGCATAAAGGATCTGAGCCGCATCGGCCGTATCCTGCAGCGGCCTCCAGGTGCGCCCGGCGCGGTGGTCCAGCATCGCCGCGACAAGGGCGGTTTGTTCGCGGAATTGCTGCGGTGACCACAGCCCGCTGCGCGCGGCAAGAATATCGCCCAGGTATTGGGTCAAGCCTTCATACACCCACAGCAAATCGCCCTTCATCGGCTGTTGGTAATCGGAAGTAGCGAGCCCGGCCGGCCGGCGAAACTTGCCGTTCCAGGAATGGACAAACTCGTGCGGCAGCAAATCGGCTGAATAAAGCCGCAGCATGTCATCCAGCAAAGTGCGCTCGGACACGCGATCGTCGCTCGATTCGTGATGCTCCAGGCCAAAGTGCGCCACATCGTCGCTCAGCGTCAGCAGGAAATGATAGTCGCGGTAATGCCGCGAGCCGAACAGCGCTCCCGTCTCCGCCACCAGTTGCTTGTAGTGCAATTGATCGCCGGCGTTCATTTCCAGCGCGCCCGGGCTGTCGGCGGCGATGTCGATTTCATGCGGCGGATTTTGACCCGGCGTCAGGTGCACGATGCGGAAATGAGCGCCGGCCAGCACGGGAGAATCGACCAGGGTCTCGAGCGTCACCGGTGCGAACTCAACCGTTGACCCGGATTGCCTGGTGATTGGCAATGCCGTGCCGAATTTCCATCCATCGGGCAGGCGCAAGCTGGCTTGATAGGTAAGCTGGTTCACGGGCCAGCCCTGCGGATAAAGGAGCAATTGATTCCAGCTCAGAACATCTAGTTGCGCGGTAGCGGATCCTCCCGACGAGAATTTCGACGACGCTCCGGACAGCAAAAAATCGAGGCTGACGCTGAGCTCGCTCGTGCCCTCCGGCACATCCAGGTGAATGGCAAACATGTCCACCAGGTCGCGCCGCCAGGGAACCACTTTTCCATTCGCGGTGAACTTCAACCCCGCAACGTTCACGATCGGACCGTCGGGCATGTGCTCGCCGGGAATCCATTCGGGGTAGTAAAGCGTCAGCGGTCCCGGCCTAACGGGAATCGCCAACTTCGCGTGCAGAATGGACCGGGGAGCTTCGCTCGCATCCACCATCAATTTAATCGGTGGAAGCGGGTCCCTCGCCCACGCGGCCGCCGGCAGAATCCCCGCCAGTCCGCTGGCGGCGCCAAATAGAAATAGCAGCGTCGAGGCCCATCGAGAGACGCGACGATTGCGATACAGTCCGAACATGATTTCCCCCCTTGCGAGATCGACCTTGCGAATCACACGGAAAAATTCCGCGCCAATACGAACCGCCTTCCACGCCGGGCCATAAACCCGCCGCGGCGCCACCCCAATCCCCATCCCCGTTACTGAACGCTGACCCCCAGTTGCCAGAACAAAAAGCTCAGCAAATCCGTTCCTTCTTCGATTTGCTTGCCAATCGGACGCCCGCCCGAATGTCCTGACTTCGTATCGTAAAGCAGCAGTACCGGGCGGTCCGAACCCGTCTCCGCTTGCAGTTCCGCGGCCATCTTGCGCGCGTGGAGTGGCGCAACTCGCGTGTCGCCGTCTCCGGTAATGAACAGCACCGCGGGATATTTCGTCCCCGCCCGCACATGCTGATAGGGAGAGTAGGCATAGATATATTTGAACTGTTCCGGATCGTCCGATGATCCATATTCCGGCACCCACCAGCGCGCCACCAGGAACTTCTGGAATCGAATCATGTCCAGCAAGGGATATAGGCAAACCACGGCTTGAAACAAATCCGGCCGCTGCGTCAGCGCCGCGCCCACCAGCAATCCGCCATTGCTCCCGCCCATGATGGAAAGTTTCACCGGCTTGGTGTAATTGTTCTTCACCAGCCACTCCGCCGCCGAGATGAAATCGTCGAACACATTCTGCTTGTTGCCCATCATTCCCGCGTGATGCCAGGCCTCGCCAAACTCGCCGCCGCCGCGCATGTTCGCCACTGCCCACACGCCGCCTTGTTCCGCCCACACCACTGCATTGGCCACGAAATTCGGAGTCTCGCTCACGTCGAATCCGCCATACCCGGTCAGCAGCACCTGCCGCGAGCCGTCCAGCTTCAGACCTTTCTTGTAAAAAAGAAACATCGGCACGCGCGTCTTGTCTTTCGATTCGTACCAAACTTGCTTCACTTCGTATTCGGCACTTTCGATCGGCACCTTAGGCCGCGCCCAGGGCGTAAGCGATCCCTTGGCCACATCGTAGCGATAAATCGTTTCCGGAATCGGAAACGATCGGAATCCGAAAAATGCTTCGCCGCTGTTCCAGTGTCCTTGTAAGCCGGTCACCGTGCCTAGCGCTGGCAGTTTCACTTCGCCGGCTGCCTTGCCGTTCACGCCGAATAGTTTCAACGCCGAAGTTGCGTTCCGCGTGTACTGCACCAGCAGCTTTCCGCCCGCCAGCCCCGCACTCTCGATCCGCGCATCCCCTTCGGGAATCACCACGCGCCAATGCTCTTGCGCCGGGTTTTTCAAATCGACGGCGATCACCCGCCATTTCGGCGCCTGCCAATTCGTCAGCACATACATCGTGTCGCCGGCAATCTCCCCGTTGAAGAATCCATCCACGTCCTTCACGATCTTGGTGATCGGTCCATGATTCCTTACGTCCTGAACGTAAACTTCGGAACGCTCGGTCCCGGACCCATAAGCGACTAAGATGCTCAGGTACCGCCCATCATCGGAAATATCGATCCCGATGATTTTGTCCTTGCCATATCCTTGGCCGAAAATCTCCTTATCATTCGCGGAGTCCGTTCCCAGCGCGTGGAAATAAACGCGCGGCCCCTCCCCCGTCAATCGCGAATAATAAAGCCCGCCGCGTCCCGGCAGGATCACGACGCCGAAATAATCGGAGCGCGGCAATTGATCCGGAAGCTCTTTCCGCGTGTCCGTGTCCATCAAATGGATGGTCACTTCATCTTCTCCGCCTTTGCGCACTCCGAAAGCGATCAGCTTCCCATCCTCGGAAACCCGCGCAAGATTCACGCTCACCGTATGGTCGGCGCTCATCGGGCCGGGATCGACCAGCAGCTCGGCGGAGCCATCGGCGCCCTTGCGCATATAAATCGCCGCCAGATCCTGATCCGCTCCTCGCTTCGTGAAAAAATAACGCCCTCCGTACGCGCGCGGCACGCCGACCGTATCCACTTTCATCAGCGCCGTCAGGCGCGCGGTGATTGCTTCGCGGCCGGGAAGTTTGCGCAGCGCCGATTCCGTGCATTTGTCCTGCGCGTCAATCCAGGCGCGCGTCTCGGGACTGGCCTGGTCTTCCAGCCAGCGATACGAATCGGTAATTTCCACTCCATGAATATTTTCTTTTACGTTATCAATGCGTGTCGGAGGCGGGCATTTCGAGGACCTGTCCTGCGCCCGGCTTGGCGTCGCGAAAACTGCCAGAACCAATGCAAGTGCCGGCGCGATCATTCCGATCCGGTAAAACGCGCGCGCGATTCGTGTCGGCACTCTCCTGCCCATTTCGTTCTTCATGTCTGTCCCTTCAATGATTAGGTGGCCGGCGTCGCAGTTTTTCGCGCCGGATTAAAGAACGGCAATGCTGCCACTGTAGCACTCCCTCTATGACGGACCGCTTCGACCGTAAGTTCCATCTCCAAAGCTGTACCAACCGCCGCGTGGTCACTCCCCACACACGCCAGCGCGATCATCTTTTTCAAAGTGGGTGACCATGTCGTCGAGGTCGCCTTGCCCACCTGCTTCCCCTTCCGGTAAACAGGCACGGCCGCGCGCGACGCCACCGCAGGAACTTGCGGTGCCAGTCCCAGCGCCTCGTAGTGCCCCTCGATATCCTCCCAGCGAATATCCAGCCCCACAATTTTCCTCTGCGGCCCGCGCCGGTTTTCTTCTTCCAGCGCGCCCCGGCCCACAAAATGTTCCTTGTCCAGATGCACCATCTTTCCGAAGACCAGCTCATAGGGAGAATATTTCTGCGCTTCGATCAGCGCCTTCTTGCTGCTGATGTAGTCCACTTCGATCAGCAATAAGCCCGCTTCAATCCGCGCCACATCCAGCGCCAGCATCCCCGCGGCGTGCAGGTCGAACGATTGCCCGGCCTCAAATATCGCGTCCCACACTTTCACCGCGTCGTTCCACGGCATCCAGACCTCATATCCTAGGTCGCCCGTATATCCAGTCCGCGAGATGTCCACCTTCACGCCGCCGATCGTTCCCTGCGTCACGCGAAAATATTTCAGGTTGGCGACGTCCGCATCCGCCACGCGCCCCAGCAATCGAGCTGAAGTGGGCCCTTGCAATGCCAGTGCCGCTACTTGCTCGGAAATATCGTCGATCTGCACGGCGAGTCCCAGCGCGTTCTGCCGGAACCATCGCAGGCTCGGATCGGCCGCGGTCCAGCGATACGCGTTTTCGTCGAGCCGCGAAATCGTGCCGTCGTCGATTACTTTTCCTTGCTCATCGCACCAGCAGCAGTAAATCACCTGGCCCACGGCAACTTTGCGAATATCTCGAGTAATCACCCGATTCACGAACTTGGTCGCGTCGCGCCCGGTGATCCAATATTTGAAGAGCGGTGAGACGTCGATCATCGCCGCCGCGTTGCGGATCGCGTTGTATTCGTGCTCGTGGTGCGTTTCGTAGGCGCTGACCGTGTAATAGCCCGACCATTCGCGATAGTTCAAGCTCTCGCAAAGCGGAAAGGTGCGTTCGTGAAATGCGGTTCCTATGGGCACAGCGGCTCCTTCCGTCCCAGCTCCCGGCTCTCCGGATACTCCCTTGTTGTTCGCGCGGATTATAGTCGTGCCGTTGATGCCGCCGCAAGCCGTCCCCGCGAATGAACCGTTCATAGGGGCGCTGCTTGCTGCGCCCGCGGGTCACTTTGCTCAAACCGGACATTCTCAATTTTGCAGCGACAGCCACGAGTGCGTCCTTGTCCGCGCGCCCTTTGCCGTCATTCCGAGCCCCACGGTTACTTCGACCCGCCACAGAAAATTCAATGGGGCGAGGAATCCCGAGTAGCACTCCCGCCGGCCACAACGCCGAATTCCTCCTCAATTCAAGCCGCCGCCCGCGCTCCAGCACCAGTTCCACTTCTCGCAGACCGTCCTTGTAGCCGCGCCCTTTGTTTACCCTGAGCTTCGAAGGGCCGTGCGTTTTCTGTGCGCTTCTTGCACCCCGATGCATTTGATCGGAGCATCCCGATGTTTTTGATCGGGGCACCCGCAAGTGAATTCCGCGTCTCGCAGAGCGTCCTTGTAGCAGCGCCCGTTGCCCAGTAGAATGTGCAATCCTTCCGGTTTGCGCTCAGGGGCGCGCAAGACGGCGCCAAAATTGACCATGGCTTCTCGCTACGACGTAATCGTTATCGGAGGCGGCCACAACGGCCTTGTCAATGCGGCCTACCTCGCCCGCGCGGGCAGAAAAGTCCTCGTTCTCGAGAAGCGTTACGTCCTCGGTGGCGCCGCGGTAACCGAAGAAATTTTCCCCGGCTACCAATTTTCCGTTTGTTCCTATGTGGTCTCCCTGCTGCGCCCGGAAATCATTCGCGATCTCGACTTGCCGCGTCACGGCCTCGAAATCCTTCCCCTCGACGGCACCTTCACGCCCATGCTCGAAGGCAAATACCTTTGGCGCGTCAACGACCACGCCAAAACTCGCCGGGCAATCGCCGAGCACTCCCGCGTGGATGCCGAGGCCTACGACGAGTTTGGCAAAGCCATGGTGGCGATGTGCCATTTCGTCAAGCCGCTGTTGGCCATGGTCCCGCCCGATCCCACTTCGCTCGATCCGCGCGACCTGAAGAAGCTGCTGTTCCTCGGCAAACGCTTCCAATCTCTCCCCGCCGAGGACAAGTACAACTTGATCCAGCTCATGACCATGAGCGCGGCCGATTTTCTCGATCAGTGGTTCGAAACCGATGTCTTGAAGGCCACCATGTCGGCTTCCGGAATCATCGGCACATTTCTCGGCGTTCGTTCGCCGGGCACCGCTTACGTTTTGCTCCACCATTACATGGGCGAAATTGACGGCGCTTTTCGTGCCTGGGGATTCAGCCGCGGCGGGACCGGCGCCATCTCCAATGCGATTGCCTCGGCGGCCCGCGAAGCGGGAGTCGAAATCCGCACTCAGGCGCCCGTGGCAAAAATTCTGGTAAAGGAAGGCCGCGCCACCGGCGTCGCCCTCGAAAGCGGCGAAGAAATTCAGGCCGGATCCGTTTCTTCCAGCGTTGACCCGAATCTCACCTTCCTGAAATTGATGGAGCCCAGCGAACTCCCCGGCGAGTTTGTGGAAGAGGTTCGCCGTTACAAATATCGCGGCTCCTCCGGCAAGGTAAATCTCGCGCTCGACGCCCTGCCAAATTTCACTTGTCTCCCCGGCCCCGGCGCGCATCTGCGCGGCGCGATGTCCATTTCGCCGTCCCTCGAATACATGGAGCGCGCCTACGACGATGCGAAGTATGGCGATTTTTCCCGCCGTCCCTACATTGACATCGTGATTCCCAGCCTCACCGATCCCTCCGTTGCGCCCCCGGGCAAGCACGTGCTTTCCTGTTTCGTTCAGTACGCGCCCTACAAGCTGCGGGAAGGGAATTGGGATCAGAAGCGCGAGGCCTTCGGCGACGCCGTCATCGATACGCTGGCCCAATACGCTCCCAACATCAAAAAAATCATCATTGGCCGCCAGGTCCTTACGCCGCTCGATATGGAGCGCCTGGTTGGCCTCACCGAAGGCAACATTTTCCAGGGCGAGCTCTCGCTCGAACAATTGTTTTTCCTTCGCCCCGTGGCTGGCTGGGCGCGATATCGCACTCCCGTTCGCCATCTTTATATGTGCGGTTCCGCCACGCATCCTGGCGGAGGCATCATGGGCGCTCCCGGCCGCCTGGCGGCCGTCGAAATGCTGAAAGACGGTAACGGAAAATCACACTAGCCCATGGCCACCAAAGGCAATGTCGTAATCGTCGGCGCCGGACACAACGGCCTCGTGACTGCGTTCTATCTCGCCCGGGCAGGATTCAAACCGATCGTGCTCGAGCGCCGGCCGATCGTCGGCGGCGTCGCCGTCACCGAAGAATTCCATCCCTGCTTCCGCGCTTCCACCATCGCGCACACCGCCGGCCCGTTGCTCCCCGCTGTCGCCCGCGAGATGAAACTCGAGCAATTTGGATTTCATTTGATCGAGCCCGACGTTCGCATTTTTGCTCCCGCGCCCGATGGCCGCTCCATCGTGCTCTATAACGATCCCGCGAAATCCGCGCAGAGCATCGCCAAATTTTCCACGCTCGACGCTGGCAAATTCCTTGAATTCGAATCCGTTCTCGGCCGCATCACTCAATTCCTCAGCCAGTTGATTACGCTCCCGCCGCCCGATATCGAAAGCCCCTCGTCCTCCGACCTGTTCCGCCTGTTCAAAGTGGGCAGAAATTTTCGCAGCCTCGGCAAAAAAGACATGCAGCGCCTGCTGCGCTGGGGCCCCATG
>JBGQGW010000056.1:0-16861 GCA_041497605.1 Terriglobia bacterium | reverse complement strand
GCGAGGGCTGGGCTCACGATGGACGATCTCGTCTCCGTTCAAATTTTTTGCTCGGACGTTTCGCTGTTTGACCGGTTCAATTTGATCTACCGGACGTATTTTACCGAGCCACTCCCGGCGCGGGCATTCCTCGGTTCAGGCCCCTTGCTCTTCGGCGCCCGCTTCGAAATCTGTGCCGTCGCCGTAAAAAGAAACTCCGGCCGGTAGGCGATTCCGCTGTCACGCTGCCTGCCCGGTGCGAACTACTGACGGCGCGAGGGCTGAAAGATCGCGAAGACGGCGCCTTGCGGATCGGCCAGCACCGCCATGCGTCCCACGTCTTCCATCGTCGATGGCGGCATGTAGAATTTTGCGCCCAGCTCTTTGGCCTTGGCCGCGGTGGCGTCACAGTCCGAAACCAGGATATAGGACAGCCAGTTGGGCGGAGCGTTCGGGTCTCGATACTTTTCCGGCGGCATTCCGCCGATAAATTCCTCGCCATTCTTGATGTGCCAGTAGTCGTGACCCGCCTTTTCATCTTCCTTCATGATTTCCCAGCCGAATAATCCTGAGTAGAAGAGGCTCGCGCGGGTGCGATCCGGCGTGCCCAGGTCGGCCCAGCAGAACGTGCCATCCACGCCTGTAATGCCGGTGCCGGAATGTTTCTTCGCTTGCCAGGCGCAAAAATGCGCACCGGTAGGATCCTGCAGCATGGTCATGCGCCCCACGTCGTAGACGTCAAATGCCGGCGCGAGCACCTTGCCGCCCAGTTGCGCTGTTTTCGCCGCGGCGGCGTCCGCGCTTTCCACGGTTACGTAGATCATCCAGTGCGGCGGCACTCCCTGCGAGCGCTGCTCCGGACGGAGCGTGTAGGCGGCGCCGACGGAGCGCCCTTCGATTTGAAACATGGTGTAGAAATCGTTTGGCCCCATCGGAGCGTCATTGATGGACCAGTCAAAAAGTTTGCCGTAGAAATTCTTCGCGGCGTTCTGGTCGTTGGTGGCTAGCTCGATCCAGCAGAAGGAGCCGGGTGCGTGTTTTTCGATCGTAGGCATGGGCGGGAGTATAGCGCGCGCCCGCAAATCAAGGAAAGCCCGGAGACGGGGGCCTCCGGGCTCTGAATAGGACGTTGGACGGCCTTTTCGGCATCCCCATCAGGCGCAAGCTCCGGCCGTCTCACATCAAGAAGCAACAATTTTTGCGGACGTTTTAGGCTGGCGGCAGCTAGTTCTGCTGTGATCCGCTGATCACTTCGCCCACGCGGAACACCACCGCCAGCACTTCCACGACAATGCGGCAATAGAGGATCCAGAAAAACATCCCCACGGCGCCCAGCACCATGGCCAGCAATCCATTTGACGTCGAGGACTCGAACCCGTTGAAGACGAATCCGGTCGCCACGATCAGCCCCAGCAGCAAATGGATCGAGTACAACATTTTCAGCATCCGCGGAGTCACCATCCGCTGGAAAGAAAAATCCATCAGTTGTTCCATCAGACCCTTTTCCTTGGGCATCGCTTGCTGCTCAACATAAGAGGGTGCAGTTGCCATGGGCTTGGTGCCTCCTTCGAATTCGCGCGGCTGGGTGGCTGCGTACAGCTATTGTACGGAATTGCCGTTCTCTCAATGGTTTGTTGGAGTACAGGATTTCTAAAGAGGTAGTTGACCCGATGTACAGGAGAAGGGGACAGGACCTCGCGGACAGGGTACGCGCCCCGCGGGCGCGGGGCGGTTTTTCGCGGAAATTATGGCCGGCGAAACATCGAAACGAAGAATCCGATCAACGACCGGCCTCCGGTGAAGGGCGCCAGCAGAATTTGCAACAGCATTGAACCACGGCCTTTCAGCCGGTCGAGTTCCACTCGCGCGTCTTCCTCGCGCTGGCGTTCCAGCGCGACCTGCCAAAACACGGCAAAATTCAGGCCGCACCGCTCGCACGATCCTCCGTGCCGCTGCTGATGCCAGCACTTCGGACACTTCCACAGCAAAGTTTCGTGACAGCGCGTGCAGAACTGAACCGTATCCGGATTATCGACCCCGCACTTCGGACACTGCATGAATCCAGTGTAACGGGAAACGCCCGGCGGCACGCGAAACTGTCTTCACCCCGCAGCGTAACAATAAGCAGGGAACTGGCTGCGAGAGAAGATTGCGTCCCGGGCGGCACCTCTCGCCGAAGCATGCTGCGCACGGAAAATCTTAGGCTCAACATCATGATTAAAGCACCTATCCCTCACGGCCGATAAATATGGTGGAGCGCCTGCTGAGCCACGAAGTCTGGGCGGCCCGGTAGAGTGCTCTGGTCATCCCGAGGGCTGCTCCAGCAGTCCGAAGTATCTTCCTCACCGGCACTTAGCAACACACCGTTGAGCCTCGGATTCTTCGGCCCCGTATGGTCGGGGCCCTCGGGTGACGAAACGTCGTAGGTCCCTCAAGTGGATCGATTCCTTTGCAAAACCACTGCCATTGCCTGCCAGAGGGGGCCACGCAGCGATTGATCATCGTCCGCCGGGCTGTCGGTGTGCGGCGCAGGGCAATCCTCGACTCCTGCCCAAGCGCGCTGGAAGCTGTCCCATTCTGCCTATTCCTCAGAGCCTGCTAATGCTGCCGCTGAACGCTGCCGATTAGGAACATTGAAGGTGAATAGCGAACGCACAGGGAGAGAGAAATGACACTCCAGCCATCTCGGAATCAAGTGTGCCAAAAGCGGCAGACCTACTGTGTCGAAATTGGACTGCCGAAAGGTACAGGCATCAGTGTGTACGAAAACTGGCCCCCCGTCCCGTATCGGCACACGATCGAAACAAGTACGCTTGATATCACCAAGCCCGGCAACCCCGGGGTGTGAGGGAAATATGTCGCATTGGATTTCACCGGCGGCAGAAACGCCCGAAGGCCTCGAAGAATTCAAAGTAGGTTTGGCACGGCTGCGACAAGGGCAGCGTGCCGAAGCCATGACGCATATCCGGCGCGCGCTGGAAGTTGAACCGCGCAATCCGTTCTACCTTTCTTACGCCGGTTTGCTCGCTGCTTTAAACGAAGCCCGTTTCGGAGACGCGGAACTGCTCTGTCGGCAAGCAATCGAACTGAAATGGAATCACGCCCAACTCTATCTCAACCTCGCGGATGTCTATCAGCAGTGCGGCCGCAAAGCGGAAGCCATCGCCACCCTCGAAAAGGGATTGAAATCGGCGGGACGAGATTTCCGGCTACGGCGAGCGCTCGAACGGATGGGCGTGCGGCGTGCCCCGGTGCTTCGCTGGCTGGATCGCACTCATCCCATGAACCGAGCGCTGGGACGACTTCGCCACCGGCTGGCGGCCAACACGCGGATGATCTAGTTTTCGCCGCGGCAACCCCTGCGAGTGGCATGTATCTGGGCCGGCGAGAGCTGCCTGGCGAGCCCTGTGCAAGAGCCCGAGCCCCACGGCGGAAATATAAGAGGGACGGGCTTGCTCGACTGGCGCGCAAACCGTAGGGCGAGCTTGTCCCCCCGTGCTTCTAGGTCTGTCACTGCCGGCAGTTCTCTCGTCACTTAGCGTCACTCTCAAACTTCCAAAAACACTTCGAGCCAAATTCCAGACATGGTCATCGAGGGCTCCATCGGTTTTCGATCGAGTCACGCCAAGTACTGCACCGCGGTAATGGTCCTCAGTTTTCGTCCTGAATTGATTGAATCGTGACATAGGAACGGGAAGGGAAATCAATCGTAGCGGATGGCGGCTTCGCCTGGAACCGGCAGACGCCCTCCCCGCGAAGACTGCTTTACTTGACAGGACTGATGCTGTCCACGTGGACTTCGCCGTTGTCCGCGAGGTGGCCGGATAATTTCATTTGCTGGCCGAGGTCGGTGTCGGGGTTCACGGCATCCTGATTCTGAATTTTGAGGACATCTTTCGAAGTGGCGTCGACAAATACCCAGGCTGCTCCCTTGCCTGACACGCACTTCGCAGCGCAGTCTTTGTGATTCGCGTTAGCGCCTTTCGCTCCGCAAGCGCTGTCACTGATCCAGCCCGTCCATGTTTGAGTGTTCTGGCCCGCGGCGTACACGGTGAATGCAATTACAAGCAACGCAACCACACTCAGTGGTAGGAACTTCCGCATATGACTTGCCTCCTCAGGTTGTAAGACGGGCCGGGCCTTAGGCGGGCATGAGGCCGCGACCGGAAGGGGCTGGAACTTCTCCACGCATTATACATCTGCAAACAACGCAGGCAAGCAACAACTACTTTTTCACAGTGCGGCGGAACAGTGCGAAGCGCGTTTGACCAGGAGCCGGCTCCCCCGCAAGATACGAGCATCCAAGTCTGCCAACCGGCAATTTCAAACCACTTCAAAAGCGGGAGCCCCCTGTTGCCATCGTGGAAAACCAGGCGTGCTTCGTTGCGATGGCTTGCCGGGACCGCGGTACGCTAGCTATGCAGCGCCAGGCAGAATGAACGCCCCTCCGCAGGTCGTGATCAATTCGTCCGCCTCGACCACTCCGTCCACGCATCGGAGCACAGGCCCCAGCACACCCAGCAGAATAATGGGCTGGCTCTCGCAGCGATGGCTACCATTGACCTGGGCGAGCGTGCTGGGCAGCTATGCCTTGGCTGCATTGATCCTGCCGCGTGGCGAGCATTTAAACGCCATTGGCGATGTCC
Organism: Terriglobia bacterium; assembly: GCA_041497605.1. Lineage (GTDB taxonomy): Bacteria > Acidobacteriota > Terriglobia > Acidiferrales > UBA7541 > JBGPTK01. The sequence continues at coordinate 12,236 of JBGQGW010000056.1, read as the reverse complement.
TGCAGTGCCTCGTGCCGCTTTTCGCCATCACGGGTCTCCTCCTGAATTCCGGTTCCGCCGACTGGCGCAATGACGTCTTCTGGATGCTCCTCGGCATGGGTTGCGGGATGTGGATGGCCGGGCAATGCCTGTGGACATTCGTCGAAGTCATCCAGCACCAGCCAGTGCCAAATCCATTCCTGGGCGACGTCATTTTCTTTCTGCATCCAGTGCCGATGATTGGCGCCTTGGCCATGGCCCCGCATCGCAAAGCGGGCGAAATGCGCTACCGCTTCGGCTCGATTGATTTCTCGCTTCTGTTGCTATGGTGGGTCTACCTATACCTGTTCATCGTTATTCCCTGGCAATATGTCTGGCCGAATCAGAATCTCTACAACAAGGCTTACAGCGACCTAGCCATGGTACAGAATATGGTTCTGGTGATCGGTCTGGCCCTGCTGGCGTTTCGTTCGAATTCGGGATGGCGAAAAATCTACGCGAATTTGGCCGGGGCAGCACTCCTTTATTCCAGCGCTTCGCTGCTGATCAACATGGCCATCGACCGCAATGCTTATTTCACGGGCAGCTTTTACGACCTCCCGCTGATCGGGTCTTTCCTTTGGTTCGGCTCGGCGGGATTTCTGGCCCACCGCCAGCGGCCCGCCAGCGAGGCCGGGAGCGAACACCGTCGTGAGAACTGGCCCGCGGAATTGGCGATTTGCACGGTCGTTTCCATGCCGATGCTGGCGCTTTGGGGTCTTTGGGGCAGCCAGGCTCCACTCGCGGTGCGCGATTTCCGGCTGAGTGTCACGCTGGCCTTAATCATCCCCGCGGTCCTGTTGGTCTTCTTGCGCTTGCGAATGGTTGATCGGGACCGGCTTCACCTGCTCCGGAAATCACAGGAATCTCTGCAGGACTTGCAGCGGTTGCAAGCGCAGCTCGTGCAGAGCGAAAAATTGGCGTCGCTCGGGCATCTGGCCGCGGGCGCGGCGCATGAAATTAATAATCCGCTTACCGGCATCCTCGGCTATGCCGAGCTTCTGCTGGACGATCCCATGCTGGGCGAGCGCCCCCGCGGACTCGCGGGGAAAATGAGAGATCAGGCGCGCCGCATCAAACACCTGGTGGGCAACCTACTCAGTTTCGCCCGCCAAATTCCCGGTGAAAAAGCCGCCTTGGACGTGAATGAGGTGGTGAAAGGCGCGCTGAATCTGAGCCATCTCGAGCTGCGAGGAAACGAAAACATCCGCATCCTCGATGAATTCCAGCCCGGGCTGCCGGCTGTGCATGGCGATGCGAATCAACTCATCCAGGTGTTCTTTAACTTGATCGACAATGCCCTGGATGCGCTCGAGGAAGCGGGCGGCGGTGAACTGAGGATTCATTCGCGCTTCGATCGAAAATTCGTCGTCGTCGATGTGATTGACAATGGCCCCGGCATCAAAGAGCCGCGAATGGTTTTCGATCCCTTCTATACCACCAAGCCAGTTGGGAAGGGAACCGGCCTGGGCTTGAGCATCTGCTATGGCATCGTGCAAGAACATCGCGGGCGCATCCATTGTTTCAACCGGCCCGAAGGCGGCGCCACGTTCCGCGTGGAATTGCCGGTCATCTCCGTGCCCTTGTCCATCCCCCTCGCCGTCCCCGCATCTTCCGGAAAGAGCAACTCGTAGCCCCATAATCGGCGTCGTCCGGCTAGGCTGGAGAGCTGGGAGCGGAAGATTCTCTCCTCCACGCGCCGCGCGGCGATCCGGAAAAAATCCCTCCGGGTCTTTAGGGAATGTGCAATACTCCCGCTCATCGGGGTGGAGGGGGAGGGGATAATGGCCATTCGACGTATCACTCCAATCAGTTTCGCGCAAACAGCACCGAATTGTGTCCGCAAAGGGATTCCGAATTTGACTGCGGGAGTGCTGGCGATCCTGGCGCTCCTCGGCGCGGCGACGGCAAGCCACGTGCGCGCGCAAGAGGCGGCGCCGCGAAACGTGCCGTCTCCGACGTTGCGCGTGACGGCGCGGCTGGTGCTGGTGGACACGGTCGTCACCGACAAAGACGGCCATCCGGTGAAGGGCCTCACGGCATCCGATTTCACGGTCACCGAAAACAAGAAATCCCAGAAGATTGCCAGCTTTTCCTTTCAGGATTCTCCCGTCACCAGCGCCGGACACAACCCTCCCGGGCCGTTGCCGCCCGGCGTGACGACGAATCGTTCCGAGTACATCACGCCGCCCGGCCCGCCCACCGTTATTCTGCTGGATTCGCTGAACACTCTGGTGCGGGACCAGGGCGCAGCGCGCCTCCAGTTGCTCAGGTACATGGAGAAGCAGCTCACGCCGGGGCAGCCCATCGCTGTGTACACGCTGGGCCGCTCGCTGCGTGTGTTGCAGGGATTCACCGACGATCCGCGGCTGCTGCGCTTGGCCGTCGATACCTACAGGCCGGAAATCCCGATTGACCGGCAAATCGAGGACGTCCAGAGCCGGATGCCTCCGGCGCCCAAGTTTTGGCTTGGGGCGAGCGCGCTGCACGGAGGTGGTGGTGCGCAAATGGCTGCTCAATTCATGATGCAGCAGATTCGTGATTTCTACACCGAGCAGGCGGGAATTGCGCTCGACGACCGGGTGGGAATCACGCTCAGCGCGTTCCGCATCATCGCCCGCGCGCTGGCGGGATTTCCCGGACGGAAAAATCTGATCTGGGTGTCGGCCTCGTTTCCGCTGACGCTGATGAAGCAGATCGTGCATTACGGCGAAACTCAATCCGACCCGAACTACAAGAGCGTCGAGCGTACCTATGAAGACAACATCCGTCAGACCGCGTCGTTCCTCACCGACGCGCAGGTGGCCGTCTATTCCGTGGACGCTCGCGGTTTGTTTGGTTCCTCGGCGATTGATGCCAGCGTTCAGGGCACCAATGATGTCGGGTTGCTGAAGAGCGGCGCGGAATTCGGCGCCGACGTCTCGAGCAGCAATGCGGATCTCGAGACCACGCAGGCTTCGATGGCCTTGTTGTCGAATGAGACGGGCGGGCGGCTTCTGGCCAATCGCAACGACATTGATAACGCCGTGGCGCAGAGTGTCGTTGACGGTTCCTCGTACTATGTGCTCGGCTATTCTCCCGAAGACAAGAATTGGGACGGCAAATTCCGCACGATCCAGGTGGAAGTGAACAAGCCGGGACTGAAGGTCCGCAGCCGCCGGGGCTATTACGCCAGCGATCCCGCGTTGTGGGTGAAGGAAAACCGAAACAAAGATGCTGATCTGCTGGCGGAGATGGCGGTGGTGAATCCGATTTCCACGATGATCATTTTTGACGCGCGCGTCGTGCCTCCCCCCGGCACTCTGGGAGACAAGGCCAAGCTGCAGATCGATTTTCTCGTGGATTCGCACACGCTTTCCTATCAGGACGACAAGGGTGGCCGCCGCTTCGAGCTGGATTTCCACGCCGCGGCCTACGGGCCGGACGGCAAGCTCGTGGCGCACCAGGACGTGGGTACGAAGGCCGGCGTGAAGGCGGAAAATATTCCCGCACTTGAGAAGGGCGGCTTCCCGTATCACATGGAGCTCGAGGTGTCGCCTGGACGGTATACGTTGCGGCTCGGGGTGCGCGACACCCGCACCGGGTTCATCGGCACCGCCGATCTTCCCCTCACGGTGGGGAAGTAATCGGTGTTCCGGAGTAGCGGTAAGGCGATAAGCTGTTGCCGCTGGAGGTCGAGTCTCTGTCGACAAAGCTCGGAAGGCCGCCATTTCATGACGCGCTTGCCAACGGCATGCGCTTGCGCTGTCCGAATTGCAAGCAGGGGCGCTTGTTCGCGGGATTATTTCAGATGAAGACGGAATGTCCCGTTTGCCGTCTCGGCTATTTTCGAGAGTCGGGCTACTACCTGGGCGCGATGTTTTTGAATTTCATTATTTCGGCCATCTTGATCGTGGCGATTTATTGCTTGCTCTTGCTGGTAGCGCCGCGAATCACCGACATTTCCACCAATCGCCGATTTTTTGCCTGGATGGCGTTCGCTGGGATCTTCTCGCTGGCTCTGATGCGGCACTCTTACAGCCTGTGGCTCTCGATCGATTATTGGATCGGGCCATGGAATGCAGGGGTGCCTCCGCAAGGTTAAATCGTCTCCGCTCGAACCGGACCGAACACGCGCGTGGCAACTGCACATTCCTGATGCGGTATCATGAAGAATCTGGAACCGCGCGAGTTTGCGCATCCAAGTGACTGCCGGTAACCATGGCGAGCGACGCGATCATTCAGCCGATGGTAGCCGCGGGCAATCCCGCGCAGCGCGTCATTAATCCCTGGATTATCGCCATCGCGGTGATGCTCTCGACGTTCATGGAGGTGCTCGACACCACCGTCGTGAACGTTTCGCTGCCGCATATCGCCGGAAATCTTTCCGCCAGCGTGGACGAAGCCACCTGGGCTCTCACTTCCTATCTGGTCGCCAACGCGATCGTTTTGCCCATTACGGGTTGGCTCGCGAATTATTTCGGACGCAAACGTCTGCTGCTCGCTTCGGTCAGCGGGTTTACGATCGCTTCCTTTCTGTGCGGCCTGGCTCCTTCGCTGTGGGTGCTCATTCTTTTTCGATGCGTACAAGGCGCCTGCGGCGGCGCCTTGCAGCCGATTTCACAGGCGGTTCTGCTGGAAGCATTCCCGCCGCAGGACCGCGGCAAAGCGATGGGCTTTTGGGGGCTGGGCATCGTGGTGGCGCCGATGCTTGGGCCGGTGATGGGCGGCTGGTTGACGGACAGTTACAGTTGGCGCTGGGTTTTCTACATCAACATACCCATCGGCATCGCTTCTTTGGTGATGACGTCGCTTTTTATTGTCGATCCGTCCTACATTCGCCGCATGACTTCCAAGGTCGATACCTGGGGCATCGGAATGCTCGCAGTGGCCGTCGCCGCGCTGCAAATCGTTCTCGATAAGGGGCAAGAAGCCGATTGGTTCTCCGCCCACTGGATCGTTGTGCTTTCCATCATCGCGATTGGCGGGCTTACCGTATTCGTCGTTTACGAACTGCACATCCCGCATCCAGTGGTGAACCTGCGCGCCCTGACGGATCGCACCTATGGCACGGGCGTATTCCTGATGACCATTCTCGGCTTCGTGCTCTATGGCAGCCTGGTATTGCTGCCGATTTTCTTGCAGACGCTGCTCGGATATCCGCCCCTGCAAGCCGGCATCGCCATGTTTCCGCGCGGCATGGGCTCGTTTATCGCCATGCCGGTGGTAGGGATCATCATGTCCAAATTCGATCCGCGGAAAATGCTGACGATCGGATTTTTGGGCGTGGGAATCACGATGTTCCAGCTTTCCCGGCTGAATCTGAGCGCGGGGTATTGGGATGTTTTCTGGCCGCAATTTCTGCAAGGCGTTTTCATGTCGTTGATGTGGGTGCCGCTCACCACGGTGACCATGGATCGCATTCCCCGGGAACAAATGGGTAACGCCACCAGCATCTTCAACCTGATGCGAAATCTAGGCGGCAGCATCGGAATCGCCACCGCCACCACTCTGGTCGCGCGCAAAACGCAAGCGCAGATACAACTGCTCGGAGCGAACATCACTGCGATGAACCCCGGCGTCCGCTCGATGATGGCGAACCTTCAGGCGTTCTTTATTTCGAAAGGCAGCGATCCCGTTACCGCTCAACATCAGGCCTACGGCGTCATTTTCGGCATGGTCAGCCGGCAAGCCGCGATGGTCGCTTTCAATCAAACCTTCGAACTGCTCGGCGCCGTTTTCGTCGGGGTACTCCCCTTGATTTTCCTGATGAAGCGCCCCACCCACAAAGGCGGCCCCGCGGCCCTGGATTAAGCAGATAACTTCCCTCGGGACTGGCAATTATCTAAGGCTGTCGCATCACGGACAGGCGATTCACGGTGGAACACGTGTACATATGATGTCCATATATGGGCAATAGGCAATACGACTTTATGGCTAAACTATGTAACATAAGGTGCCATTCGGATTGACAATATAATGTCAATGGCATATACTTACGGATATTTGTGGGTCAGAGTGCAACGGATCGGGGAAGGTGCCGCAAGCACTGGAGAAACGATGGGCCAAGCAGTGACATATCCGGTGATCGATCCAACGATTAAGCACGTTGGAGTCAGCAAACTCCGCCAGCTAAATGCCGCCACGCTGAAAGAGACACAGGATACCTTCGTCATCCAAGAGAACAATACGCCATTGGCCGTTCTGCTGAGATACGAGAAGTTTCTCAGCATGCAGCAGCAGCTAATGTCCGTGCTGAATACCCTTGAACTGATGAGTAAGCAAAAAGAGTTGGAAGGCTTGCTTGCCGGTATCAAAGATATGCAGGCTGGCCGCGTTGTCTCGCTGGCGGAAGTCGAAGCGGAATTAGGGAAGAAAAAGTAACACATGCCTCCACATCGTCGTGGGCATCAGAGGACGAAGGAGGGGGTAGCTCAGCCCACTACTCCCTCTGCACCTTACGGTGTGGAGTTCAGCCAAACGGCTGCTGCGGTCTATCAGAACTTGCATCAGAAGATGATGGATGCGGAAGCGCGTGGAGATCTCACCAGCTCACATCACACGAAATTTCGCATGGTGGAAGAGGTTATAAAGAAAGTCATCCCGTCTGATCCCCTGAACAAGAAATATGGATTATCCGGCCCCCTATCCCGGTTCTTCAGGATCAAGAAAGGGCGGCATAGAATTTGCTGGGCGGCATCGTCGGAAAAGCGAGTGGTCTGTATTCTTTTTATTTCGGAGACGCTACGAAAAGAAGGAGACATCAACGATCCCTATAATATTTTCACGAAGCTGGTTACGTCTGGGGAGTACAACGATATTCTTGGACGACTCGGAGGGTAGCCCCACCGGTAAGTGAGTACGCCCCGCTGCCGCCGATCTGTTGATGCAAGCCCAACAATCCTGAATGGAATCACGCAAGAACAAAAAATGCAGCGGAAAAGGGCGGAGTGGCTCCGCCCCTTGACACTGGTGCAGTCTTACTTCCCGGCGGCTTTGCCCATGACCTTGGTCGTGGTTTTTGCGGCGGTTTTGGTGGCGGATTTGCGGCGGCGCTTCGGCCGCGCCCCACCGGCGGGAGCTTCGCCGACCATTTCCGCAGTCCAAATGCTGGTCACAAATTTCTTCGTGCCGAATTCGTCGAAATCAATGGTGGTTCGCTCCGAATTCGACTGGGTGACCACTCCCATTCCATACTGGCCGTGCCGGATACTCTGTCCTTCTGCTAGTACTTGCATATCAGCCTCCTAAAGGCCCTTAACCGCGCGTGCGCCCAGATCACAAGCCTGGCGATCGAATTTGCCTGCTTTGCTCGCTTTTTTGAACTCTTTGGCTGCGCTGGGAAATTATCTGGCCCGGATCAGAATCCCCAAGAACCCTATCGATTGCTACGAGAGCAAGGAACCTAGAAAACTGAGCGGGTCGGCGCGTAACCGACCCGCCCGGAACCGACTAGAGGGAAACTACGTTCTCCGCCTGCAGGCCCTTGGGCCCCTTGCGAACTTCGAATTCGACTGCCTGCCCTTCGTTGAGCGTCTTGTACCCCTCAGCCTGAATGGCTGAGAAATGCACGAAGACGTCTTCGCCGGACTGGCGCTGAATGAATCCGTAGCCCTTGCTGGCATTGAACCACTTAACTGTTCCTTGTTCTCTCACTTAGGAACTCCTATTTCATTAAAGCTATTTGTGGTCTCTCGTTCGCCTCTAGCCGTTCACCCCGAGCCCCTCCTGGGCCAAAGGGACCACGGAAGTTAAAGATAGCACAGGATTTACGGTGAAACGCAAAACAAAAGGCTGCTCAGGGGCACAAGAACCCCGGCAGCCTCGTCGGACGTCTCAGTACGATTCACGGGAGCAACAAACGCACAATTAACCTAGCACAGTTCCACCCTCATGTAAATAGCAGGAAAGATGCATGTTTGCCTTCAAGTTACGTGGGTTCTCCTGTAGCTCTCGGGATGAATCGGGAGGTTTCATTCGAGCTGGGGAGAGATTCGTAAGTCCGTTGAGAGCTCAAGAGCTGCGGTTTGGATGGCGGGAGCCGTATCTGTGCGAATCGGGCCAGGGAGCCCAGTCGGTGCCTTCTGGCGCCACTCCTACGCCCGCCGAGTAGATCGCCGATTCGCGGACTCCATCGATTCCCAGATCCTTCTCGATGCCTGCATCGGTCAACGCCATGGTGCAGAAGGGCGCCAGGCCAAGCCATGTGGCGGCCAGGCAAAACGTTTGGCATACGTGACCGGCGTCAATCAGAACCACACGATAGGCGCGCGACCCGGGATATTTCCATTGTGTGCGCGCGAACACCGCCGTCATCAATACCAACGCGGCCGCGTTTCCAAAATATTCCTGGCCATTCAAATAGCGCACGATCTGTGCTTTGGTGGCCCCGCGACGCAGCAATTCAAGCCGGTGCGCGCCCGCGGCGTAATGGTAGATCCCTCGAGGCAGACCTTTGACTCGCAGCGCCACCACGTATGCCTCAATCGGATGACGCGCGCCGCCCGACGGCGAAGTTTTCAAAGCGACTCGGCCGATGCCGCGCAGGTCGAACCACCATCGCACGCCAAAGGTGAGTCCCAGCAGGGTAGAGAGTTTTTCCAATTCGATCTCATCGCGTGAGAATTGCCGCCAGGTTCGCCGCTGGAGCAGCACCTGCGGAAATTCGCCAGCCGTGGCCGGGGCGGGCAGTGCAATCTGTGGCGCCTTTGGATAGCGTTTCTCCGATGCTGGCGGAGGATTGATTCTGGCGCGCCGGCGGAGCTCGCGGACGGAAGATGCGGTGCCGATGGGTGCGTGCGAATTTTTCGTGGAAAAATGGAAGAAGCTGGCCGCAGGACTCCAATCGATCCAACTGGAGAGCGCTTCGCTTTTCTCGCGGTCGGAGCCGGCGGCGCTTTTATTTCGCGAGTCACTCGATCGTTCGAGCAAGCCTACGCGGATTAGGCTCGCCATCGCGCGAGCCAGGGAAGCGGCGCTCGAATCCGGAAAGCGTTCCGCGAGGGCGGCAGCGGGACGCCAGCGGCCGAAAAGATGGAGGATTTCGCAGGTAGGTGGAGCCGCGGCAACGCGCGTGCGCCGCGCGTAATTCTCAAAGACGAGTTGCTGCTCCTGCCAGTAGCAAACCAGGTGCGGCGAGCGGCGGTAAAGTTCTTTCACTCTGTTTCGCGGCTCCGCGCCGGCCTAAAACGGTTTGATATCTCCACAGACGCCTTTGACTTTCGTGAGCACCTCCATCTCCGTGTTGATGGCTCCCATTTGCGCTGCCGAAGCCTTTTTCTTTTTGGCCTTCAGCTTCGCAAGCGCCCTCTTGATCTCCTTCTGAATCGCGGCCGTGGATACAGGATGTTTGCCTGCTGCCATAAGTTTCCTCCCCATCACCTGCCCAGGTGAGCAATGTGGCCCGAGCTTATTCACGCCGCCCAGTCCTGTCAAGCTAACTTCCCAGGACGGAGTGTTCGCCGCCGGGTCAGTGCGAACGGGAGCCGTTCGCCCTCGGGACGACGCGCTTGAGCAAAGCCTGGAATCGCGGATCGTCACGCATCAAATCAAATTCGGGCTCGAATTTTATTTGGGGCATCCAATCGGAGCGGTCCGCTAGGCCCTTTTCGAGGAATGTCATGGCCTTTGCCCGGTCACCCACTCCCATGTAAATTTCGGCGCTATAAATGGGGGAAACGTAGCTCGTTTTCGAAAGTGCGGCCAATTCATCCGCCAGCTTCAAGGCTTCGGCGCGGCGCCCGGCGCGTCCGTACGCGTCGCCGAGCACGCCCAGGCTCCACTGACTCTCGGGCGAAAGGGAACGCGCTTTTTCCAATTCGCGGATCGCATCGGGCAGGCGTCCCATCACCAGGTAGGTCTGACCGAGCAGGGCATAGGCGATCCAAAAATCCGGGTGGCGGGCGGCAAATTGCTCGAGGATATCTGCGGCCTTGTCGTAGCGATGCGCGTAGTAGTAGCTGCGCCCCACATTCGCTTCGATCACCGGTGAAAGCGGATCGAGCTGCTGCGCCCGCTCGAGCTCCTCGATGGCTTCATCAAACCGGCCAACGCCTTGCGCCAGATACAGCCCATGCCACTCGCGCGCCGTCGCGTAATTTGGATTCAGCTCGATCGCCCGCGCGAATTCTTTTCCGGCCCCCTCCATGTCCCAATCGTAATTCCATTCCACGCTGGCGAGAGATGCGTGCGCCTCCGCCAGTGAATCATCGAGCGAGATCGCTTTTCGCGCGGCGGCTTCGGCCAAGGGCATCGCTTCGTGCGCCGGCATCACCGCCTGATCTTCCAACAGATTGTAGCCGTCGGCGAGTCCGGCCCAGGCCAGGGCGGAAGTAGGATCCAGGTTGATTGCTTTCTTGAATTCAGCCACGGCTGCTCTTAAATCCTCGGGCGTGCGCTTATTCCAAAGATAGCGGCCCAGCAGATAGGCCTCGTACGACTTTGGATTGACCGGATGGCTCTTCGCCAGGCCCGCTGATTCCCGGGGAGTCAACTGCACGCGAATTTCGCCCGCGATGGCCGCGGCCACGTCGCTCTGCAGCGTGAGCACGTCGCTCATGTCGCGCTGGTAGCTATTGGTCCAGAGATTGCGGTCCTCGTTGGCCTCCGTCAGGCGCGCATTGATCTTCACGCGATTGCCCACGCGTTCCACGGAGCCTTCCACCACCGCATCCACGTTCAGTTCCTTCGCGATTTGCGGCAGCGGCTTGTGCGCATTTTTGTAGAGCATCGCGGAAGTGCGTGAAATCACGCGCAGCGCGCCGATCTTCGACAAATCGTTGGTCAGCGCCTCGGTCATCCCGTCGGCAAAATATTCCTGCTGCGGATCTGCGGAGAGATTTTCGAGCGGCAGGACAGCGATCGAATGGATCGCATGCGGCCCGCCCAAACCAAAAAGCCGGCCGCGTAAATGCAGCGCCTGCCATGCGAAAACCGCCACTGCAATCGCGGCCAGCGGGATTCCGATGTGGGTGACGATTTTCCGCGTTGGCCAGCTCTCCGCAGGCTTCTCCGGCAGCACCGGCACGCGAATGTGCGAGGCGCTCGATTCAATGGCTTGCAGTGCCGCGCGAATTTCACTGCCGCGCTGATACCGCTGCGACACATCCTTCGAAAGGCATCGCAGGATCACTGCTTCGAGGCCGGGCGTCACATGATCCGGCAGCGCCGGAACCGGCTTCATCAGGATTTCCGAGCTGAGCTCGAATCCGGTTTGGCCGTTGAACGGCCGCGACCCTGCGGCCATTTCGTAAAGCACCACGCCCAGCGACCAGATGTCGCTGCGCCCGTCCGCCGGCATGCCGCGAAGAATTTCCGGCGCGATGTATTGCAGCGTGCCCGCCGCGGTACCGGAGTCGGACAGCGTCTCGCGCGAACGCGTGGCTTCCACCGCCTGGGCCACGTTCTGCTGTTGCGCCAGGCCGAAGTCCAGCACCTTCGCCCGGCCTTCCGGCGTCAAGATCACATTTTCGCTTTTCAAATCGCGATGGACGATGCGATGCGAGTGCGCGTGCTCAAGCGCATCCGCGATCTGGATGCCGTAGCGGACCACCGTTTCGGCAGGCAAGCTGCCGCTGCGAACCATCTCCCGAAGCGTTTGGCCCTGGATCAACTCCATCACGATGAACGCTTGCCCGGCCACCTCACTCACTTCATAAATCGTGCAGATGTTCGGATGATTGAGCGCGGAAACGGTGCGCGCCTCGCGCAGCAGCCGTTCGTGGGCGGGAGCATCGGCGGCGGATTCCGCCCCGATGAATTTCAGGGCAACGTCGCGGTTCAGATGTTCGTCGCGCGCGCGATAGACCACACCCATGCCGCCGGCGCCGAGTTTTTCGATTACGCGGTAATGGCCGAGTGTTTGGCCGATCATTCTTGGCTGCTCGAAGTTTGATCCCATCGGTGAAAGTGCAGGAACACCCGCGCCGGTCTCCTGCGCCAGGTTGATGCCGCCGTGGCCAAAGCGCGCGGCGCAATGTTAGCAAGGAAGCGGGGAGTTTAGGCGTCCATTCTGCCGCAGGATGGGGTGTGGAGCCGGGGCAATCACAAGCCGTAAATCAAGAGTGGAGCCTCCCGATTGCCTAGGTTTCTTTGCTGATCCGCTGCAGCGAGCGCAACGCCGAATATCCCAGCAGCACCACGGCAATTCCCAGCGCGATCCACAGGACGGTGCCGTTTTGTTCCGTCCACGGGCGTGGATCGGAGTGATTGGTGTTCGCCGCTTCAGCGCCAACCGTGGC
>JBGQGW010000055.1:0-16965 GCA_041497605.1 Terriglobia bacterium | reverse complement strand
TCATGATCCCCAGACGGTCTTTCCTCCGCTGGATCTTTCTTTCCGCGACTATCTCTCCGCTGCTGCTGCTCTCGACGAATCGGAAAACTATCGCGAGTCGAAAGAATACTGGATGAAGAGGGTTCCCACTCTTCCTCCGTCGCCGGAATTGCCGCTGGCCAAGAATCCCGCTTCGATCGCCCAGCCCAAATTCAGCCGGCGCCAGGCTCGTATCGATGCGGCCACCTGGAAAAACCTGAAAGAAAAGTCAGCTCGATTCCATTCCACGCCCGCCGGGACTTTGCTTTCCGCCTATGCCGAATTGCTCTCCATCTGGAGCAAGAATTCCCGCTTTACGCTCAATCTGACGCTGTTCAACCGGCTTCCTTTGCACCAGCAGTCGAATGATATCCTCGGCGATTTCACAACCGTGACCCTGCTCGAAGTTGACAGCTCGAAGCAGTCCACGTTCGAAGCGCGCGCGCGTCAGATTCAGGAACAGCTTTGGCAGGACATGGATCACCGGTACTTCAGCGGCATTCGCGTGATGCGGGAACTCATTCGAATCCAGGGCGTCGGTCCCAAAGCCATCATGCCCGTGATTTTTACCAGCCTGCTGAACCTGGGCGATCAGAACTCTTCCACTACTTCCACCAACACGCTCGGCAAGACCGTCTATTCAGTCAGCCAGACGCCTCAGGTCTATCTGGACTTCATCGTCCAGGAAGATCAGGGCGAACTCGTAATCAATTGGGACGCGGTCGACGAACTCTTTCCGGCAGGCCTGCTCGATGACCTGTTCAGCGCGTATCAAAACTTTTTGGTGCAGTTGGCATCGGACGATTCCAGTTGGCAGCGCAGTCTCGCTGAAAACACTCGAAGATTACTCCCGGCGAACCAAATCGAAATCCGCCGGCGTGTGAATGACACCACGGCCCCTCTGTCCGATGAATTGCTTCACAATCTTTTCCTGAAGCAGGTTGACAAGCGGTCGAATCAGATCGCGGTGAGCACGCCATCGCGCAAGCTCACCTACGCGGAATTATTCCAGCGCGCTTGCGGCGTCGAAGAGCAACTGCTCTCCCGGGGCGCCCAACCCAATCAATTGGTCGCCGTGTTGATGGAAAAAGGCTGGGAACAGATCGTCGCGGTATTGGGCATCCAATTCGCCGGCGCTGCCTACCTGCCGATCGACCCGGGCTTGCCGGTGGAACGCCAGTGCTATCTCCTCGAGCAGACCGATGTGAAAATCGTTCTCACTCAATCGGCCCTGCTACCGAATCTAAGCCTGCCTGCGGGAATCGAAGTGCTGGCTATCGATCTGCTGCCCGCCAAAGATTCCGGCTCCACTGGCCCGCGCAGCCGGCAGAAGCCGGAGGACCTCGCTTACATCATCTACACCTCGGGCTCCACCGGCCTGCCCAAGGGAGTAATGATTGATCATCGTGGCGCGGTAAATACCGTGCTCGACATCAATCAGCGCTATGCCGTCGGCCCGCAAGACCGCGTCCTGGCCCTCTCTCGTTTGAATTTCGACCTTTCCGTCTACGATATTTTCGGCCTTCTGGCCGCCGGCGGCACAATCGTAATGCCCGCTGCGGAGTTGGCGCAGGATGCGTCGCATTGGCTCGAATTGATCGCGGCGGAGAAGGTCACCATCTGGAACACAGTTCCGGCGCTGATGCAGTTGCTGGCGGAGCAAGCCTCGCATTCGAAAAACGCCGGTCCATCGTTGCGCGTGGTCATGATGAGCGGCGATTGGATTCCAGTGAATTTGCCCGCCCAAATTCGCCGCACTTTCTCCAAGGCAAAACTTTTCAGCCTGGGAGGCGCCACCGAGGCTTCCATCTGGTCGATCTTGTATCCGATCGAACAAGTGGATCCCGATTGGAAGAGCATCCCGTACGGCACGCCGATGCGGAACCAGACTTTTCATGTGTTGAATTCGGCGCTCGCTCCGTGTCCAGTGTGGGTGCCGGGGCAGCTCTACATCGGCGGGGTGGGCCTGGCAAAGGGCTATTGGAGAGACGGCCAGAAAACGAACGCGAGCTTCATCATTCATCCCGATTCCGGCGAACGGCTCTACCGCACCGGAGACCTGGGACGCTACCTGCCCGATGGAAACATCGAATTCCTCGGCCGCGAAGATTTCCAGGTGAAAGTTAATGGATATCGAATCGAGTTGGGAGAAATTGAATATCACTTGCAGGGCCACGAGGATGTGGAAAATTGCGTGGTAGCCGTGCGCGAGGATAGTCCGGGCGACAAACGCCTGGTCGGTTATGTTGTTCCCAAAGCGGGCGTGCCGGTGGAAGCAGCCAAACTGCGCGATCACTTACGATCCAAGCTGGCTGACTACATGGTGCCCTCGGTGTTCGTCTTCCTCGAGCGAATTCCGCTCTCGGCGAATGGAAAAGTGAATCGCAAGGCGCTTCCCGCTCCGAAGCGCGCTTCGACCGGTACAAATGCGGATTCGGATGCGCCGCGGGACGCCGTGGAATTGCAGCTCATCCATCTTTGGGAAACGATTCTCGGCGTCCATCCCATCGCGCGCGGAGATAATTTCTTCGAGATCGGCGGGACTTCTCTGATGGCCGTGCGCTTGTTCTCTCAAATCGAGAAATCCTTTGGCAGAAAGATTCCCCTGGCCGCTCTTTTCAAAACGCCCACGATCGAACAATTGGCCGAGATTCTCCGCAGTGACGAGCGTTCCGCGGCATGGTCTTGCCTCGTCCCCTTTCAATCGAACGGATCGCGTCCGCCGCTTTTCTGCGTCCACGGCCACACCGGCGAAGTTCTGTTCTATCGCGATCTCGCAAGAAACTTGGGCCCCGGCCAGCCGTTCTACGCGCTGCAGGCTCGCGGCCTTACCGGCGGCGAAGCCCATCTCACCATCGAGGAGTCGGCGATGGATTATCTGCGCGATGTTCGCGCAGTCCAACCTCACGGACCCTATTTCCTGGCGGGCTATTGTTTCGGAGGACGCATCGCGTTTGAAATGGCCCTGCAACTCCTCGAGCAGGGAGAAGAAGTCGCTTTCCTTGCGGTCTTCGATACCTATTTCCCGGCGCCCAAGGCGCAGAAATCGGTCAAGCGTCTGCATCGATGGCTGGAATCCCGCGCGGTCACTGGCGATCCACTCCTGGAAAGATTGCGGGCCCACTTGGCTCAGCTCCGCAGCCTCGGATTCAAAGAGCGCGTCGCCCACTTCGCCAAGCACGGCCGGAATGTTTTGACAAAGACGCGTCTTCGGCTGGGTCATTGGTATTGGAAAGCGGCTTACCGCTATTACTCATCGCTCCGCCTCCCTCTCCCCCGTCGGCTTCAAGATGTGCCCGAAATCAATTTGCTGGCTGCCGTCAAATACAAACCGCGGCGTCTCGCGGGACGCCTCACGCTGCTGCTGAACGGCCCTGTCCCGGAAGGTTTTTCTCTGGAACAGGAATTCGGATGGCGCGGATTGCTGGCTGACAAATTTGACGTGCACACGGTCCCCGGGAAGCAGGACGGCATGTTCAAGGATCCACACGCCATTGTCCTGGCGGAAAAGATGGCGGCATGCATCGAGAATGCTTGTGCCCATGCGAGCGTTCCCGCGGAGAGCGCAAATTCCGATCCAGGCTCGCAAGAAGAAGTTCCTGCAGCAGTACTCGATTCGACTCCCACCGGGCAGTTACACCATCTCCACTAGATCGGCTAACGCTATACTGCGACAGAGTTTCCGCTGAATCCAGTTTCACCGGATCGGATCCTGGTGCATGCTTGTTTGCTTGCCGACAATGCCAGACGCGCTGAACCTCGTTCGCTCCTTGCTTGCCGGTCAGGCCTTCCGCCTGAGGAATCCTGCACAATGATTTCTGCGATCGTTCCAAACGGCGTGGCGGTCTCCGAAATCGCCGGCGATCTCGAAGACGCATCGCTGCTGCCCGAAGAAGCAGCCGCCCTTGGCCGCGTTTCCGAAGGCCGCCGCCGCGAATATGCAATCTCCAGGACCTGCGCTCGCCGGGCGCTTGCCGGCCTCGGCATCGCTCCGATGCCAATCCTATCCGGCCCGAAGCGCGAACCGCTGTGGCCGGCAGGAATCGTAGGCAGCATCACCCATTGCAGCGGTTACTGCGCGGTGGCAGTGGCGCGGGACGAGCTGTTTGCAACAATCGGAATCGATGCGGAAATCCACGACGAGCTGCCCCCAGGTGTTCTCGGTACGGTTGCGCTCGAAGAAGAACTCGATTGGATGCGCGCGTTGTCCACAGCCGGCATTCACTGGGACCGGATTCTATTTAGCGCGAAGGAAAGTGTCTACAAAGCATGGTACCCGATGGCAAAAAGATGGCTCGGATTTAAAGATGCGCTCGTAACTGTTCAGCCGGAATCGGGCGCATTTCACGCGCGCTTGCTCGGCGCCGGCCCCGCAGTCGGCGGCCAGTCAGCAACCAGTTTCCATGGACGATACTTGGTAGAGAACGGCCTCGTAATTACAGCCGTCAGCCTGAGTGCATCACCGTCGCGCGTCATTCCGAACGCAGTGAGGAATCCAGGGTGAATACAAACGCTGGAAGGCAGTCCTGATTCTTCGCCCTGCCTCTCAAATGGCCCTCTGGAGGCGAATTTCAGAACCACCAGCTCGTTCGTTTCTCCTTAAATGAAAAAAGGCGCCCGCCTGGCGGCGGGCGCCTTTTTTTTCATCAATCGAGTCCCGGCTAAGGAGTCGGGCAAAGTGTAAACGGCGAAGTCAGGAAGGTGGTATCCGGATAGCTGTACGCCCCACCAATAGCATCCGATGGGCTAATGCCTTCGAACCACTGCAGCAGCCCTTCGACTTGCGGATGATAGGTGAACCCGTGCAGCGTGACTGGGAAGAAGTCCGGCGTGAAAGCCTCGATCACGTCTCCCGTCTCCAGAATGTTCTGACAAGCCCCGGGCGGGAATCCGGGTAGCTGATAGTTCGGGGTTATGTTGTTCACGAACGGATCATTCACCGTTTCAGCGATCTCGTGGCTGAGCGCGTTGACGTCCGCAAAAACGGTTGGATCTCCAAAAATGAAATCAGCAACATCGGCGTCGAGAGAGGTCGCGAAATCGATCACTTGCACAAAAATCTTGTTTCTCACTTGATTGGTTTCGAAAGCGGTGTGGAATCCTCCAATGCAGCAGTCCACCGGATTGCCGTGGTCGAAGTCCCCATAGACTGCGTTACGCGTCAGGAAAATGGGTAACGTGTCAACGGTGATTCCTTCGGTCTGTACCAGGGTGTTCAACTGTGACACCAAGAAGTTGATGTCGATCAACGTGCCAAAGGTTCCATCGGAGAGTTGAAACACGATCGAGGAGCCCACTGGCACTTCGATGGTCACTGGAATGAGGGTCCTCGGGTGGCCCAGGATGGTGTGCCAGGCGTCGTCCCGGTCGTTATCACCATCGTGATTGATGATGTTCCAGAATTGCGCCCGCTGGACCGCATCCTGAAATTGCGTGTGCCCCGTGGTGTAGTCCGATCTCTCGAAGTTCGGAGACTGCTTGATTTCATCGGTGATCACGGTCGTGTCGATGACGATGTTGTTCCCCGCATCATCCACGAATTCGTCGAAGAAGAACGACATCGGGATATAAGTCGTTGGGATTCGAGTCGTCTCGCGCCGGTGCGGCCGGCCTCCCAGCATCGTGTAGGGATATACCACGCCGTCAAAAGTGAAGGACTTGGTGAAATTGGGAAGGGAAACGATCCGCTCCGGTTGTTGTTTGGTCGCGGCATTCGTTCCTCCCGACATCTGGTTCGAAGCTGTGTGCTTCGGCGCGGTGTTCAGGCCCTGAAAAAAGCTGCGGCTCACTTGGACCGGCAATCGGGTGTTCACCGATTTGCGAATCTGCGCGGAGGCATTGCCGCTAATCAGCGTAATCGCAAGTAGAGATACACTTGCAAGAAGTTTTCTCATTCTTGGTTGCATCCTTTTATGGAATTGAATTTCCACCCCGGGGACGGCGGGTACTCTGCCGCAGTTGAATATTAAAGTCAATTTGTTTGCGGTAAATGTTTTGGAATTGTCACTCGTCGCGCTGCCGGAATAGGATTCGTCTCAAAAACGGATAGCCCAACCTCGAAACCCGGGCGAAAACATGCGACGTGGTTACAGTACTGCTAGTCTCACCCAGAGCTGATTCCCTCCCCGCGAACCGTCAAACGGCTCCAGCATCGGAATAGGACGGGACCCATTGCGTTTCTTTTACTCGCCTCCGCAGCTCTTCCTCACTCGTCTGAGGAGCGAATCCGGCGCGCTGCGCTTCCAGGCCAACCGCAACGGCGATTTCCACCGCCACTCGCCGGATGTCTGCCAACGCAGGGAGCAACGGCGCAGTGGGATCTTTCAGCGCGGGTGAGCATTCTCCCAACACGCGTCCGGCTTCGAGGAACATGGCATCCGTCGCTCGCCGCGCCCGTGACGCCACTAGTCCCAATCCCATTGCCGGGAAAACGTAAACGTTGTTGCACTGCGCGATCGGAATTGTTCGTCCCTGATAGCTCACCGGCGCATTCGGAGAACCAGCCGCAACGATCGCTCTTCCGTTCGTCCAACGGATCAAGTCTTCGGGTTTCGCTTCCGATTTCGCGGTCGGATTGGACAACGGGAAAATGATGGGACGTTCGCATTTGCGAGCCATCTCTCGCACAATGGATTCGGAGAATGCGCCGGCGGCGGTTGACAGTCCGATCAGTACGGTCGCTTCCACTCTGCCGATCACGTCGCCGAGATGGATTCGCCCATCGGAACTCCGCGGCCA
The DNA here is from genome assembly GCA_041497605.1 of Terriglobia bacterium. Classification (GTDB taxonomy): domain Bacteria; phylum Acidobacteriota; class Terriglobia; order Acidiferrales; family UBA7541; genus JBGPTK01. The sequence goes on along the minus strand of JBGQGW010000055.1, from coordinate 10,209 downwards.
GTCCGCCACCCGTTCCACGGGCTGAGCATAAACCCGCTGTGCGGCCGTCAGGTCGGTTCGCGAACTCTCCAATAAACCGTTCTTGTTCACAATCCAGAACCGGCTCCGCGCCTCCCGTTCGGAAAGTCCTTCGGCAATCATCGCCGCACTCAAGTAATCCGCGACGCCGATTCCCGCTGATCCTGCTCCCAGGAAAACAATCTGTTGATCTTTCAGACTTTTCCCGGCCACCTTCACGGCTCCAACGATCGCTCCCAGCACCACTGCCGCGGTCCCCTGGATATCGTCATTAAACGTCAGCAACTGGTTCTGGTAGCGCTCGAGGAGTGGCCGCGCATGTGGAGCCGCAAAATCTTCCCACTGCAGGCACACTCCGGGAAGCTCTTGTTTTACCGCCTGCACGAATTGGTCGATGAAATCAAAATACGCCTGCCCGCTGATGCGCTCGTGCGGCCATCCCAGATACGCGGGATCTCGCAGGCGTTCCGCATTGTTGGTCCCCACATCCAGCACGATCGGCAAAGTACGCGCTGGATGAATTCCGCCAATCAACGTGTACAAGGAAAGTTTTCCGATCGGGATGCCCAAGCCGCCGGCGCCTTGATCGCCGATCCCCAGAATTCGTTCCCCGTCCGTCACCACGATCACGTCCACCTCCGCGTTGGGACGGTTCCTCAAAAGGGTGGGAATGCGATCTCGGAGTGGATACGAAATGAAAATGCCGCGCGGACGCCGGTAGATCTGGCTGAATTGTTCACAGCCCAGGGCCACCACCGGCGTGTAAACAATCGGCGTCATCTCCTCGATGTGATCGAGCAGCAGCCGGTAGAACAGCACCTCGTTGTTATCTTGCAGCGCCCGCAGATAGATGTGCCGCTCGAGATCGTCATCCTTTCTCCGGTAGGCCACGTAGGCGCGCGCCACTTGCTCCTCCAGAGTCTCCACGTGCGGCGGCAGCAGCCCGTGCAGCCCCAACTTCTCCCGCTCCTCATGCGTAAACGCAGTCCCTTTGTTCAGCGTCTGCATGTTGAGCAGTTCCATTCCCCGAACTCCGTGCTGCTTTCCGGTCTCACTCATGTCTATACCTCGGTCCCTGCTCTTGCAGCTTGTTGAAAAACTATGCGCCGGTCATTCCGAGAGCCGAAGTTGCCCGGGGAATCTCGCGTTTTGGCAGCTTTTCGTCAAACAAAGATTCCTCGTCATGCTCAAAATGAGGGTTGAACGCACTTTTTCACCAAGCTCCTAGCCTGTCATCACCCGCCAGAGATCCTCGCCCGAGAATTTGATGTGCATCGCCTTGCCGTTCACGATGTTCGCGAAACGGATCCATTCCGGGCTGTGTTCTTCGTCCCGAAGATAGAATACTCCTCCATCTCCCGGCTCAAGAGGCGTCTCTCCGTCGATCATCAGCTTGCCCTTTCGCAGAAGGATGCGAAGACTGCCAATCCACGCGCTCTCGTTGCGGTAATGTCCAACGTAACTGTTCCACTCTTTCGGCGATTCGAATGTCTTGGGTCCTTTGTATTTCGAATTGGTGAACCAGTCGCTTCCCCACCCCGCCTCAACCACCGCGCTTTTCGGGTCCTTCTCATCCGCCCGCCCAAATACGAGCGAATAGCGCTCCCAATCTTTATGCATCACCAGAAAAGAATCTTCGCCATGATGCTCGAGCGGCACGCGATTCCCGTCTTGCATCAGAAACAGTTTCTGGCCGTCGGCTAGAATCTCCAATTTGCGGGCGTCCTCTGCTTGATAGGCGCCGGCATACTCGGCGGAGTTCTCTACCTGGTCCGGCGGTTTCAAAGCCGGCATCGTCGGAAAAGATTTGCTTTGCTTCTGCGCGCGCATCAACTGAATTGCGAACTGCGCCGCCGGGTTCGGCCGGTAGCCCTGCATCGCATTGATCGAGGCAAAAGCTCCCACACCTTCGTCGATATCCACTTGCAGCGCCGACGCGAACGACACCATGCCGCCCGTGTGCCTCAGGATCGTGTGCCCATCCAGCGTGTCCACTGCAATTCCGTAGCCATAGCTCGCCGTCGGACCGAACTCTTCGGCCTTGATATGCGCCTTCGAGAAAAGACCAAAACTCTCTTCCGTAAGCAACTTGCCCTTCGTCCCCTGCCCGCGGTTCGCAATCATCTGAATGTAAAGCCCCATGTCGTGTGCAGTCGAGGCAACACATCCGGCGCCCTCGGTCATTACAATTGCCGGCGCTTCTGCCAGCCGGCCGTTGCGTGGGTAAGGCCGATCCCCAAGAAACGCCTCATAGTTCTTGGCGGTTTTCGCGCGAATATCCAGCGAAATCACCGGCTCAGTCTGCGTCATACCTAGCGGCTTCAACACGCGCTCTCGAATCACCTCAGGCAACTGCTTCCCATCCAAGGTCCACAGCAAATGCCCCAGCGTTGTGAACGCCATGTTGCTGTAGTGGAAATACTGCCCCGGGGCGTACGCCACGCGATGCTTCGTCGCCGGGTCGGAAAGAAACACCGGAGGGATGCCGGGCAAGCCGGTGGTGTGTGTAAGCATGTGATGCGTGGTGATCGGCGCAAAAGTAGATTCTATCGGAAACCACGGCAAATACTCGGTCACCGGTTTGTGAAGATCAAGCTTCCCTTCCTGGTTGAGCTGCAAAATGCAATTGGCGATGAACGATTTGCTGATTGATCCAATCTCGAACAGCTCCTCGGGTTTCACCGCAGTCTTTCGTTCCAAATCACTGAACCCATACGTGGCCACTCGTTGCACTCCATCGCGGTCGGCCATCACCAGCGTCATGCCCGGAGAATTCATGCTGCGCATGTACTGCTCGACAAAAGTATCGAGCTGCCCGAAAACACCTGCATATTTGCTTCGTTCGGATTGTCCACGCGCCTCGACGACGAAGAATCGGCTCGCGGCAACTAGCGCGGCTGTCTGCGCACCTAGCGTCACAAATTTTCTGCGGGTCACGCCAGAAGACATCATTCTCCTCCCTCAAATGGAAATGCTGGAGCGTAACACTCGCACGAATCGAAATCTATTCTTCGTCTCAGCTCTTCCCTACTCACAGGAGACTTGCTCTCTATTCCCCTGTGGTACGATGTCCCCCATCTCCATGAACGCCCTGGCTCAAGACCTTCGTTACGCCTTCCGTACCTTCGCCAAAAATCCCGGTTTCACTCTGGCCGCAATCCTGTCGCTGGCCATCGGCATCGGCGCAAACACTTCCATCTTCAGCGTCGCCGACGCTCTATTGCTTCATCCCCTGCCCTATCAGGATGCCGCTCGCCTCACTATTCTCTGGAACCGCTCTCCCGGCCTGAACATCACCGAGGATTGGTTTTCCACCGCTCAGTATTTCGACATCAAACACGGTCACAGCGGATTCGAACAAGTCGCCATCGCCATCGGCGGAAATTACAATCTCACCGGCCCGGGTGACCCGGAACGCGTAGGAACCATCCGCGTCTCCTCGAATCTTCTTCCCATGCTCGGCGTGCGCGCCGCAGCAGGCCGGCTCTTCGTTCCAGACGAGGATTTGCCAGGCCGCCCCGGGACTCCTCTGCTCAGCTACGGCATGTGGGCGCGCCACTACGGCAACGACCCGCACATGCTCGGCAAATCCATCACCGTTAATGGGCTCCCCTACCAAGTCGTCGGAATTCTTCCCCAAAGTTTTTCTCTGCCGCGCGAAGTCTTGCCCACCCTGGGCGGCGCCGAACAGGCTGACATCCTCCTGCCTCTTCCGCTCGCGCCCGCTGCTGCCACAACTCGAAATCAAGAAGACTACAACATCATGGGCAAGCTCAAGCCCGGCGTCTCGCTCTCACAAGCCCAGGCGGAAATGGATACGATCACGGCGCGCCTGCGCCACGATTATCCTGATGCCTATCCGCCCAACGGCGGCCTAACCTTCAGCATCGTGCCTCTCGCCGATCAAGTTGTAGGCGACGTCCGGCGCTCGCTATTCATTCTGCTTGGCTCTGTCGGATTCGTGTTGCTGATTGCCTGCGCCAATGTCGCCAACCTCCAGCTTTCTCGCGCAGTTGGGCGCCAGAGAGAAATTGGCGTGCGCATGGCTCTCGGCGCAAGCCGCGCCCGCATCGTTCGCCAATTGCTCACCGAAAGCATCCTCCTCGCCTTGTGTGGAGGCGCGCTGGGAATCGTAATCTGTTTCTGGAGTATCCACTGGATTCACGTCCTCGGAACGCGCAGCATCCCGCGCCTGCAGGAAATCGGCATCGATGGGCGTGTCCTCTTCTTCACGTTGTTGCTCTCCGTGGTTTCGGGAATTCTTTTCGGTCTCGCCCCCGCCTTGCGCGTTTCTCGTCTCGATCTTTACACTACGTTGAAAGACGCGAGCCGCGGCTCGGCCGGCGCCAGCGCGATGTGGGGCCGCGGCAATAACGTACGCCGCCTTCTCGTCATTTCCGAGCTGGCGCTGTCCGTCGTTTTGCTCATTGGCGCCGGTCTGTTGATCCGCAACTTCGCTCGCTTGCAGCAGGTGCCGCCCGGCTTCAATCCCGGCAAAGTTCTCACGTTTGAGCTGACCATGACCGGCCAGAAATATTCGAACCCGCAGGCGATTTTGAACACTTATCATCAACTCTGGGATCGCCTCGAACATCTTCCTGGCGTCACAACCTCCGGAGGCATCACTTCGCTCCCCCTCAGCATGGCTGCCGCCTGGACGCCGGTCACGATCGAAGGCCGCACTCCTCCGCACGGCGAAACATTTATCAACGCGGACGCGCGTATCGCCGGCGGCAGCTATTTTCAAGCCATGGAAATCCCGCTGCGCCGCGGCCGCTTCTTCAATGAAGATGACAATGCCTCGAATCCGCAAGTCATCATCATCGACGAACGCATGGCCCAGCAGTTCTGGCCCGCCGAAGATCCCATCGGCAAGCGAATTCATCTTGTGGATATGAAATCATCTGTCCAGTGGTTAAACATCGTCGGCGTAGTCGGCCGGGTAAAACATGATTCGATCGATTCCGATCCAAGAATTGCTTTCTATGTGCCGCAGACTCAATATCCCGTCCGCGCGATGACCGTCGTGCTCCGCAGCCGCACCGATCCTTCCGCCCTCACCGCCGCGGTCAAAAGCGATTTGCGAACTCTCGATCCCGATCTCCCGATGTATTCTGTGCGAACGATGGCGCAACGCGTGGACGATTCGCTCGCCCGCCGCCGTTTCTCGATGCTCCTGCTCGGCGTTTTCGCGGCTCTTGCTCTGGCGCTCGCGGCGATCGGGATTTACGGCGTGATGGCTTACCTCGTGACTCAGGGCACGCGAGAAATCGGAATCCGTATCGCTCTCGGCGCCACTCCGCGCTACATCCTCGGCCTCGTCGTTCGCCAGGGAATGACGCTCGCGTTGTCCGGTGTCGCAATCGGACTGGCCGGTGCCTTCCTGCTCACTCGCCTGATGCAAAGCCTCTTGTTCGGAGTCAATGCCACCGATCCTTTAACTTTCGTTGGGATTTCCCTGCTCCTCACTCTCGTCGCATTGCTCGCCAGCTACATCCCCGCTCACCGCGCCTCCCAGGTCGACCCCATGATTTCGCTCCGCTGCGAATAATTCCTGTCGCGTGAAATCCTCACGCTTTATGGCAGTCGTTGAATTGTTGACGATCCCTCGGAACTCATCCTTTCTTCCCCTCCAACTCGGCCCAACGCGCATACAGCTCATCCACGGTTTTCTGTGCTGCATCCAATTGTTCGCAAGCGTTCTGAAGACGAACCCGGTCGCCCGTAATTTCAGAATCTTCCAGCGCGGCATGTCTGGCACGGAGATTCTGCTCCGCCTCGGCAACCCTCTGCTCGATCGTTTCGAATTCGCGACCTTCTTTGAACGAAAGTTTCTTCTTGGCCGTTCTCGCCTGAGTCTCGTCCACTGGCGCACTCGCGCGTTGCATTCCGCGCGATAACATTCGAGCATCCTTCGCCGGCTGCAATCGCAGCCAGGCCTCCCACTGTGAGTAATCCGCGAACCGCTCCGCCTGCCCGCGGCCGTCCAGCCCGAGCACGACGGTGGAAATTCGATCCAGCATGAATCGATCGTGCGTAACCAGCACCAGCGCTCCGCGAAATTCCAGCAGGCTCTCTTCCAGGATCTCCAGTGTTGGGATGTCGAGATCGTTCGTCGGCTCATCGAGCAGCAGCACATCCGCCGGCTGCAGCATCAGTTGCGCAATTAATATTCGAGCGCGTTCGCCTCCGGAAAGTTGCCCTACTGGCTGGTTCAGTTGCTCGCTCGAGAAAAGAAATCGCGCGGCCCATGCCGCCACGTGAATCACCCGATCCAGGTAAATCACCGAATCGCTGTCCGGCGCCAGCGCTCTCCGCAAACTCACATCCGGGTCAAGTTGGCGGCCTTGATCGAAGTACACGACCCGCAACGAATCCGCTTTGCGGATTTTTCCTTCCGTCGGTTCCAGATCGCCGCGCAGCAGGCGCAGCAGCGTTGTCTTTCCGCTCCCGTTCGGGCCTACCAGCCCCACTCGCATGCCCGCTTGCACGGTAAAATCAAGGCCCTCGAAAAGCGTGCGGTCACCGAACGAATACGAAACGCCGTCCAGCGTGATCAGTTGCTTAGTCTGCCGGTCCGTCCCGGCAAAATCAATCTTGGCGGTAGCCGCGCGCGTTCTGGCATTCAGTTCTTTCAATTCACCGATCATCTCGTGCGCTTTATCAATTCGCGATTTTGATTTCGTCGTTCGCGCTTTGGGACCTCGCCTCAGCCATTCAATCTCCGTGTGAACCAGGTTCGCAAGGGCATCCTGCCGCTTTCCTTGCGCGTGCAGGTATTCTTCTTTCGTTTCCAGAAACTTGGTGTAGTTTCCTTCGACGCGCAGCAATCCATCCGCGTACACGCGATTGAGTTCCACCACTCCGTTCGTCACATTTTCCAAAAAATAACGGTCGTGGCTCACCACCACGCACGCAAACGCCGCGTTCTGCAGCAATGTTTCGAGCCACTTAATCCCCGCCAGGTCCAAATGGTTCGTCGGTTCGTCTAGCAACAAAACGTCCGGCTCTTGCGCCAGTCCTTCCACAATCGCCAATCGTTTGCGCCATCCGCCCGACAATTCCGCCGCGCTCGTCTCAAAATCCGCGAAACCGGCCCGGCTCAGCGCTGCCTCGGCTCGCGCTGGCCGTTCCGCCTTCGGCACCCGCGCCCGTTCCAGAGCTTTCTCGATTACGGATCGGCATGTCTCGCCCGGCGCAAATTCCGAAATCTGCCCGACGCAACTCACTTTCGTGCCTTTGCGTATGGCCACATCCCCGCTGTCTGGTGTCACGCGCCCGTAAAGAATCTCGAGCAATGTCGACTTCCCCGAACCGTTCGGACCGATCAGCCCGATCCGGTCACCCTCCGCCACGGTAAAAGAAATATCGTGGAAGAGCGGGGCGATCCCGTATCTCTTCGAAAGTCCCTGCGCATTTATGATCGGAGCCAAAGGATTCAGTCTTCTCCCGCCGCAAATTGTCACATCAGGATACCAGCAAGCAGACTCCGGCTGAAAAGATAGCCAGTCGATTGGCCTATAGCTTTCCGAAAATTTTCTGGCCGTTTTCCAGGGAAGTTCGAGCCCCCGGACCTCTACGGAAGCTCGGGCTTGGGAGGCCCTCGTTTGGACGATATAGGTGCGATTAGACAACCATCCCTCCCAATGTTTTCATCGAGTTACGCCCGTCTGTCATAGTTTTGCATTGGCGATTAGCCAGGCGATTAACTAAGAGATAAGTAACTCGATTTTTACGGCCACTTTTTCCCGGTTCGGGCCTCGCTTCGCCGCTCTCGCCGCATTCACACCTCCCTATCCTGAATAACATGGATTCGCCAGAATACAAGACCCTCTGTCGCGTAGACATTTATGTTGATTTATTTGGAGTTAGCGTCCTGACAAACGTCACACTAATTGACATCGTACAGACAGAACTCTCCCGGGCGCTGGAATAGACTGGCGAAATGCGCCAGCCTCGAACTTGCGCGCCCAGAAGCTCGCTCGAGCGAATCGATTCAGCGGGCTAGCGTTGCACTGCTATCTTGTAAAGAAGGTGAAGCAGTGTGGCGAGGGCGACAGCCTTAATAGCTAAGACCTCAAGCTTCGCAATGACGAGAATTACATCGTCAAAGAATCTGAGAAGTGGAGAGGCCTTGCGCTTTGTGCTCATGGACTATCGCATCCATCCAAATGGAATTTTCTTGCGTCGCTAAAAATCACAAACGTTCTTCCTCCTTTCTGATCAATAAAAAAGCCGCGGAATGAACCGCGGCTTGCATGAAGCCGAGACAATAAGATTGAATGTGCTACGCGTCTGGTTTGGGTTAATTCTTAGCCAGCAGCCTCGGATACTGGCCTGAGGCAACTAGCCTTTTCTTAATGCAATTGACAACCTCGGAAGGTCGGTGCCAAACTGAGTAGTAGGGTATTTTGATGATTGACAAGCCCCGCATATTCACAGGGATCCTGCAATCAAACTCTCGTTCCAATTCCGGCTTCGAATCTCTGGTTCGCCTCGGATCGCCTCGGTACAGGTCATCAATCAGTGGCCCTGTGATCGCCAAACCTAGCCGCGCTTTTCTCCAATAAAAGTCGATGCCGAGAAAGCTGAGCGGGGTGGGCCTGATCCAGAATCGGGCAGATGAACCGAACTCTCGACGTAACAATCGGAATACTTTCTGACGAGTTGCTTCGAGAAGAAGATCTGCCGCATAGGTACGGTTGGGACCGTAGAAGGCTATGCCACTGAATTCGTAACGGAGAAGAAGGCCGCGTTCTTTTGCAGCATCATAGACCGTCTTGCATTCCTCGACGGTCAGGTCGACCCAACAGATCTTGTGGCCGCCGAGATGCACGGTCCTTGCGCTCGTGGGGATGGGAAGCGCAACGCGGAGCGATACCATGCTCCCGCCATCGCCTGACTTCAAGGGCTGAGAGTACGCAGATTTTCAGAGACACGTATGTTGTGGGCTCGTGCTGTATACCCCGGAAGTAAGGCAAGCCGCCAGGGATGGCTTTCCTGCCGATTGTCTACAGCTGCGCTAATTTTGCCACCATTTCGTTTCTTGTCAAGACTTGTTCTCTTCACCCCAGCTTTCGGTAGTGGGCTGTGGAGGCGTCGCCCGTTCCGTGCAGCAGGATGGTGTCATGGCTGATCCACATCGCGCGTCCTTGTGCAACGCGAAGGTTGGCTTCCTTAAGTTCAAGCATGATCGTAGGACAACCGACACACAACTGCCGAATTGGGCGTTTTGCGATGAGGACACCTCTAGGTGAGATTGGGTGCTACGGGCGCTCCCTAGTTCAGCCTGGAAGAACGGCGGCAGCGAACTCACACACCACGCGCTGTTAGGGCTAGAATGAACAGCATTCCATTTGTTGTCAAGAAGTTTGTCACTTCAAAGTCAATCTATTTTCAGAAATTAAATCAGAAATTAAAATTGAAACTATCGAATATTCAGTGATCTCGGAACGTACAAGCCCGACACTCTTAGCCATCTTGTATCCAAGTCCGTGGCAAGTGAACTTTCTTAGCCATTTCCACCTCGGAAGCCATTTAGCGCTCGGCGATGCGGGCTAGAGTGGTGAAGAAATCGGGGAAGGAGATGGAGACGCAATCGGAATCGCCCCGATCAAAGGCATCGGGGTAAACTCCAAGCGTGCCCCTACGAAGGCCAAGAGGCGGCCACACGCCGTGAAGTTTCGTCACGCGCCCGGTTTTTTGTTCAATCGATGACCTTGGGATCGGGCGCGCGCCCCGCAAGCCGCGCAGCAATAACGCCCGTGACATGGATACGACAAATGGAGTCTAGCCTGGCGACAATTCAGAATCTCCACAGGGTTCAAGCATGCAGGGTTTGAGCACAGACGACCCGCTTGCGCCGCTTTGGAGAGTGCTCTCAGGCGTTCTATAATTGGCGACAGCTTAGAACTGCATTCGTGCGAGATGCCCACCGATTCCAGGTCGGTGATTATTTTGTCGAGAATGTTTGTCTCCATCACCCCTCCTGAGACTCACCACCCCGTGAAGGCTTCGAAGCCGTCAGCGCGCCTTCAAATAGCTGGAAAGCGGCTGATTAGATGACGTTGTCGGCTCCTTCCGGGCGAGTAGACTTGGTAGCTGAAGGACGACCAAGGCTCGGAAAAAGGAGCCGAGCAATGTTGATTATAGGATGTGATTTTCACACGCGCTATCAGCAAATTGCCATGG
>JBGQGW010000054.1:0-16989 GCA_041497605.1 Terriglobia bacterium | reverse complement strand
GGCGGAGGCGGCGCGAGGTTGTATTCGAATACCAGGGTGATCGTGGTATTTCGCGGCCAGGGAGGATCGAACGGAATTTGAACATCGTCGCCGCGCGTTTCCGCAGCCGCCGGGGATTCGAGCGGAGTGGGAGTAACCGCGCGGCTGCCAATCTGGATGTGGAGATCCTGAGTTGCGAATGTTTTCCGGGAAGGCAAAATCACAACGAGAGACGGCAGATCGGTGGAGCCGGCGTTGCGGAGCTGGAAGCTGGCGCGGATCGCGACGCGCGGCGGAGAACCGGCGAGATAATGCACATCCAGCGATTGTTTTTCCACCCGGTAGCCTGGCGCCAGCGGCACCGAGCAACCCGTCAGGACCATCGCCAAAAGCAATGCAAGGATCATCGAACTAAAAAGCTGCGCAGCGTTTCGAATCAAATCTCACCTTGCCGGACCCACCTTGCGGGCCTCAGCGATTCCAGGCGCATCGATTCTACCGGGCGAATGGGTGTGCGGTCAAAAGGAGGTCAGGAGGCGGGATAGCGGGAAAGAACCGTCGAGTCGCTGGCGCCGCGGCGCTTGAGCGCGACGATCGCTCCCGTCTGACTATCGGAAATTCCCCGGCGGAGCAGCTCCATCATTGTGGATTCGGAAACGCCCGCATTCCGGAGAGTGGCTAAGGAGGAACCAGAGAGCGCGGGCTTCCCCGCCGCGCGGCGGCGCGCGACTTCGAGAACGATCGAATCCGAAAGGCCGGCGAGGCGCATGGCTTGTTCTTCGCCGGTTTGCAATCCCAACTGGTTGAGCCGGGCCAATTCCAGAATGGTTTCCTCGGCCACGCCCGCCTGGCGCAGGCCGTAGGTGTTGTCACCATCGGCAAAGGGCTGCTGCTTTCCACGAGCGATGCGAACGAGCTCCACGCAAGCGTCGTCCGAGAGCCCGCCGCGCTTCGCATTCGCCAGTTCGGCCACTTCAGCATCGGTGATGTCGAGGGCCCGCAAATCTTCTTCGCGCGTGTAGCTGAACCCGACGCCATCGAGAGGCGTGAAATCCGTGCGATGGATTTTACGGCAACCCGGCAGGACGCCAAGCAGCAAGGCGAGCGCGGCAGCAGGCAAAGCTTTTCCTGAGAGGGAAATCTTCACGACATCAATTGTATGCGCGAATTCAAAGCGTGGGAGACCGGCTTAAGGAGAGGGTCACGGATTGCGCAACAGGTCAGGTGAGGAGCCCCGATCGGGCATGATCCGGGCAGGGGCGAGCGCTTCCGGGAGAGAATCGGCGAATCAGACGTTGTAGATGCGTTCGATTTCGAAGATGCCGGGAATGCGTTTGATGTTGGTGAGAATGCGCTCGAGTTGTTTGCGGTCGGTCACTTCGAGAGCGATTTCAATGCGGGCGTGGAGATTCTCGCCGCTGCTCTCGAGGTTGCGAATATTTGCCTGCGCCTCACTAATCACCGTGGTGATATCGGCGAGCAAGCCGGGACGATCTTCGGTAAGGATGCGAAGGCGGACGGGAAACGTGGCGGCAGTGGAGGAAGCCCATTCCACGGCGATCCGGCGCTCGGGTTCGTAAAGGAGATTCTGCACATTCGGGCAGGAAGTATTGTGAACGGCGACGCCACGGCCGCGGGTAACGTAGCCGACGATATCGTCGCCGGGAATCGCATTACAACACTTCGAACGGAAGACCATCAAGTCGTCGTGGCCGCGAACCAGGATCGTGCCGTCATGGATGCCCAGCATGCGTTTGACGGTGGAGACCAGCTTGGGCGATTTTTCTTCGGGCTTTTCGACCAAGTCCTTGCCGGTGGCTTTGCCGAGCACCTGGCGCGCGGACCATTTGCCGTAGCCCAGATCCGCATAAAGATCTTCGGTTCGCGCACAGCCATACTCATTGGCGACGCGCGTCAATTCTTCCTCACGAATCTTTTTCAAATTCAGGCCGCACTGGCGCGCTTCCTTTTCAAGCAAGCGGCGGCCCACTTCCGTGGCTTCCCGGCGTTCGTGCAGGTTAATCCACTGGCGAATTTTGCTGCGGGCGCGCGAAGTGCGAACAAAGGTGAGCCAGTCGCGGCTGGGCGTGTGGCCCTTCTGGGTGAGAATTTCAATCACGTCGCCGTTGCCCACCGCGTGCCGCAGGGGAACGATTTGGCCGTTCACTTTTGCGCCTACGCACTGGTTGCCCACTTCCGTGTGAATCGCGTAGGCGAAATCGACGGCCGTGGCGCCGCGCGGAAGAACCACGACGAGCCCTTTGGGGGTGAACGTGTAGACTTCTTCGGGATATAAATCCACCCGGAGCGTGGAGAGGAACTCGCTCGGCTCCGCCATTTCGCGCACCCATTCGATCAACTGGCGCATCCAGACGATGCGTTGATCGTCAGCGCCGGAAACTTCGCGGCCGTCCTTGTATTTCCAGTGCGCGGCCACGCCTTCTTCCGCGATCCGGTGCATTTCCTGCGTGCGAATCTGGACTTCGAAGGATTGTCCGGCGTTAATGACGGTGGTATGCAAGGACTGATAGAGGTTCGGCCGCGGCATGGCGATGTAGTCCTTGAAGCGCCCGGGCACGGGCCGCCATTGCTGATGGATCACACCGAGCGCCGCGTAACAATTCTTGACCGTATCGGTGACGACGCGCACGGCGAGCAGATCGTAAATCTGTTCCACCGGCCGCTGCTGCCTCTGAATTTTCTGATAGATGGAATAGATGCGCTTGGTACGGGCCTGCACCTCAGCGGGAACGCCGTTTTCCACCATCTTCTCGCGGATGATGTTCTGCACTTCGGACAGAAACTTTTCGTGAACTTTATTTTTCGATTCCACCTTTTTCTGTAATTCGAGGTAGGCCGCAGGCTCCAGATATCTGAAGGCCAGATCTTCCAGCTCCCCGCGCATCAAGCCCATCCCCAGCCGGTTGGCCACCGGGGCATAGATTTCCAGGGTCTCGCGCGCGATCCGTTCCTGCCGCTGGGGATCGAGATAATGCAGCGTGCGCATGTTGTGCAGGCGGTCCGCCAGCTTCACCAGCACCACCCGGACGTCGTTAACCATGGCCAGCAGCATCTTGCGAACGTTTTCGGCCTGGCGGGCTTCCGGAGCCAGCAGGTTGAGGCGGCTGATCTTTGTGGTGCCTTCCACCAGGCGGGCGATGTCAGGACCAAACTGCTCTTCAATTTGGGTGATGGGGATTTTGGTGTCTTCCACCACGTCATGAAGGAGCGCGGCGGAAATCGTGATGGCATCCAGCTTCATGTCCGCCAGCAGGTGGGCTACTTCGAGGGGATGCGAGAGGTAGGGTTCGCCCGATTCGCGGTATTGGGAGCGATGCTGCTCCGCGGCGAAGTCATAGGCGCGGCGGACGAGATCGCGATCATCGCCAGGCCGGTTATGGTGCAGCTTGTCCAGGAGCTCGACAAAGCGCAGGTCGATCGCGCGCTTCGCCGCTAGATTCGCTACTGGCTTGCTTTGCTGGCTCATCGTAGGCCTAGCCCTATTCTAATGCTCACCCGCGCCGGTTCACAGCCCCCTGTGACGAGGCTGCTACCCAGATGCCGGGAGAAACCCCTGGAAGATGAACGGTGTGGACGCGAGAACCGCGGCTGTCTTGGCGGGCGGGGAATGCCAAAACCAGGAGCCGGCTGAGCCTGACTCGGCTCAGCCGGCAAAATCCTGTCGGTTAGGATTTCGGAGCCGGTGCTTCCATTTTCTTCTGCTTGATCTCTTTGACCTTGCCCATCAACTCGTCGGCAAGCTTGAAATCATTCGCGCGAGCATCCGCCGTCGTTTCCAAGTCCGCCTTCTGGCGGTACAAAAGATTCAAATAAGCCATGGCGTCTTCGTAATCGGGACGCAGCTCAATGGCCTTCTGCAAATTGGTGATGCCTTCGTCGACGATCGCGCCAAACTTGCTGTTGAACTGATCGCGAACCGCGGGCGGCAGTGGATCATCATCCTTGATCTGCTTCTTACCGCCGGCATTGTAAGCCACACGCAATTCCTTGTTTCCGCGATAGGCCAGGGACCAATCGATCACGCCGATCCAGTAGTAGGGCTCCGGATCGTCCGGCTTAACCTGCATGTGCCTTTTGTGGTAAGACTTCGATTCCTCGAATTTCTTCGGGTCGTAGGGCGTCCCACCCATGTTGTAGAGGATGGAGCCAATCCCATCGATCGCCGAAATGTTATTCGGATCTTTCTGAAGTACTTCCTGGAATTCCTGGATGGCTTGCTGGCCCAGGCGCACGTTATCTTCGGAAGGCGCTCCAGGAATGTACTGGCTGGCGTAGGCGGTGGCCAGGTAGAGCCGGGCATTGAGCAACGAAGGATCAAGATCCTTCGAGGTCTTGAAATCTTCAATGGCGGCGTCGAACTGCCCGTTCTTGTAAGCTTCAACGCCCTTGTTGAGTTTGTCGCGGGCGCGGAGCTTGTCACATCCCGTGGCAGCCATTGCTAGCGCGGCAACCAGGATTAAAGAACCAATCGTGTGGGACTTGCGTTCCATCCCTGACTCTCCTTGAGTTTGGCTATGCCGAAGGCCGGATCACTCCCAACGCGGCAAATGGAGGTTTTGATTCAGTGGCTTAAGCGCGAAACAAACCCCCCGGTGAAACCAAACAGCCTACGGCTCGCCCTGAACTTCTGCCCCCAAGCGGCCCAAACTAATGCGGCGCGCCGAACTTCTCGACAAAACTTACTGGCCAGCTTCTACCTTCGCGGTGATCAGTCCAACCTTGTCAATACCGGAACCACGCATGATATCAATCGCGCGAGCAACTTCGGCGAACGGGACGTTGTCTTCTCCCTTGACGAAAGCAACTTTCTCCGCGCGCTCTTTAAAGATTACCTCCAGCCGCGGTCCCAATTCTTCCCAGGTCACGTCGTCCTGGTTGATCTTTACTTTGCCGTTGGTGGCCACCTGAACCACGATGGTCTTGGCCAACAGTTCCGGATCTTCCTTGGCACCGGGGGGCGAAGGTTGCGGGACGAGTGCTTCCAATCCCTTGGGCGTTGTTGGGGTGATCACCATGAAGATGATGATCAGCACCAGCAGGATGTCGATCAAGGGCACGACATTCATGTCGGCCACAACGCCTTTATGTTCGCCAACTGCCATTCCCATGGAAGTACTCCTTTATTGCAGCGATTCTAAATCAATCCCCATGCCGGTCTGCCCTGCAATTCAACTCAAGGGCCTTGAGCGCCACGCCCGGCTTGTGATTCGCGTGGCGCGCAGACATGGCCTGTTGCGGAAGTACTAGCTGCCGCCGGTGGGCGGTGGCGGAGGAGGCGCCTTGGTCTCGACCTTCTCGGTCAACAAGCCCAAGTTATCCACACCGGCGGACCGGACTTCGTCGACGACTTTAACGACATCGCCGTACTTCGCGCGGGCGTCGCTTCTCACAAACACGGTCTTGTCCAGCCGATTCGCAAGGCGATCCTTGACCATGTTGGTGATTTCGTTCAGAGCTACTTTTTGAGTTCCAAAGTAGATGGAGCCATCACGAGTGACGGCCACCAGAATGGCGTCATCCCGGTCGGCAGCCACCATGTCTTGAGCGTTCTGCACGCGTGCCATATCCACCGAGACGCCCTTCTGCAACATGGGCGTGACCACCATGAAAATAATCAACAGCACCAGCATAATGTCGGCCATGGGGATCACGTTCGGGGTCGACATCACCGGGGGTGCTTTTGGTTTGTAAGACATGGGCTACTTCTTTCCGCTTCGGCGGGTGATGAAATAGTTGATCAACTCCATTGAGGAGTTATCCATCTCGACGTCGAAGGCTTCCACCTTATTGGTGAAATAGTTGAAGGTCCACACCGCCGGCACGGCCACGAGCAGGCCCAGAGCCGTGGTGACGAGCGCTTCCGCGATACCGCCGGCCACCGCCGAAAGGCCGGTAGCTTTCGTGTTCGCGATGCCTTTGAACGCGTTGATGATGCCCATGACGGTTCCGAACAATCCCACGAATGGCGCCGTTGAACCGATCGTTGCCAGGCCGGAGAGACCGCGCTTCATTTCGGCATGGACGATGGCCACCGAGCGCTCCAGACCGCGCTTGGCCGCCTCGATCACTTCCTCTTCGGAAACCTGCGCGGAAGCCGCCTGGAATTCCGAGAGGCCGGTCGCGACCACCTTGGCGATGTGGCTCTTCTTGTTGCGCTCGGCGATGGAGATGGCTTCGTCGAGCTTGTTGTCCTTCAGCGCCCCGGCCACTTGCTGAACGAAGACGCGGGACTGCTTCCGCGACGCACTGTACATCAGCGCCCGGTCAATCATGATTCCCACCGACCAGGCGGACATGACGAAAAGAATCACCACGACCAACTTGGCGGGAATGCTCATCGTGTGCCACATCGAGACCAGATCCCAGCCAACTTCCGGGGCCGCCTGCTGCAGCAGCCACAAGCCAAGTAATGAAACATTCGCAAGCATGAGTTTTGCTCCTCCTCAGTTCGTTCCAAATTCTTCGCCGACGGGTGGACTGCCAGCCCCGGGCCGAGGCCCGGCGAGTCCGCGCCTACCCACCCAGGCTGAAGATTACAGAAATCGTCGTGTCTACTTCAACCGGATCGCCATTGAGCAGCGTGGGCTGATAACGCCACTGCCGGACAGCGTCCATTGCCGCCTTGACGAGCAGCGGCGGGCCACCCATCAATTGAAGCTCTTGCACCGTTCCGTCCTTCGCAATGATCGCGTGCAGAACCACGGTTCCCTGAATGTGGGCCTGCTTGGCAATCGCCGGATAGGTCGGCTGAATCATACGAACCATTCTCGCCTGCTGCACATTACCACCAACTCGCACGCGTTGCGGAGCGGCTTTCGGAGGCGGAGGCGGCGCGCCGCCGAGGCCACCAATGATTCCGCCGAGCACGCCACCCGCCTGGCCTCCGGGCATGCCGCCGGGCACGCCACCGACGACGCCGACCGCGGAGACGTCAGGGGGCATTTCTTCTTCCTTGATGATATTGACTTTCTTGGGGATGACGCTCGGCGCCATCATTTTGCCTTGCTGGATGATGCGCACAACGTGATGCACAATCGTCGGCGCTGGAGCGGCAGGAGGCGGTGGCGGAGGAGGAGGCGCCGGCGCCACCAGGAATGTCGTCAGCATCGCCTTGGGCAAAGCCTCTGTGTAAATCAGAGGAATCAAAATCAGAATGCCCAACAGGATGCCCTGAAAAATGGCCGAGACAATTACGGTCCACCATTTCTTGGTCCGTTTCGTTGTCGGCCCCGAATCGACCAGTTCGTCAAACATGTTTACCTCCTTGCTGCTGCCGTGAGGCGTTTCTCGGCTGCGGATCCGTTGCCCGCCACGGCACTCTTTCCACCGCTGAATTTATCCCAAACCACAACGATCGGAGCTGCGATCCCGAAACTGGAGTACGTTCCTATCACAACTCCCACCACCATAGCAAAAGAGAAGCTGCGAAGAACTTGTCCGCCCATCAGATAGAGGACCAGGACGGTGAGGAAAGTGAGCCCGCTGGTGAGAATCGTCCGCGAGAGTGTCTGATTGATCGAGCGATTGACGATGACAGAGAGCGGGTCACGCCGCATGAGTCTGAGGTTTTCGCGGACACGGTCAAAAATAACAATCGTATCGTTCATCGAGTAGCCGACCAGGGTGAGAAGCGCGGCGATTACCGTCAGCGAAATCTCGTAATGAAACAGCGAGAATAGGCCCAACGTAATCAATACATCGTGAAAAACGGCTATCACTGCCGCCGCACCGTACACCCACTCGAACCGGAACGCAATATATACCAACATGCCCGCAAGCGCATAGAGGGTAGCTAGAACCGCCTGCCGGCGAAGTTGCCCGCCCACCTTCGGCCCCACGATTTCAACGTTACGAATTGTGAAATTACCGAGAGCAAAGCCATCGCGCAGCGAAGCAATCGCGGCACTGTTCACGCCGGGCACATTTTTCAGGTCATCGAAATTGGTGAGGATCCCGCTCCTCTGTGTATCACGGAATTGAATCAAACTTTGCGCGAGCTGCTTGTAACGATCGCCTCCCGTCGGTCCCAGGGAGAGTGGGTCCTTTCGCGTGAGGTAATCCGCCAGCGCTTCGGGGTTTGTCTCGTTGAAGTCTGCCTGGCCGGGATTTCCGGTGGCAAACGTCTTATGGAGTGCATCGAGGATCGATTGCTTCCCGAGATCGAGGGCTTCGTCGCCCAGGCCCTTCTGTTCCAGGCCGATGACAACGTCGTTCGAATTCGGATTCGAAATGTCGCTGATCTGCTGGATGGTGCTGTCGCCCAGGCCTTCCGCTGCCAAGCTCTTTCGAATTTGGTCAACTGGCGCCGGGCCCGAGAAGCGAACGTAAACCAGCGTACCGCCCCGGAAATCGATGCCGTAGCGCAGGCCATGCGCGCGATAAATTGAAAT
Source organism: Terriglobia bacterium (assembly GCA_041497605.1). GTDB lineage: Bacteria > Acidobacteriota > Terriglobia > Acidiferrales > UBA7541 > JBGPTK01. Next base: position 8,599 of record JBGQGW010000054.1, on the reverse strand, counting down.
TGCGCCGATCGCTAAAAGAATGAGTGACAGGCTCACGAAGTACTTCGCCTTCCCCATCCAGTCAATATCGACGCCGTGGAAAAGCTCCATCATGAAAGTCAGTCCTATCCCTAAAGAATTAGACACCGACAGGCCCGATTTGGTGCCCGCCTAACGATCGCAATTCTCAAGGCCAAATTTTGCTCATCCCCCAAAGCCTTCCAGGTCTAGGACATTGGTCTCTTCCACCACCGTCCCGACTGCCGGTTCAGGTGAGCTTTGAGCAACGGCTAGCCCCGAACAGGGCCCTTACCGCTACGGATATTTGACACCGCTCAGGCCCGCCGCTCGACTAAAATTTCAATCCGTCTTAGCCCCATCCTCGCACGTGTTCTAGATGCTTAGCTTTGCCTCGCGCGGCATTCTAGCCAAATGCCAGTCGAAGATCGCCCGCGAGACGTAGATGGAAGTAAACAAGTTAGCCAACAAGCCGATCACCAAGGTGACCGCAAAGCCTTTCACCGGTCCGGTGCCGAACAAGAACAAGAAGGCCGCCGACACCAGCGTGGTGATGTGCGTATCAATGATCGTCAGAAACGCCCGGTCGAAGCCCAGCTGAACCGCCGAAGAATTGGCCTTACCGCCGTGAAGCTCTTCACGGATGCGCTCGAATACCAGGACGTTCGAATCCACACCCATGCCGATGGTCAGCACGACTCCGGCAATGCCCGGCAGGGTAAGGACCCCGCCGAAGTAAGCCAGCGCTGCAAGCAGGATGAGCAAGTTCAACAGCAAGCCCACCACGGCATTAATGCCGGCCAGCCGGTAATAGAACACCAGGAAAAGCATCACGGCCACCAGGCTGCCGATGGATGCACGCACACCGTCACGGATGGAATCGGCGCCTAGCGAAGGCCCAACGGTCCGCTCCTCCAGGTACTTGATGGACGCAGGGAGGGCTCCGGCGCGGAGAATCAGCGCCAGGTCTTTGGCCGCGTCTTGATCGAAGTTTCCTTCGATCACGCCCGAATCCTCGATCCGGCCATTGATTACGGGAGCGCTCTGCACCTTATGATCCAGCACAATCGCCATCTGGCGATGCAAGTTGGTCTCGGTAAATGGTCCAAAGCGCTGCGCCGCCGCGGTGGATAGATGGAAGGCCACTTCATAGCGGCCTGGCTGCTCCGGGTTCAGTTGCGGATTTGCACTGCGCAAATCCTGCCCAGTAATGATGGGCGAACGGTTCAGCAGGTACCACACTTGCGCTGACGGCTGCCCAGGAGCGCCACCCTCTGCCTTTCCGGGTACCAGCTCGGCTCCCGCCGGCAGCACGCCGCCATGCTCGGCGAGCGCTTCCGCCTCGGAAGAGTATGGCCGGTCACCGAGCACAAGCTGAAGTTGAAGCTGGCCTCCCGCTTGAATCACGGCCTTCGCCCGGCTGGGATCGCCCTCGCCGGGGAGTTGCACCAGAATTTCATTTTCGCCGCGGCCGGTGAATGCGACGGTGGGTTCCGTCAGGCCGAGTCCATTGATGCGGCGCTCGATCGTCTCGAGCGATTGTTCCATCGTCTGGCGATGGATTTCCGCCACCACCGAGGGCTTCATCGTTAGGAGAAAACCGGAGGCTTCGCCCGCCGCGGCAGTAACGTCCCACTCCGGAAACTGTTCGCGCACAACATCGCGCACTGTGGCTGTCTGATCCGCGGCAACATTGCGGAGCAATATGTGGGTGTCATCCACGCGGCGAATTTCGCCGAATCCGATATTCTTTTCGTGCAGGAGTTGATTGAGGCGGTCAATCGCCTGGTCGCAGTGCATTCCCACCGCTTCCTGCACTTGCACCTGCAGCACCAGGTGACTGCCGCCCTTCAGGTCCAGACCCAGCTTGATCCGTTGCGCAAAATTGTCTTTCACCATCGCCCAGGAAGTCGGGAATTCCGGCAATCCCACCAGGCCAAAGATGCACAAGAAGATGACGCCTGCGATCAGAATTATTTTCCACTTTAGCTGGGGAGTCATGCGAACTAGCTAGCTCTCCTTCGTGGTTTCGGGCTGCAGGCCGGCAATGGCGGAACGGGCGACCTTTAATTTTACCTGCTCGGCGACACGCAACTGCACCGCATCGCCTTCCAGGCCGACGATGGTACCGTAGAGTCCGCCGCTGGTGATTACTTTGTCGCCGTTTTTCAGCGCTGTCAGCATCTGCGCCGTCTTCTTCTGCCTGCGCTGCGCCGGAAGGATCAGCAGGAAATAGAAAATCACCATGATCAGGATGAGCGGAAGAATACTACCTATAGAGCCGAGAGGCCCGGCCTGCGTAGCCAGAAAAATACCCGCGAATAGTTGTTGTAAGTTCATTTTGCGTGCCCCGCCGCGTTTACGCCTGTCCGGACCGGCAGGGAGAAGGAAACTCCCGAAGAAAAAGCCCGACCAGCGTCTCGCCCGGACGCCTGCCTAGGAAGGCTCATTTTCAAGGCGTGCTTGAAGGTCGGAGCAGAATCTTGCCAGGTGCCTAAGTCGAATAGCCTCGCGAATTTGACGCATTATGTCAAGGTAAAAGTAGAGGTTGTGGTGGGTGTTCAGGATCGAAGACAGAATTTCATTGGCTAAAAAAAGGTGGCGCAGGTAGGCCCGGGAGTAGCGTCTGCAAACCGGGCAATTGCACTGTTCGTCAATCGGGCGGGGATCCTTGGCATATCGAGCGTTCTTGATCAGCAGCCGCCCTTGATGAGTGAACAGATATCCATGGCGTGCCGAGCGGGTGGGCAGCACGCAATCCATCATGTCGATGCCGCGAAGGATGTAGTCGCCCAGATGTTCCGGGCGGCCGACGCCCATCAGGTAGCGAGGCTTTTCCGCAGGCAGCCGCGAAGTCACCTCGGCGGTTATTTCGCAGGTAACTGGGTGCGGCTCGCCAACCGCCAGGCCGCCTACTGCGTACCCCGGAAAATCGAGATCCACCAACTGATCCGCGTTCGCGCGGCGCAAGTCGCTGTGAGTGGCCCCCTGCACGATGCCGAAGAGCGCTTGCCGCGCCGGGTCGCCATACTTTGCGAAATAATCGCGGCAGCGGCGGGCCCAGGCCAGCGTGCGAGCCGCGGCATTGCTGGCGCTGGCATGGTCCGCGGGAGTCTCGATGCATTCATCGAGGACCATGATGATGTCCGCACCCAGGGCGATTTCGATCTCGATGGCTTTCTCGGGGGAAAGGAAATGTTCCGAGCCATCCAGGTGCGAACGGAAAGTGACGCCGTCATCCGTCACCTGGCGGAGGTCGGAGAGGCTGAACACCTGGTAGCCGCCGGAATCCGTGAGGATCGGGTGCGGCCAGGACATGAACCCGTGCAGACCGCCCAACTCGCGGATTAATTCGTGGCCGGGGCGAAGAAACAAATGATACGTATTCGCGAGAAGGATCTGAACGCCCAGTTCTTCGAGCGTCGCTTGCGGCAATCCTTTAATCGCCGCCGCAGTGCCAACCGGCATGAATGCCGGCGTCTCGATCACCCCGTGCGGAGTCGTCAGACGGCCGAGCCGGGCGCCGCTTGGATCAATCTGTAAAACCTCAAATTGAAACGCCATCCTCCCGAGTGTATCAGGAGAAGATGGCTGCCCAACCAACCTTGGCGGCGATCCACAGAATCCACAAGCCGATGATTGTGCCGAGGGCGCGACCCATGCTGATTTTTTTCGGCCGGGCAACGGAAAAACCCAGCGCCGTAAGGAAGATTGTCCAGAACGTAAAAATATCCATTGACGTGCACAGTGTCATGAGCCACTTCGGCGAATCGTCCGATAATAAGGCCCCGAAGTTCGAAGCCACCAGATGCTCCAGGTCAATCATCTCCGGCGATTTGACGAACAAGATCAGAATTCCCAAGAGTTGCTGAATTACACCCGGCATCCAGGCGTACGTAACGATACCCAGGCTGGTCTTATAATTGAGATCCGCACCGGCCAGTCCGTTGAACGCGCCCAGCAAGACGCCCGCAACAATCAGCGCTGCGCCAAAAATGAAGATCGGGATGGCGACATAGCCGATGATCGGAGCGTACTTGACCTGTTGTTCGATCACGCGTTCCTTCTGTTCTGGCGGCAACTGCTCTATGCGCTTGTTGCTGGCCAGTTGCTTTTCCATGAAACCGCGCCAGCCCACTCGCTGGCCAAAAATCGCCGTGATGGCCATTGAGAGCAGACAGATCAAGATCACCGGAGCGATCCAGCCGGGTTTCCGGGCGATGTCCGCGAATGTCGCCTTGGGAGAAAACAGCGCGCCTGTGAGGCGGCCCACTGTGCTGATTTGCGCTTCGCCTGCTGCTGGACCCGGGGCCGGAGTTGGCGTGGTTCCCATTTTAGTTTCCCCCTCAAGTTTGGAATTTCAGAAAGATGATCTCTCGTGCTTTTACGCTCGGCACTCGCAAAAGTTTCACCGGGCGGAGAGTGTACCTCCATCCGGGCTGCTGAAAAATGGAAATCAGGCGGGAATCTGCGGGACGGCGGCAAGCAAGGCCTGGGTGTAGGGCTGTTCCGGCGCGGTCAGCACTCTGTCCGCCGGCCCGACTTCCACGAAGCGCCCCGCTTGCATCACGGCCACGCGCGAAGCCAACTGCGCCACCACCGGCAGGCTGTGTGAGATGAGAATTAAAGTGAGGTTGAGATCGCGCCGGAGCTGATCCAGCAATTCGAGAATCTGCGCGCCCACGGAAACATCGAGCGCCGACACCGGCTCATCGCCAATCACCAACTCGGGCCGCAGGATCAGCGCTCGAGCGATGCCGATCCGCTGCCGCTGCCCTCCGGAAAATTCGTGCGGGTAGCGCGCCATCGCATCCGCTCCCAGTCCCACAGCCTGCAGCATTTCCGCCACGCGATCGCGGCGCGCGGCCCGCGAAAGCCGCGGCTCATGAATTTCGAGCGGCTCGCCGACGATGCCGGCCACGCGCATCCGCGGATTCAGCGAGGATACCGAGTCCTGAAAAACCATTTGCATTCCCCGGCGCAGACCGCGCAATTCGGCGCCGCGCGCGGTTAGCCAATCGCGGCCGCGGAAGCGGATTTCCCCCGCGTCCGGCTCGATCAGCCGCAGGAGCATTCGCGCCAGCGTGGTCTTGCCGCAACCCGATTCGCCCACGATGCCGAGTGTTTCTCCGCGCTCGAGCTCGAAGCTGACATCGTCCACTGCCACGGCGCGCCGGCGCGAGCCACCCAGCACACCCGCGCCGATGGAGAATTCTTTCCGCAAATTTCGAACTTCGAGAAATTTTTCTTCGGACATTTTCTGATCGTCAATCGGCTACTGTTTCTCCGCAATCAGGAGCACGGACGTGTGCATGAATTCGATCGGGCGTTCGCTGTCGCGCCCGGAGTCCGCTCCGCCTGCCTCAATTCCCGCCGCGACATAGCGTGGAAAAAAACCTGACAAATCTTCCGGGATGGATAATTCCATCAGCCGGTACGCTTCCCGGTAGGGCGCCTCTCCCCGTTTCCAGCCAGCCACACCCATCCATTTTTCGAAGTCGCGGGGCCAGAGTTGCCGTTCGCGGGAAACAACGTGGCACCCCAAGCCCGACAGAATTGAGCCAAACTCGCCGGCAGCGAGAGCGCGGACATGCGAAACGTCCCGCGCTTGTTCGATCTTTGTATTGGCCTCGATCTTTGCGGGATCATCGGGCGCGACTAAATCGAGGAGAGCCATTCGGCCGCCCGGCCGCAACACTCGCACGAGTTCGCGCAGCGCGGCACCCGGTTCGCTCATGTGATGAAAAGTGTAGCCACACACGACCAGGTGAAATGTTTCGTTAGCAAACGGAAGCTGATACCCGTCTCCACAGACGAAGCAAAGATTTCTCTGCCCTGCACCGGCTGCGTCTTTTCGTGCGCGCGCCAGCATTGCCGGAGTCAGATCAAGTCCGCAAATCCAGCGAACGCGGGGAGCGAACGTGCGCGCGAATGTTCCTGGGCCGCAAGCTAAGTCGAGAGCGATTTCGTCGCCGCGCGGCGAAGCCAATGCTGCCAGTCGCTCCGCCTCCGCGGACCGGTCGCTGATCGCAAAATCGGCGAACACGCTGGCCGTGCGCGTGAAGCGGTCTCGCACGCGATCGAGCTGTTCGCGATCGAACGGTGAATTGTTTGGCGTATTCATCGATCGTTCATTCAACCAGAACACAGGCCGCACGATGTTCCGTGGAAACGGCACGCAATTCCGGCACGGCCCCATCGCAATCCCCGCGGCGAAAGGCACATCGCGGCGCAAAGGCGCAGCCGGGGGGCAGTGCGTCGAGTGGGGGGACCATTCCCGAAATGGGAATGAGTTTGCCGCGTCCGAGGCGCGGCGCCGCCCGCAACAGACCCTCTGTATAAGGATGCCGGGGATGGCGCAACACTTCGAGCGCCGGGCCTTCCTCGACGATGCGCCCGGCGTACATTACGGCCAGCCGGTCGGCTACCTGGGCGACCACGCCCAGGTCGTGCGTAATAAAAAGCAGAGCCAGTCCCAGATCGTCGCGGAGCCGCGCGAGCAATTCCAGAATCTGTTTTTGCACCGTCACGTCGAGGGCCGTGGTCGGCTCATCGGCGATCAGCAGGCGCGGGCCGGCCGCCAGGGCCATGGCAATCATGGCGCGCTGGCGCAGCCCGCCGGAAAGTTGATGCGGAAATTGCCGCGCGCGGATTTCCGGCTCGGGCACTGTGGCGCGATGAAGCGCTGCAATTGTGCGCGCGCGCAGTTCTTGCGAGCCGAGATGCGGCTCGTGGATGCGAATGGCTTCTTCGATTTGCGCACCGATGCGCATCACCGGATTCAGCGCCGTCATCGGCTCCTGAAAAATCATGGCGATCTCGTGTCCGCGCACGCTGCGAATTTCCGCCGGCGCCGCGGTGATCAGATTTACAGAATGCCCGGCGACGGAATCAGAGGAGGCCACACCAGCGTGAGCGGCGACGTGCGCGGGTACAGGTGTTTCACGCAGGCGCAACTGTGCCACGCCGCGAAGCCGCGCGCCCGGCGGCTCCAGACCCAGCAGCGCCAGGGCCAGCATCGTTTTGCCGCTGCCGGATTCGCCGACGAAGCCCAGCGTCTCGCCCTGGCGAATCGAAAAAGAAACATCGTTCACGGGGCGCACCCATCCCGAGGTGGCCGGCAATTCCACCGTCAGCCCGCGCACGTCGAGCAGGGGTCCCATGCCCACATGATAGAGCCTGCGCGCGAAGGTGGAAATGAAATTGGAGAATCGAGTTACTAGCGTTGCGCGAGCGGGATGACCAGGCGGAGCGCCGTGTGCGTGACCGAGAAACCGACCACTTTGTTGTCCACCAGGCCGGAAGCTTTCGCGGCGGCGATCACCGTGATTTCGCGGATGTGCTGCTGGCCTTTCGGATAGACCACCCAGATGCCGCCGTTGGATTTGAGGAAACCGCGCAAATGCCTGAATTGTCCGAGGTCAGCTTCGCTTTCGGCTCCGAAGAAAATCAGGTCGGAATCTTTTTTCGGCGTGTCATAGGCGATATTGCCGACGCGCTTCTTCAATTGCGCGAGGAACGATGGATCGCTCATGTTGATCACGGCGATGTGGAATTCCGGCTTTACGCCCAGCTTATCGAGCAGCGGCCGGTGCGCATATGATTTCTCCGGAGGCCGCGCGGCTTTTTTGGCGCCTGGTGCCATCGCTCAATTCTCCAATCGAACAACTTCGCCGAATTTCTTTCTCAGAGCGCGAAGATATTCATCCATGGTTGCGTGATGGCCCAGGACGAAGCGCGAAACGAAGCGGAACAGCGGATTATAGACCTCGCCATTCTCGGTGATTCTGAGAGTGCTGCCGCCTCCAGTTTGATCAGCCTGAATTTCATAGGTCCATGTGCCGCCGAACGGCAGCTTGGGATCGGCGATGCGGGTCACCAGCCGCGACGGTGGCGTCCATTCCACTATTTCAAATGGAATCGCCTGACCTTGATTGTCAGTCTCGCGCCAAGATATGTGGCCATCGTGATCGGGGAGCCGCTCGACGGTTTTCACATTTGTCCGCCACGTGGGAAATGCTTCGGGAGTAGTGATCACCTGCCAAATTGCATCGGGAGTCTGGGAGAAATGTGCGGAGCGCGTGGCTGTGTGGGCTTTCGGGAGCATCGCGCCGATTGCCACCACAATAACTACTAAACCCACGAGCACCGCGATAATTATCCCGAGCCACTTCATGACTGTCTCCGCTTCGGATTTGGGGATTGAACTTATGTTGGAAGGGTGACTCCGCGCAAGCTTTGGTTATTTCCGGTGGTGGTGCAGTGCGGTAAGCGAACAAAACGCGTTGGTGCGGTGTGGCAGTCTGGTGCTCAAGCATTTGGGGTTTGCGCGCGATCCCTCGTCCCGATCGACAACATCGGGACGCAAAAGGCGCGCTTCGCTCGGGATGACACCGAGAGGAATGCTTTCGTGGCGACGGCTTCCCGAGCGCGTTCGATGGCGCAATCGGCGGCGACGATAGAGGCGCTGCCCGGTTAGGGTCGCCGGATGATTTTCAAATCGCGGGACGATTCGCTTGCGAGGTAGCGGGTCACTTTCCGATTTGCGCGTTAACCAGGCATGTGGATTACTTCCGAGTTCTCCGTCTCTCGACCACAATAT
>JBGQGW010000053.1:0-17040 GCA_041497605.1 Terriglobia bacterium | reverse complement strand
TTTCGATACCGGCCCGGGCAACATGATTGTCGACGCGCTGGTTCGCCACTTCACGCAGGGCCGCCTCAGCTTCGATAAGGACGCCCGCATCGCCGCGCGCGGGCAAATGCTTCCAGATCTGCTCGCTAAGCTTCTCAGCAATCCCTATTTTCGCAAATCGCCGCCGAAAACCGCCGGCCGCGAGCAATTCGGCCAGGAATTCGCCGCGCGCGTACTGTCCTGGGGCAAAAAGGCGCGCGCCCGTCCTGAAGATTTAATTCGCACCGTCACATTGCTGACGCCCATCAGCATCGCCGACGCGATTCGCAACTGGGCGCCCGATCGCTCCGGTGCTCGCGACCTGATCGTCGCAGGAGGCGGCGCGCACAATCCGCTGATGATGGCCATGCTTGTGGCAGCCGTCCCGAAAATTACCGTGATCCCATCCGGCGATCTGGGCGTCCCCGGTGATGCCAAAGAAGCCTTCGCATTCGCAATCCTCGCTTACGAGGCTTACCACGGCCGCCCCAACAATCTGCCCAGCGCCACCGGCGCAAAACATTCAGCCATCCTCGGCAAAATCATCCATGTCCCCCACCGCTAACTCTTCGCACTCTCTCCCAGTACTCTCTCCAAGCCGCTTACCTCCCGCGGTCATTCCGAGCGCAGCGCGTCGTTTGCGTCCCGCATGCTTCTACGGGACGAGGAATCGCTCGCTGACCAAACCAGCCAATAAGCAGTGGGTTCAGTCGCAGCACTCGCACCAACTTCTTTCAGTCATTCCGAGTGCAACGAGGAATCCGGAGTTAAAAAAACCAGCCCTTACTCTGTGTTTTAATTCGAAGCGCAATATCATCTCCTTCGCCTTCCTCTTCGCCACCCTCGCCTTCCTCTCCGGCTGCGCGCGCAGCCACCCAGCCGAAAATTCCGGCACCGTCAATTTCCTGATCGAATCCATGCCCGCGAATCTCGATCCCCGCATTGGCACTGACGCGCAATCGCAGCGCCTCGACAGCCTGATCTTCAGCAGCTTGGTCTGGCGGGACGCGCAGATGAACCCCGTGCCCGATCTCGCCGAGCGTTGGGAGACGCCTGACCCGCGCACCTACGTCTTTCACCTTCGCCCCGGCGTGAGATTCCACGACGGCCGGCCGCTCACCGCAATCGACGTGAAATATACGTTCGATTCCATCATCGCGGGCGCGATCAAAACGCCCAAACGAGGCTCATTCCGCATCGTCGATTCCATTGCCGCTCCCGATGAGTCCACCATCATCTTCCATCTGCGCGAACCTTATGCCTCGTTCCTGGGAGCCCTGATGCGCCCGGCCATCGGAATCGTGCCGCGCGATTCGGGTCCCGAAATTGCACAGCTTCCCATCGGCAGCGGCCCATTCCGCTTCGTCAGTTCGCTGCAAGACGAGGACGTGGTGCTCGAACGCAACCCGGATTATTTTGGCGCCGCGCCGAAGATTGCGCGCGTCCGCTTCCGCATCGTGCCCGATCCCATGACGCGCGCCCTGGAGCTGCGCAAAGGCACGGCCGACATCGCGATCAATTCGCTCTCCTCCGATACGGTGGTGGCGCTCGCGCGCGATCGCGGCCTCGAAGTGACCGAATCGCCCGGAACATCGCTCGCCTACATCGCGATCAATTTCGACGATTCGATCCTCGCGCATCGCGAAGTGCGCCAGGCGCTGGCTTACGCCACCGATCGCGCCACACTGATTCGCTATTTGTTGCGCGATCAAGCTCGCCCCGCTTACAACTTGCTCCCGCCGAACAGTTGGGCATTCGACCCGGACGTGCCGCACTATGACTACGACCCCGCGCGCGCGCGGAAACTTCTCGACGCGGCCGGTTTCCCGCCCGGTGCGGACGGCATCCGCTTCCACTTGACGCTGAAAACGTCCACGGAAGAATCCCCGCGCCTGCTGGCCGCGGCCTTGCAGGAACAATGGAGGCAAGTGGGCATCGCCCTCGAATTGCGCCCGCTCGAAATCGCCACCCTGTTCGCCGACATCACTCGCGGCAGCTTCCAGCTTTATACGCTGCGCTGGATCGGCGCGAACAATGACCCCGACATCTTCGAATTTGTTTTCAGTTCCCAGAAAATTCCGCCGAACGGCGCGAATCGCGGACGCTACCGCAATCCCGAGCTCGATGCCCTGCTGGATCAGGCCCGCTCGGAAATGGATCAGCAGAAGCGCCGCCAGATTTTTTCGCAAGTTCAGAAAATTGTCGCCAACGATTTGCCCTACCTGAATCTCTGGTATATCGACAACGTCTGCGTGCACCGCCGCCGCATCGGAAATGTCTCGCTGCTACCTTCCGGCGACTACGATTTTATCGATTCGATTGTCCTGCAGTAATCCAGGCGGGAATTCTTCTAGGACTCTAGCGCTTTGCGGATTTCGCTTTCGGGGATGGAGCCTTCGCGGGCAACCCACCAGTCCGTTTCGGTCAACCCCACAATCGTGGACGCGAGCACAGCTCCCGTGTCGCCCGAATCCAGAATCAGCGGAAGGCGCTCGCCAAGCTGCTTCATCAATTGCTCCGCATTGGTGCAAGCGGGGAAACCGGAAAGATTCGCGCTGGTGCCGGTGATTGGATTTCCCACCGCGTCGATCAACGCGCAAGCCAGCGCCGATTTGGCCCAGCGCAACGCCACTCGCCCGCTATTTCCCGTCACCTTCAACGGCAGGCGGTGCGTCGCTTCCACCACGATGGTCAGCGCGCCCGGCCAAAATCTGTGCGCCAGCACCAGAAACGCATTCGGCAGTTCGCGCGCCAGCGTAGCCGCCTGCTCGATCGAACTCACCAGGATCGGCAGCGCCTTTGTATCCGGACGGCCCTTCACCTGGAACACCCGCTCGACGGCAGCCAGGTTGAATGGATCGGCGGCCAATCCATAAAACGTGTCTGTGGGCAAGCCCACCACTTGCCCTCTGCGGATGAATGCAGCGGCGTATTCCACCACGCTTGGGTCGGGATCTTCTTGTGAGACTTTAAGGATTTCGACGGACAAAGTGTGTTCGCTTGTGGCGGGCGACCGCCGAAGTTCTGCGGCAAAATACCACACCGGACGCGGCCAGCGCAAGCCGATCCACGCCACAGCAGCACAACTCCCTGCCAGTCCGAGATTTACGGGCGCTCCTTTGTGCTTTCCGCGTGGTTTTCGGGACATTGTGCTTAACGGCCAACTGAAGTCCCGAGCCCAAGAAGAGAACCTCTGAGCAAATGCGAGAACGACAAACAACCGGACAGACGACACGAGAGCCGACATTGATCTGTTCGTAAGGACGGCAAGCAGGCCACAGCGAATCAATCCGCCCGGGCGGGCTCGGAGCCTTTCTTCCGAGCCTTGGTCGTCCTTCAGCTACCAAGTCTACTCGGAGAAAGGAGCCGACGCTGTTATGGGGTCAAACGTCGTCCGGACTGCGAACGTCTGGACCACTCGCCGTCGTTAGTATGAATTGTGCCATTGTAGGTGCACCTCATTCACAATTCAAGGAAGCTAGCGCTGATTGGAGCTCTTGGCGGGGAGCTCTATACGACTCAGCTGAAAGCTTTTGAATGGCTCGGTCCGATTGTTGGAGAAGCGGACAGGCTTCGGGAACTCCAAGATGGGACACCAGGTCCAGCGCAAATGGCGATGGCCCATCGCTCCCGAGGCCGTAGACATTCATTAACGTCGTAAGAGTTTCCAGCTTCTCCCGCCGCAAGACCGAATAAAGGTTGGCATACAGAACCTGTTGTTCATTCTGCAGACTCTTTGTTACATCCTGGAACCCGGACGGACGGACGGTTCTGTCCTCATAGTTTGGCTCGCCCACCCACACGCGTTCCAAGTAGTGCAAGATTGAACGGATGCACTCGTCTTTGCAGGGTAGATGCTGCAGAGCCGCGGCAGATGCTTGTCTAGTTGCCAACCCTTCATGTGGCTGCAACAAGTCCGCCACTACACGGGAGATCTTGGGGTCGTCGCGCTTCGCTAATGCATTGATTGCCTCGGTCTGAGTGTCTCCCCACACAAGCGGGCCGTGCCCCAACGCGACGTAAAGAAGCAGCGCTGTGGCTCGCTCCCCTCGATATGTTGCGAGCTCTCTCACGGCTTCAGTAGATTGGCTGGTGCCACGAAAAAATTGTGGGTACCCTGCCGCCTCAGCGTAGAGTCGGTCCATCTTCTTGTTCCGATACGAAAGATAGCCAACTGCAGCCATTGCAATGGCAACACCGAGTGCAAGCAGCCGTTTGAGAGTTTTTCTCATATCTCGTGTAGAGGCCCACAGTTATCACACGCAGTCGTTCTTACCGGCCTGCTGGCACCTCTTCCTCCGCTCCTTTTCCTGCTCTTCAGCGCGGCGTTTCTCCTCTTCCGAAACGGCTTTTTGGACCGTTTGACTAATCGCATCTGTCTTGCCGGCGGTCGCCTTATCGAGAGCCTGAATCTGAGGCGGGTGGCCCGGACTCCGATTTGTAATTCGTTCTTCGCTTGCTTTGTACATCGCGCTGCTAAAGATACCATCCTTGATAGGTGAATGGAGTATTAGGATGTTGCGGGTGCCCCATGCGTCGGGTTTACGCGTGGGGGTTTTGGTGTTGGTTTTTGCCGAAGGGATTGAATGGAAGAATACTTAGAGTTGGGAAGCGGAGAGAAAGCAAAAAAGAATCAAACAATCCAAGTCAAGAAACCCACGTGCAAATCCGGCACGTGGGGCACCCGCACCCAACTTCGCAAAAACTGCCAACGCCCGAGCCACTCACCCTATGCTGACACAAACAAAGAAGGGTATGTCTTCGTTAAGAATGCAACCACGCCCGAAGTTTGAAATACCCTGTCAACCAGAAAGGAATCCAATACTCCAGCGACTGGCCCTGCCACCAAGCCCGCAGTGGGTATCAGTCCGACAGCGGTGGTTGTCGCGAGTCTCAGAGCCTTCCCTGTACCGCTTTGAATCATCGAAGTAAGCTTGCTCCTAAGTCCACCAAACATCTCCTCAATTTCTTTATCGCTGACTTGATCGAGCGTGGTAAGCCAGTGTCGAAACTCCCGGCATTCTGCGGATTCGCGTATTACCATTAGTTTTTCGACGTCCACACGCTTCCCAGTTATGAAATCTGGCAACGCAGTGACCTCTAGCACACGCGCAAACCGCTCTTCTATGGGCGCGGGGTTCTGCTGGACGAAGATGCCTGCAAACTTTCCAAAAAGCAGTGGGGCTTCAGCTTCCGTGAAGCCAGTTATGGCGGAGTATGCTTGCATATTGGCTATCCGTTGGTTGAGATTGCCCACGGCGGAAACAGCCGGACTTAAAATTTCGTGGACCTTTTGCTCTGTTGTTCCGTAGATTCTTGAAAGGTCACTTGCAATGTGAAAGACGCGCTCTTGGGTCTCTTCTACATGAATATTGAAGGGGCGGCTTTGATCGGCTCCTTGTCGCCTTAATTGCTCGGCTACCGCCTCTCTGAGGACCGGGGCGTTTTGCCGCAAATCGGACTCTACTTGAGCTTGTAGTTGCGCTCCATAGTCGGCTGGCGGCCTGACCAATTTTGACAAGATAGTTTCTTCCATCAAGGCCCGGTCTGCGTTATTCAAACCTGGAACTCCTTGAAGTCTGTGTAACTCAGACCTCAGAACTTTCTCGCGCTCTGCCGTGTCCACTATTCCAAACGTAAAATGACTGAGGGGCACGCTTCGAATCCCGTTTCGCGCGAAATCAACAATGAGGGAAGTAAACTCGCAAGAGAGTTTCAAAATGTCTGCGTTGAGGAGGCGGAGAAAGCCTTCCTTTCGAAAAGCGCGGATCAGAAAAGGAACTTCCCGCAACCGAATAGACCTTATGACGACCGAGTCAAACAGAAGCAATCGTCGAAGCAGCGTCCCCTGTTCGATACCGTATACATTAATGACCGGCCCGGAATACTGCGCAATTTCTCCGAATATGGACTGACGAATATCCATCGAAGTAAAAGGTTGGGCCTACCGCCCTCATAGGTCAATATTGATCCGCTTGCCGTTAACCAAGAAAATCAGTGTTCCGATTTGACCGGCGCAGGTCTCCCATCTGGTTTTCTCCGGCGGCAACAGGATAACACTGCGCTACAGGTAAGAGCGTAATATGGCGGCGGGTTTGAGTACCCCATGTTCGGACGAATGGGCGAACTTGGGATTTCTTGCATTGACGACTCAGAATCGGAAGCGATCGTTGGAACTCGTTGATGGGAGAGAGACTACAAGGTTTGAACGAAAACAGGAAAAGGAAGAGTCAAGAACCGCACCCTAAAAACGAAGGGTGCGGCACCCTCCGGAAAAGGCCGGGCCCCGATCCCGCATGCGGGACCATCGGGGTAAATTCCGCCCTTCGAGGCTCAGGGTAAACAAGCAGCGCCCCTACGAAGTTTGCCCTGGGAACGCCAATCCCCAGATTGGCGGTGTTGGAGAAACGCCATTCGGGAGAATGGCGCCCCCGGGCACCCGCCAATCTCGGCCGGCTTCAGGCCCGCACCATTAGCGGTCGAACCTGAGTCTTGACCAGGGCTTCTTTTTGATTTCGCGCGACGCGCAAATTAAATTCCGATTGAAGATTCAGCCAAAAATCCGGCGTAGTCCCAAAAGCGTATCCAAGTCGGAGGGCCATTTCAGGAGAGATGCCCCGCTCTTCGTTAACAATATCGTAGATGCTGGGAGCGGGTACGCGCAGAGCCAGAGCGAGCCGATTGGGATTCAAACCAAACGGGATCATGAATTCCTCTCGCAAAATCTCTCCGGGGTGGATTGGTTTTAGTTTGGCCATTTGAATCTTCCTTAATAATACTTCGGCCTCCCGCCGGAGAAAAGGCAAAGAAAAAGCAGTCCAGGTCAAGAACCCCACCCTTCCCGATGATGCCGGGGAGGATGGAGCACCTGAGGGTTTGAACGGCTTCGCGGCTTTACGCCCCTTGTGGGCTTTGTTAGTCTCCTTCCGTGCCTTCCCGCCCAAAATTCACAGGCGAATCGCGAATCGTGTCGCCCCGCGTGACTGGCCGCTCCGAAACGATCTCCAGCGCCGAAAACCAGTGGCTCAAGCGCTTCCGCGCTGCGCTGCGCGCCTCTGCACCGGAACAGGATGGCTGGCTCGGGCTTGAAGGGCCGCATCTGGTGCAGGAGGCGTTTGCTTCAGGCTTGGAATGCGGCGCGATTTTGTTGAGCGCGTCCGGCGAACATTTTCTCGAACAACTCACGCGGGCCTCATCGCGTGCCACCTTCCTCAAGCACGTCCGCATTCTGCGCACCTCCGACAAATTATTTGCTGGCGTCGCCGGAACGGAGACGCCGCAAGGAATCGCCGCGCTCGTCCGCGCGCCCCATCGCACGTTTGATGACCTTCTTGTTGGCGGAGTGCCCCTGGTTGTCGTTTTGGTGGGGGTTCAAGATCCCGGAAACGTTGGCACTGTGGTTCGTTCCTCGGAAGCATTTGGAGCCACGGGAGTTCTGGCCACGCGCGGCACCGCGCATCCGTGGTCTCCCAAGGCGTTGCGGGCGTCGGCCGGCTCGGCGCTGCGGTTACCAGTCATCAGCGGAATTGCGGCGCCCGTGGCGCTCGCCCAGCTCCGCGTGATGGGCCTGAAACTTTTCGCGGCGTCGGTGGAGCCTGTGGCGGCATCTTCCGCTTCGCCTGGCGCATCTGATCTTCGAGGGCCCTGCGCAATTCTCATCGGAAATGAAGGCTCGGGGCTGCCCGCGGAAATCGATCGCTCGGCCGATGCCCGGCTGCAAATTCCAATCGCCCCGACTGTAGAATCTCTGAACGCCGCCGTGGCCGCTTCCGTTCTGCTCTACGAAGCGGCCCGCCAGCGCGGCACGCGCGCATAACCATGGGACTCTTCGAAGCCGTACAGCCAAAAGAAGACGCGGGCCCGCGCCCGCTGGCCGACCGCATGCGTCCGCAGACGCTGGACGAATTTGTGGGCCAGGAAGATCTGCTCGCCCCGGGAAAGCCGCTGCGCACGCAAATCGAGCGAGACGAGGTCAGCTCGATGCTGCTGTGGGGCCCTCCGGGCTGCGGCAAAACCACCTTGGCGCGAATCATCGCGCGTCGCACGCGCTCCGAATTTGTTCCCTTCTCCGCCGTGCTCTCCGGAATCAAGGAAATCAAGCACGTCATGGAAGTAGCCGAAAAGTCGCGGCAATTCGGCCGGCGAACTATCGTGTTCGTGGACGAAGTCCATCGCTTCAATAAAGCCCAGCAGGACGCGTTTCTGCCTTACGTCGAATCCGGCAGCATCACCCTGATCGGCGCCACCACCGAAAATCCGTCATTCGAAATAATCGCGGCGCTGCTTTCGCGCATGAAGGTGTATGTTCTGCACGCTCTTTCCGCGGAGCAAATCACCGATCTCCTTCGCCTCGCGATCAACGATCCCGAACGCGGCCTGGCCAAAGAAAAAATCGAAATCAGCGATGACTTGCTCGAGCGCATCGCCATGATGTCGAATGGCGACGTTCGCGCGGCGTACAACACTCTCGAAGCCGTCGCGCTCGGCACGTCACCCGGCGCGCACGGCATCCGCGCCGTCACCTCCGCGCTGCTCGAAAATGTTTTGCAGCGCAAGCTGCTGCCCTACGACAAAGCCGGTGAAGAACATTTCAACCTGATTTCCGCGCTGCACAAATCCGTGCGCAATTCCGATCCCGATGCCGCTCTCTATTGGCTGGCGCGCATGCTCGAATCGGGAGAAGATCCGCTCTACCTGGCGCGGCGCATGGTGCGCATGGCCAGCGAAGATATCGGACTGGCCGAACCGGGCGCGCTGGCCGTCACGCTGGCGGCGATGCAAGCCTTCGAATTCCTGGGGCCGCCGGAAGGCAATCTGGCACTGGCCCAGGCCGCCGTCTATTTGTCGCTCGCGCCGAAGTCAAATGCGCTGTATTCAGGTTACAATTCCGTCTTGCGGGACTTGGAATCCACCGAGGCCGAGCCAGTCCCATTGCATCTGCGAAACGCCGTCACCGGATTGATGAGCAATATCGGATATGGAAAAGGCTATCAATACGCCCACGATGCCGAGGAAAAAGTCACGGACATGACCTGCCTGCCTCCCAGCCTGCTTGGCCGCAGCTATTACCAGCCGACCGATCAAGGATTCGAAGAGCGCCTGCGAAAGCGTATCGAGGAAATTCGACGCATCAAAACAAAAGGAAGCAAATCGGAATGATGCCTAAGCCTTCCTGCGCTCCGCGCACCGTTCTTCCCATCGCGTCGCGCCTGATCTCACTTTTCGCAATCTTATTTTGCGTGGCGATGCCGTTCGCAGCCGCCCTCGGCGCCCAGGAAAAACCCAAGTTCACGATTGAAGACGAATGCACCTCCTTCGCCTTCGGCCCGGATGGACGCGTCGCTTTCTCTGTCCGCCACCCCATCAAGGTGAAAAAATATTTCCTCGAGCGCGCGGACATCTGGATCGCCAGCCCCGAAGGTAAAAAATCGCGCATCATCACCAGCGAAAAAATCGTCAAGACTCTCCTCCCCTTCAGCTACGCCGTGCAGGCGATTAGCTGGTCGCCCGACGGCCATAAACTGGCGATTGAAATGCTCACCGATGAGGCGACAAATGATCAGGGAGACACGAAGCAAGGCCAAACCACCGAGTTGATGACCGACGATGGCCGGGAAATTAACGTGGAAGGCTCGAAGGCTAGTGGCATTCCCGACTCCACTCACGCGCAGTGGCTGGCCGATGGCTCGACGGTTGTGTATCTGATCGAAGCGGTAAAACCACGAATGTTGTATGCGATCAGTTCAGTCCGTCCCGCCAGCGGAACCACGACGCCACTTTTCGAGGGCCATTTTTTCTCCGCCGTCGAGTGGGACGCCAAGCACAACACCGCCATCGCGATTGAACGCGATCGAGCGCAGAGCGGGCCCATCCAACTTGTGGCGCTCGACTTGGTGAAACAGACTCGCCGGGAACTCGCCACACTCTTCGGCTTTGACGGTGGACTCTCGCTATCGCCCTCCGGCACAAAGGCCGGTTATTACGTCGATGGCGATACGATCGAAATCCGCGACCTAGCGGCGCCGCAGAAAGCGATCGACGTCCGCGTAGGATTCGGCCGCTTCGAATGGGCCGGGGACGAACGCCGGCTGCTTCTGAAGCGGGGACCCGAGCACAAATCGGGGGATCTCGTGTGGGTCAGCATCCCGGATGGCAATCTCGATACCGTTTTGCATTCTCTTACTTTTCGCGATTTCGCCATCTCTCCGGACGGCCGCTACCTCGGCGTGGAACAACCCGGCACTCGCAACCTGATCGTTTATTCCCTCCCCTAACGGCATAGTTCTTCCTGCACCCGCCGTAATCCCAAACGCGCCCGTATTCCCGGGAACGCCAATCTCCCGATTGGCGGCCAGCGAAACGCCGTTCAGGAGAATGGCGTACCCAGGTCATCCAGCCGCGTGGAAAAACCCTTTAAGTTGTCGGGATTTTCTTTCGAAAGGACCAGCTACTTCGCGAGGCGAAACCGCTTTACATGCTCTTTCAATATGCACGAATCCATCACCACCAGCAGCCCTGCTCTTCGCGCACGATCGGCCGCCTCCTGGTGGATCACGCCTTCCTGCAACCACAACGCGCGCGCGCCGATCTTAATCGCGCTCTCCACGATTTCGGGAACAAATTCGGATCGCCGGAAAACATCCACGATATCAATTTTCTCGGGAATATCTTCCAGCCGCGCGTAACAGCGCTCTCCGAGAATTTCTTTTTCGTTTGGATTCACAGGGAAAATCCGGTATCCCACGCTCTGCAGATATTCCGATACTCCATAACTCGGCCGGAATCGCTTCGAAGAGAGGCCCACCACGGCAATGTTGTGGCTGGTCTTGAGTATCCCCGAGATGGAGTCGCGCGCCGTTCTTGGCCTTTTCTCCCTGGAATTCTCGTCATTCGGATCTGCCGGGCGCTGGCTCATCGCACCGCCTGTGAGCCGCCGGCCTGCGGCGCGCTTGCGATACTCCGAACTTTTTCGAGTGCGGAGAGAAAGATCCGGTTTTCTTCCGCCGTTCCCACGGTCACGCGGATCGCGCTCGGGAAGCCCATCCAGCGCATCGGCCGGACAATCACTCCCAGCTTCATTAATTCCTGAGCCAGTGCTTCGGCGTCACCACCCGTTTCCACCAGCACGAAATTTCCAACCGAGGGCACGAACGCCAGGTTCAGCTCCGCCAGCCCTTTCCCAAGCTGCGCCAGGCCCGCGCGATTCGAATCCACCGAGCGCCTCACATGCTCAAAATCGTCCAGCGCCGCCAGCGCCGCTGCCTGCGCCCCGATGGAAGTGTTGAATGGCAGGCGAAGTTTATTAAGCTCTTCGAGCAGCTCGCTGGGGCCGACGCCATAGCCAATCCGCAGCCCCGCCAGTCCGTATACTTTCGAAAAGGTGCGCAGAACCAGCACGTTTCGCCCCTCGCGCACCAGATCCACGGAACGCGAATAATTCGGGCGCTCCACGTAATCGAAATAAGCCTCGTCGAGGACCACTAGGACATCTTCCTGAATCTTGTTCAGAAACTGTTCGAAATCATCCGCGCTGAATAGAGTGCCGGTCGGATTGTTCGGGTTCGCCAGGTAGATCAGCTTGGTTCGCGGTTCAATCGCGCGCGCGATTCCGTCCAGATCGATCAAGTAACCCTTCTGCGGCACTTCGATCAGGCGCGCGCCCGTTGCCCGGATCGCAATGTAGTACATGGGAAACGAACCGTGCGAGGTGATTCCAGAATCGTCCGAGTGCAGCAGCGTCTTCGCCGCCAATTCGATCAAATCGGTTGAGCCGGCGCCCAGGATAATCTGATCCAGTGAAACTCGAAGCCGCTCTGATAGTTTCTTCCGCAAATAGTAGCCGCCGCCATCGGGATACCGGTTTGCTTCCGCAACCGCCTTCCTCGCCGCTTCAATCCCTCGAGGCGATGGGCCCAGCGGATTCTCATTGGACGCCAGCTTCACGCAGTGCATTCCCAGCTCGCGTTCCACGTCTTCGATTGGTTTTCCGGGAACGTACGGCTCGATGTTGCGAATGAAAGCCGGGACAAGTTCGCGGACTGGTCTTGTCATTTAGATCTTCTCTTTCCTGAATTCTTGGAACGCCCACCCGAATGACCGCCGGTCCTGCGATGACGCCCTGCGCTCGGTGGGTGCGGAGTGCTTTCCGGACGCGTTACAATTGTCGCCCGCCCCGCCTTCCCTTCCGCAGCTTTTTTTACCGCCCGTTCAAGACCCGCAACTTCTTCCGGGTTCAGCAGCCGGTGTTGCCCCGGAGCGATTTTCTCGAGTTCCAGGTTCCCCAGCCCCGTGCGCCTCATTTTTTCGATCGGGTGCCTTTGCTTCTCGATCCGCTTGCGCAGGCGGTCGCGCCGCGCGCTGGTCATCGTAGCTTCATACCAGGCGTTCGGCGCCTTGCCCAGCGGGCGCAGCCGGATCCCGGTCTCTGTTTCAATCGCCGTCAATTCACCGGGACTTAGCTGGCCCTTCACTTTGATTGCGTAGGTCTGCGGCAGCCCATGCGCCCGCAGCACGCGGCTCGCCAGGTCGCCGTCATTCGTCAGCAACACCAACCCCGAGGTGTGATATTCCAATCGGCCCACGGGATAAACCCTTCCCGGGATTCCGTGCAGGAAATCCCGCAGCGATTGCCGCCCTTCGGGATCGCTCATCGTGGCCACCACTCCCGCCGGCTTGTTCAGCAAAACGTAGATTTTCTTGTGTGGCTCGTCGTGGACCAGCTTGCCCATGACTTTGATGTGGTCGCGCTCGCTATCCGCTTTCGTGCCCAGCTCGGTCACCGTTTGACCGTTCACCGTCACCTGTCCCGACAAGATGAGCTGCTCCGCATGCCTGCGGGACGCCACTCCCGCGCGCGAGATGATCTTCTGTAGCCGCTCAAGCATCGGAATTTCTCCTGTCCATGCTAAAGAGTCCTACGAATCGACTGACGGAAAGGTTTACGACGATGGCGGGAAAGGTGGGCCTTCTTCCGAAAGAGTTACCTTCTCGGCGGATTCCTGGGATTCTTCTCCCCTGTTCACCACGTTCGACGCTTCGTGCGTGCCGCCGGCCCCCGCCGCGGCGGACATTGTATTCTCGGAAGTGCTCTGCGCCTCTGCGGTTTGTTCTCCGGAGTCGGAATGGGATGCTTCAGTGTCAGCCACAGCCGGATTCGCGGCAGGCTCTCCATTGCTACCCACCGGCAACTGGTCCTCCGCGGCCACGGACGGTTCCTTGGTTTCGGCTGCTTCAGTCATCTCGCCAGCCAGTTCCGGCTCCATCGGCGCAATTCCTGAATCGGATCCCAGCGCGGCCTGAGCGAGTTGCTCGAATTCCTTCAAGCTTGGCAGTTCATCGAGATCGCTTAGTCCGAAGCGCATCATGAATTCTTTCGACGTGCGATACAAAATCGGCCGCCCGATAACCGGCTTACGCCCAGCCGTAGTGATCAGCCGCCGTTCCAGCAGCGTCTTGATTACCCCCGAAGCGCTGACGCCGCGGATTTCCTGAATCTCCGGGATGGTCACCGGCTGCTTGTAGGCGATCACCGCCAGCGTCTCGAGCGCCGGCATGGTCAAGCGCAGCGGCGGCCGCAGCGACTTGATGAATTTTCGCACTACTTCATGGTGCTGGGCCTTGGTGTAATACTTGTATCCGCCGGCAACCTTGCGGATTTCAATGCCGCGGTCGTCGGCGGCATACGAGGCCACCAGCAGATCGAGCGCCGCCTGCACTTCCGTCTTTTCCGCGCCAATCGCAGCCGTCAATTGCTGGATCGTGGCCGGCTCATCCGCCGCGTAGATGATCGCTTCCAGCGCCGATTGAATTTCTTGTGGTGTCATGGTTAGCCGTATTGCTCGTCAATCTTGGATTTGAAGTCTTCACCAGAAAATATCAGGTCAAACATCCTGTGCTTCCGCAGCCGGATATCCGCGAACGCTTCCGGCTGCACCAGAACCACCGCCTGCAGCCGAACCATCTCCAGCACCGCCAGGAAGGATACGATCATAGCGCGCCTGGAGGCGCAGGACTCGAAAAATCCCGTCAGCGAAACCGGCTCATCGCTCGCCAACAATTGCTTCCGCAACAGATCCATCATTTGCGCGACGGTATACGTTTCGTGCTGCAGCTCCATCTGCGGAATTTCGCGCCGCCGCTCGAGCACTTGCTGGAACACTTTCACCAGGTCCACCAGCGAGACGACTAGCTCGCCTTCCGTCACTTCATCATCGTAGAGCGACAAATCCGGATGCGACCACACGTGCGCTTCCACCTGCTGCTTCTGATACAGCAGTTGCGCCGCATTCTTGAATTTTTCGTGTTCCAGCAGCCGGTGAACCAGCTCGTCCCGCGGGTCCTGCTGATCTTCCGTCCCGGCCAGCGGATCGGGCGGCAGCAGCATCTTCGATTTGATGTGAATCAGCGTTGCCGCCATGTACAAAAAGTCGGAGCTCAGATCGATATCCAGTTCTTCCAGGTGCCTCAAATATTGCAGATATTGCGAGGTGATTTTCGCGATGGGGATATTGTGAATGTCGATTTCCTGCTTGCGAATCAAATCCAGCAGCAAATCCAGCGGCCCTTCGTACACATCCAGTTGAATTTTATAAGGTGTCGCCATGTAGTTTTCCTGTAGCTTCTGTAGGGGCCGGCTTCAGCCACGCCCCAGCCGTGTTCGCACCTGGTCCCACCCGAAAATCGCATCGCGCACGCGCTTCATGGTTTTCTTCGCCACGCGGTGCGCCTTCGCCGATCCTTGATCCAATATATCCCACACGCGCTGCGGATTCGCATCGAACTCCCGGCGCTTCACCTGGATCGGCTCGATCCATTGGATCAGGCGGTCAGCCATGGCCTTCTTGCATTCCACGCATCCGATTCCTGCGCTCCGGCAGCCCTGCTCCGACCATGAAATTATTTCCGGCGGCGAAAACAAATTGTGGTACGCGAACACGGGACAAATTTCCGGTCGCCCCGGATCGGTGCGGCGGACCCGCTGCGGGTCCGTCATCATGTCTTTGGCTTTCTTGCGGATCTCATCCGGCGGGTCGCTGAGCCAGATCGCATTCCCATAACTTTTCGCCATCCGCCTGCCATCGGTGCCTGGCACGCGCGGCGTCTCCGTCAGCATCACCTGCGGCTCGCGCAAGACGTGTTCCACAGGCACGCCGGCATTGGCGAGCAGCGACAGACGATGATCGAGTGACAGTGGCCGCAAAGCTTCATCCAGTTTCAGGAACGTTCCTTCAGACTTCGCTTCCTCCGCCGTCACCGGCAGCTTTAATTCCTTGGCCAGCGCTTCCACGGCTTTCGCCCGCGCCTTCCCCCAATTGACAGGCGCGTACGCGGTATTGAACCGCCGTACCACCTCGCGCGTCATCTCCACATGCGGCACCTGGTCTTCGCCCACTGGAACCAGCAGCCCTGCTTTCGGATCGCCGTACATCACGATGTCCGCCGCCTGCAGAAGCGGGTAGCCCAGAAAACCGTACGTGCTCAGGTCCTTTTCCTTCAGATTCTCGATTTGTTCTTTATACGTTGGCACGCGTTCCAGCCAGCTCAGCGGCGTCACCATCGAAAGCAGCAGGTGCAATTCCGCGTGCTCCAGCACATCCGACTGCAAAAAAATAGTCGATTTCTCCGGGTCCAGCCCCACCGAGAGCCAATCGGCCGTGACTGCAAACGTGTTCTGCGCGACCAGCGAAGTATCCGCGTAATGCGTCGTCAGCGCGTGCCAGTCCGCCACAAAATAGAAGCATTCATACTCTTCCTGCAGCTTCAGCCAGTTGGAGAGCGCCCCGAAAAAGTGCCCAATGTGGAGTGGTCCCGTCGGACGCATGCCGCTCAACACTCGCTGGCGGCGTCCCTTGCGAACAGCAGGTTGAATCTTCCCGGCATCGTGGATCGCCGGATCCTGTTGCGGCGGGGTCACGACGCGCCCCCGGCCCGGGCGAGCAACTCGCGAGCGATCACCACGCGTTGCATTTCACTGGTCCCTTCGTAAATGGTCAGCACGCGCGCGTCCCGGTAATAGCGTTCCACATCACTCTCGCGCGAATAGCCCGCGCTGCCGTGAATCTGCACGGCCTTGGCCACCACGCGGTTCACCATCTCACTGGAATACAGTTTGGCGCGCGAGGCGGATGCCTTCAGCTTTCGCACGTCATGATCCCTCTGCCAGGCCGCGTAATAGGTCAGCCCGCGCGCCGCCTCGATTTCTGTTTGCATGTCGGCCAGCATCCATTGAATCGCCTGGAATTCGCCGATCGTTTTCCCGAAGGCGCGCCGCTGTTTCGCGTAACGCGTGGCCGCTTCCAGCGCGCCCTGCGCCAGGCCTACTCCCTGCGCCGCCACTCCCACCCGGCCGCCATCCAGCGCTTCGAGCGCGATCTTGAGCCCGCTTCCCTCTTCACCCAACCGGTTTTCCGCGGGCACCCGGCAATCCTGCAAGGAAATTTCCACCGAATGCGAAAGCCGCATTCCCATTTTTTCTTCCTGCCGCGCCACGCGAAAACCTGGAAATGTAGGCTCCACCAGAAAAGCAGTGATTCCCCGGGCGCCGGCATTCGGGTCCGTCTTCGCAAACGCGATGCAAATACCGGCATCGCTACCGATGGTCACCCAGCTCTTGGTGCCATTCAAAATATATTCGTTGCCCTGCCGCACGGCCCGCGCCTGAATTCCCGCCGCATCCGAGCCCGCTTGCGGCTCGGTCAGGCAGAACGCGCCCAGCATTTCCCCGCGCGCCAGTGGCGGCAGATATTTCTTCTTCTGCGCTTCGCTGCCATGCCGCAGCAGCGGCACCGACGCCACGGAGTTCGTCACGCTCAGAGTGATGGCCGTCGAAGCGCACACCCGCGCCACTTCCTCGATCATCACCACGTAACTGATGGTGTCCGTGCCGGCGCCGCCCCACTCTTCCGGAACCAGCATTCCGCAGCAGCCCATCTCTCCCAGCTTGCGGATCTGCTCCAGCGGAAATTTATCCGCGCGCTCGTACTCGCGCAGAATCGGCCGCATCTCCGCTTCCATGAACTGGCG
>JBGQGW010000052.1:0-17042 GCA_041497605.1 Terriglobia bacterium | reverse complement strand
CTTCATCGACTGGAGATCGCAGAGCCATGCTTTCGAAGGAATGGCGGCGTGGCATGATAGTGATTTCACGCTGACAGGATCGGGCGATCCTGCCCACTTGTATGGCGTGGTTGCTTCTCCCAGCTTGTTCCATTTGCTGGGTGTGTCGCCAATTTTCGGGCGAGATTTCTTGCCGGAGGAAGAAGATCCGGGCAAGGCCAAGTTACATCCGGTAATTCTCAGCCATTCCCTGTGGCAGAGCCGCTTCAGCTCCGACCCGAATGTAGTTGGAAGAAACATCACGCTCGACAGCCAGCCATTTACGATCGTGGGCGTAATGCCGGCGGGATTTCAGTATCCCATTCAGGCGAAAAATGTGGACTTGTGGATGGCCATCCTGATGGATGGCGTCACCACCGACGGCGGCGCAAGCTACATGACGCAGCGCGGGGCGCACTACCTGCACGTCACCGGGCGCCTGAAGCCCGGAGTGAAGCTGCCGCAAGCGCAGTCGGAACTGGATACGATCACGAGCGCGCTTGCCCGTCAGTATCCCGATACGAACAAATACCACGGAGTGAAAATCGGGACGGAGCTGGATCGCATGGTCGGCGACGTGCGCCCGGCGTTGCTCATATTATTCGGCGCAGTTGGCTGCGTGCTGCTGATCGCTTGCGTCAACGTGGCGAATCTTCTTCTGGCGCGCGCGACGTCCCGGCAGAAAGAAATCGCGATTCGCTCGTCGCTCGGCGCCGGCCGGCTGCGGATCGTCCGCCAACTGCTCACCGAAAGCCTTCTGCTCGCGTTTCTCGGCGGCGCGCTCGGACTGATTCTGGCCTGGTGGGGAACCGATGTGCTGCTGGCTCTCAGTCCCGCAAGCGTTCCTCGTCTTTCGGGAATTCATCTGAGTGGACGAGTGCTCGGTTTTACGGCGCTCGCTTCGCTCGTGACCGGTCTCTTCTTCGGTTTGCTGCCCGCTTTGCAAGTTTCGCGCTCCGACCTGGCGGAATCTCTCAAGGAAGGCGGCCGCGGCTCCACCGAAGGCGTTCTTCGGAATCGAATGCGCAGCGCGCTGGTGGTTGCGGAAGTAGCGCTGGCGCTTGTGCCGCTGATCGGCGCGGGCTTGTTGATTCAAAGTTTTGTCCGGCTCTCTCGCGTGAAACCCGGCTTCGATCCGCACAACGTGCTCACGGTGACGATTGGCTTGCCCGATGCGCGCTACAACCTGATCCAGCAGGCGGCGTTCTTCGAGCAATTGCTGGAGCGCACCCGGGCGCTGCCTGGCGTTCGTTCCGCGGGTGCGGTGGAACCCTTGCCGCTGAGCCAGGACCAAATGCAAGTTACTTTTGCAATCGAGGGGCGGCCCGTGGCAAAGAGCGAGGAACCAGCCACGAACTATCGCGATGTCACCCCCGATTATTTCCAGACCATGCATATCCCGCTGCTCCAGGGACGCGAGTTTACGGCTCAAGATAATTTGAAATCGCCGGCGGTGATCATCGTCAATCAAACATTCGCCAAGACTTTTTTCCCGAACGAGAATCCCCTGGGAAAGCGCATCCAGCCGGGAATTTCCGTGGGCCCGGGCACCAAAGTGATGCGGGAGATCGTGGGCGTGGTGGGCGACGTGCACCATCGAGGCCTGAATGAAGAAGCAGGGCCGGAAGTGTACGAGCCGGAATCACAAATGCCATTTGACGGGATGATTATGGTGGTCCGGACAGAAAATGATCCGCGAAGCACGATCGGCCCCATCCGCGAGCAGATCCGGGCGCTGGATAAAGATTTGCCAGTCTCCGATTCGAAGCTGATGGAGGAATATCTCTCCGCCTCGGTGGCCCAGCCTCGATTCAACACCTTACTTCTGGGAATTTTCGCTGTGGTGGCACTGCTGCTGGCGGCCGTGGGACTTTATGGCGTGATGTCGTATTCCGTGGTGCAGCGCACGCACGAAATTGGAATCCGCATGGCTCTTGGCGCGCAACAAAAGGACGTCATGCAAATGGTAGTCGGCCAAGCAATTCGTCTGACGCTAACCGGCACCGTGATGGGGTTGGCCGGTGCATGGGCAGTGACGCGTTTGATGTCGACTCTGCTGTTCGGCGTGAGCGCTTCCGATCCATCAACCTTTATCGGCGTTGCGCTGCTGCTTGGAGCTGTTTCTTTGTTGGCGTGTTATGTGCCAGCGCGCCGGGCGATGCGCGTCGATCCGATGGTCGCGCTGCGTTACGAGTAAGAGGAGACGACGATGCAATCCTTCTGGCAGGACATTTCCTACGGCATCCGGATGCTGAAGAAAAATCCGGGCGTCACGATTCTCGCCATTGTGGCCTTGGCGCTTGGGATCGGTGTGAACACTGCCATCTTCAGCATCGCCGATGCATTCCTCCTCAAGCCGGTTCCCTTTCCGAACCTGGATCACGTGGTCACCATCTACGAAACGGTGCCGCACCGGAATATCAACGACAACAGCGCTTCGCCCGCGAATTTCGAGGACTGGAAAAATCAATCCCATTCTTTCGACCGCCTGGCTGCCTTCCAGTGGGACTCGGTGAATCTAACCGGCGAGGGAAATCCCCAGCGGGTGCAAGGTTTTCTGGTTTCGCAGAACTTTTTCGAAACACTGTCCGAACAACCAGTACTGGGGCGCGCCTTTTTGCCGGAAGAAGAGCAGCCGGGTAGAGACCACGAAGTGATGCTGACTCACGGGCTGTGGGAGCGGCGCTACGGCTCGGACCGCAACTTGATCGGAAAATCCATTCAAATCGACGCGGAGTCCTACACCGTCGTTGGCGTGATGGGAAAAGGTTTTAAGTATCCATTTTCAGTGGAGCTTTGGATGCCGCTGGCCATGGACGCGAAAGAAAAAGCTATCCGAAAGTCACATTACCTCTTCGCGCTGGGACAATTGAAGCCGGGCATTTCGGTCTCGCAAGCGCGCGCGGAATTGGTCGCGCTTTCCACTCGCCTCTCCACGGAATTCCCGCAGACCAACAAGGGATGGGGCGTTCGAGTGTTGCCGTTTCGACAAGCCGTTTCAGGCGACCTGACGCGGCAGTATACGCTTCTGCTGATGGGCGCCGTGGGATTCGTACTGCTGATTGCCTGCGCCAACATCGCCAATCTGCAACTGGCGCGTGCCGCCAACCGGCAAAAAGAAATCGCTCTGCGGGCGGCGTTGGGAGCCACTCGCTGGCGCGTGATCCGCCAATTGCTTACCGAAAGCGTGTTGATGGCTTTGGCCGGCGGCGCTGCCGGCCTGCTGGTGGCCGAATGGAGCATCGACCTGATTTTATCCAACATGCCGCCGGACGTGGCACGGTACATCGCTGGATGGCAAGAGATCCGGCTGGATTCGCTGGCATTTCTTTTCACCCTGGCCCTGGCCATCGCGGCGGGAATTCTCTCCGGGCTTGCGCCGGCGCTGCAATGCGCGAAGACCGATATCAACGAAACATTGAAAGAGGGCGGGCTCGGCTCCTCCGCGAGCCGCCGGCGGCATTTGATCCGCAACATCCTGGTGGTTGCGGAAGTATCGATGTCGGTGATCCTGCTGGTGGGCGCCGGATTGCTGGTGAAGGGATTCCGCGCGCTGATCAACGTGAATCAAAATTTCGAGCCCAATTCCCTGCTCACTTTCCGGATCAGCTTGCCCGCCGCGAAGTATGGCAGCCCGCAAAAAATCAGCGCCTTCCATGACGAAACGCTCCGGCAGCTACAGACCATTCCCGGCGTGAAGTCCGCTTCGCTGGTCACCAGCGTTCCCTATAGCAATTCCTACTCGAGTGATGCTTTCAGCATCGAAGGACGCACGTTTCCGGTGGGAGAGGTTGCCGTCGCGACCAGAGAGTCCGTAAGCCCGAATTATCTTCAAACGATGCACATCCCTCTGCTGCGGGGGCGCGGGTTCAGCGAATCGGACAGCGCGGATTCGCCCGAAGTCGCGATCATCAGCGAAGTACTTGCGGAGCGTTACTGGCCCGCGGAAAATCCGCTGGGAAAGCGGATCAAGCTGGGTGCGGTGGATTCGAAAAGCCGCTGGGCGGAAATCGTGGGCGTGGCGGGAGAAGTGAAATACAATTGGATCTCCTCGGGGCAGGAGCCCACCATTTATTTTTCGTACCGGCAGCATGCACTGGGTTACTCGCAATTCGCGCTGCGCACCTCCGGCGATCCGAATTCTTTCACCAGCGCAGTACGCAGCCGGATTGCCAACGTCGATCCCGAACAACCGATTTCCGAAGTGAAGCCGCTGGCACAGGTGATCCACGAGTCGGTGATGGGGATCGCTTACGTAGCGGTGATGATGGCGGTGCTGGGCGTGATCGCTCTTTTGCTGAGCGCGGTGGGCGTGTTCGGCGTAATGGCCTATTCCGTGACCGAGCGGACACGTGAATTTGGGATCCGAATTGCCTTCGGGGCCCAGCAGAAAAACGTCCTGCGGATGGTTTTCTACCGGGGGATGCTGCTCACGGGCATCGGGTTGGGAATTGGCTTGCCGATCGCTCTGGCTATGTCTCAGCTTCTGGCGAGCCTGTTGTACGGCGTCAGCGCGAGCGATCCCATTATTTTCAGCGGCGTCACAATCTTGCTGACCGGAATTGCCATGCTGGCCTGCTACATTCCAGCAAAGCGGGCTATGCAGGTGGATCCAATGGTCGCATTGCGGTACGAATAATTTGTGGTCCTCGCTCCCGGCCGCCGGGGAGTGCCTGGCTTTTTGAGTCCTAGGCTGGCATGATGGTTCGAAAGCATATTAAGCCTTTGGAATCAATCGGTTGTAGGAGGTGTCCGAAATCGCGACAAACTATCCCGCAAGTGGTCATCTATAGCCTGCAGCGCTCGCTCTAAACTCCATAACTAATTGAAAAATAAAGATTTATAACAAAGCGCTCCTGGCAATCTACCTGCCCATATTCGACACTGGGGAACGTCCGACGATCGCAGAGGCCCGAGGCAAATTTGAATGGTAGCGCTAGCCCAGGAAAGCAAAATTGTAAGTGGAGAAAGACTCATTCCTCGAATCCTGATTGCCGACGATCAGCCAGATGTCCTGGAAGCCTTGCGGCTCCTGCTCAAGCGCCAGGGCTACGAGATGGAAACCGTCTCCTCCCCCTCAGCGGTTGTGGAGGCACTGGATAGACAGAATTTTGACCTCCTTCTGATGGATTTGAACTATGCCCGTGATACCACCTCTGGCCGCGAGGGCCTGGACCTGCTGGCGCAAGTCAGATCCAAAGACAGCATTTTGCCCATCGTGGTGATGACCGGTTGGGGAACCGTTGGACTTGCCGTAGAAGTGATGCAAGGCGGCGTCGGGGACTTCATCCAAAAACCCTGGGAAAACGCGCGGTTGCTGGAAGTGCTACGCACGCAGGTGGAACATGGACGCGCCCGGCGCGAGGCACTGCGGCGCGAAGCTGAAAAGGAATCCCGCACCCAGGAAGTGGTGTTGCAGCTTCACCGGAAAGAACAGGAAATCGAAGAGGCGCGCGAAATCCAGAAGGGATTCCTGCCGAAAGAGATTCCGCAGATCGAGGGCTACCAGGTGGCGGGCGCCTGGCAGCCGGCGCTGGTGGTGGGTGGTGACTATTTCGATGTGCTTCGATTCAGCCCCGAGCATGTTGGTTTCTGCATCGCGGACGTGGCCGGCAAAGGCATCCCCGCGGCGCTGCTGATGTCAAACCTGCAAGCAACGGTGCGGGGATTCGCATCCGAGACGATCGCTCCCGCAGAGCTGTGCGCGGTGGTGAATCGCTCGATCTGCCGGAACATTGCGCCGGACCGGTTCGTTACTTTCTTTTACGGCTTGCTGGACGCCCGGACGAAACAAATGGCCTATGTCAACGCGGGTCACAATTTGCCCATCGTGCTGCGCCAGGATGGCTCCTGCGTCCGCCTGAGCGAAGGCGGTGATGTGTTGGGACTTTTCCCGGATGGCCAGTACCAGCAAGGCGAAATACTGCTCAGCTCCGGTGATCGCGTCATCCTGTTTACGGATGGCCTTACGGAAGCCCGGAACGCCGGGGAAGAAGAATTTGGAGAGCAACGTTTGATGGCGCTGCTCGGCGAGCACGACGGGCCGGGCGCCGAAACGCTCAAGGAAAAGATCCGATTCGCCGTTTCCGATTTTTGCGGCAATGAATTCGCGGATGACGCGACTTTTATCGTGCTGGTGGTCGAGTAGCTCTTGCCATTCTGCAATTGAGGTTACAAATCGGAGCCAGGAAGAGCCCTGATTCAGGTTTTCTTCCGTCCAACAAGAAAAGCTGGGCGCGGGTTCGCTGACGGCCACAGAGAGGAGGGGGCAAAGGATGAGAATGTTCTGGCAGGATCTGCGTTATGGCGCTCGAATGCTTGCCAAGAGCCCCGGCTTCACCGCGGTTGCCATCCTCACGCTGGCGCTGGGGATCGGCGCGAATTCCGCCATCTTCAGCGTAATTAATGCCGTATTACTCAAGCCCCTGCCGTATCCCGAGCCGAACCGGCTGGTTGTGCTGGACGAATATCAATTGCATACCGGCGAGAGCAGCGTGGCCTGGATGAATTTTCTGGACTGGCGCGATCAAAACAAGTCTTTCGAGGACATGGCGGCCTACCGGACAATCCATCTGACCTTGACTGGCGCCGGAGAGCCGGCGCTGCTCCGCACGGGCCAGGTTTCGGCTGCGTTCTTTCCGCTAATCGGAACGAAAACGATACTCGGCCGCTCGTTCTCGAAGCCGGAAGATAACCCCGAAGCCGGCCCCACCGTTGTTTTGAGCTACAACTTCTGGCGCAATCGGCTGGGGGGAGAGCCGGATGTTGTGGGAAAGACGATCACACTCGACGGCACGGCCTATTCCGCGATCGGTGTTCTGGCTCCGGGGTTCAACTATTTCAATCAGACGGTGGATATCTACGTCCCGATCGGATTGAAGGGCAAGACTCCCTCCTGGCTCGACCGGGTGAACCATCCCGGACTTCTTGTGCTGGCCAGGCTCAAGCCTGGAGTTTCGCTTGCCTCGGCAAGAAGCGAAATGGATACGATCATGCGCCGGCTCGAACAAGAATATCCGAAATCAAACAGCGGCGAACGCGCATCGATCGTGCTGCTCTATAGCCATTTGTATGGCGATGTCCAACCCGCAATGTTTACGCTGCTGGCCGCAGTTGGCCTGGTGCTGCTGATCGCTTGCGCGAATGTGGCCAACCTGTTGCTGGCGCGCGCGGCATCGCGGCAACGCGAATTTGCCGTACGAGCCGCGATTGGCGCCTCGCGCACCCGGGTGATCCGTCAATTGCTCACCGAAAGCATGCTGCTCTCATCCATCGGCGGAGTGATGGGATTGCTGCTGGCCTCCTGGATGATCGGGCCGCTGCTGCGAATTGCCCCGCCGGAGATTCCGCGCTTGGCAGACACGCAAGTGAATTTGTGGGTTTTCTTATTCACCTTGGGCGTTTCGGTGATCACTGGAATTCTGTTTGGGCTTGTGCCGGCCCTGCAAACGTCGAACCTCGATCTGAATCGGGTGCTGAAGGAAAGCGGCCACAGCACATCCGGCCCTGCGCGTGATCGTTTCCGCGCCGCATTGTTTATCTCGGAAGTGGCGCTGGCTTCGGTCTTGGTGATCGCTTCGGGGCTTTTGATTCGCAGCTTGTGGAAAGCACAAAACGTGAATCCGGGATTCAATGCCGATCACGTGTTGGCGCTCGACGTTTTGCTCCCGCGCACGCAGTACAAGACGGACGCGCAAATTCTCAATTTTTTCAACCAGGCGACGGAAAAGATTCGAAATTTGCCGGGCGTACGGTCGGCCAGCGCCGTCTATTGTCCGCCGGTCGTGGGCACTTGTTGGACTTCCGTCTATCTGGTGGAGGGCCGGCCCGTTCCTCCGCAGGATCAACTGGCGGATTCCGTGTTCAACGCGGCGGAGCCGGATTATTTCCGGACCATGGAAATTCCGCTGATCGAGGGCCGGTCATTCAAGGCAACGGACACGGCGCAATCGCCTCCCGTGATCATCATCAATCAGAGCATGGCGCGCCGCTGGTGGCCGAACGAAAGCCCGCTGGGCAAGCGGATCAAGCAAGGTTTTCCGCAAAGCCCGACTCCCTATCGCGAGATCGTTGGCGTGGTCGGGGATGTGAAGCAGGAAGGCCCGGATGCGCAACAGTTGACGGAAATATTTCTCCCCCCTACGCAGAACCCGGATAACGCCATGACGCTGGTGGTGCGCACTTCGTCTGATCCCCTGTCACTGGCGGCTACCGTTGAAGAGCAAATTCACGCGCTCGATTCCAATCTGCCGGTAGCGAGAGTGCAGCCGATGACTCAGTACTTTTCGGAAGCTCTCGCCCGCCGCCGATTCTCAACCTTGTTGCTCGGAATTTTTGGAGCGCTGGCCCTGGTGCTTGCCGCCGTCGGCATCTATGGCGTGATGGCGTATTCGGTGGCGCAGCGGACACACGAAATCGGGATTCGCGTGGCGCTGGGCGCACAACGAGGCGGAATCATCATGCTCGTAGTGGGACAGGGCCTGCGTTTCGCTTTGCTCGGCGTGGCGATCGGCTTGACGGCCGCTTTCGTTCTCACTCGATGGATGGCGAGCCTGCTGTTCGGCGTTACGGCCACCGATCCGGCAACGTTTGCCGCCGTCGCCGCGGTCCTGACGAGCGTAGCTCTTCCGGCTTGTTATGTTCCGGCTCGCCGGGCAATGAAAGTGGACCCGATGGTTGCGTTGCGATATGAGTGATCCGGGCGGTTCGAGGCTGGAAAAGGGAATCGAGAGAAAGCCCGGTTTCCGTCTTTGTTCTTCACGAAGAGATTAGCTCCACGGGAGGAATTGTGATCAACCTGAAAGATGTTGAGAAGTTTTACGAATCCGGCGCGGGAAAAACCTGGGTGCTGCGCCGCATCAACCTGGAAATCGCCGACGGCGAATTTGTGACCGTGATGGGACCTTCGGGCGCGGGGAAATCCACGTTGATGGGCATCATCGGCATGCTCGATGGATCGTGGCGGGGCGAATACTATCTGGCCGATCATGGCGTCCACAAGCTCGACAACCGGCAGCGCGTCGAGCTGCACAAGCGCTATATCGGCTTCGTCTTCCAACAGTATCACCTGCTCGATCATCTGACCGTAGCCGAAAATCTTGATTTGCCGCTCTCCTATCGCGATATGAAGAAAGCCGAGCGCGAAGGAATTGTTGCCGACGTCCTGGACCGCTTCCAGATTGTCGGAAAAAAGAACCTCTATCCAAATCAGCTTTCCGGCGGGCAGCAGCAGTTGGTGGCCGTGGCGCGCGCCGTCATCGGAAATCCAAAGCTGATTCTTGCCGACGAGCCCACCGGCAGCCTGCACTCGAGCCAGGGCAAAATGATCATGGACCTGCTAATGCAACTGAATGAGCAGGGCACTACGATCATTCAAGTGACGCACAACGACGCGTGGGCCGCCTACGGCGATCGCATTATTCAGCTCGCCGACGGCTGGATCGTCAATGCAGAAGCAAAAGCCGGCACCACTGCTTCGTAGGCCGGTGGAATGAATCGGCGGCCGGTTGTTCGGGTTTATTGCAGCGCTGTAGGCAAGGTTTGAGCGGGAAAGCGAGGAAGTTCAATCGTGGAGACATTCTGGCAGGACGTGCGCTACGGGCTTCGTATGTTGGCGAAAAACCCTGGCTTCACGGCCGTGGCTGTACTTACGCTGGCTCTGGGTATCGGGGCAAACACCGCGATTTTCAGTGTCGTTTATGCAGTGGTGATGAAACCGCTGCCCTACAAACAGCCCGATCAACTCGTGCGGGTCTATTCGGAATTTCCCACTTTCCCGGGAGGAGGGCTCCGGCGATTCTGGATTTCTCCCCCGGAATACCTCGACATCAAGCGGGACGCAAAATCCTGGCAATCCATGGAAGCCTGGGGGGAAACCTCCGTGAACATCGCGGGCGTGACGGAACCCATTCGCGCTCCCGCCTCCTACGTCACCGGCGCTCTACTGGAATCGCTCGGCGTATCGCCGATGATCGGCCGGACGATCACCGATCAGGATGACAAGCCCGGCGCGCCGCCGGTGGCGCTGATTTCCCATGGGCTCTGGCGCCGGGGCTTCGGCGGCGACCCTGGAATCGTGGGGCATGACACGATGTTGGGCGGCTCGAAGTGCACCATTATCGATGTGATGCCCAAGGATTTTCAGTTTCCTCCCGGCCAGGCCAATCCGGCGGAAGTCTGGTTACCGCTCCAAATCGATCCCGCGAAACCCGGCGGCCGCGGCAGCCATTTTTTATTTTTGCTGGGGAGAATGAAGCCTGGCGTCACGCTCCCTCAGGCAAATGCGGAAATGACTCAACTGGTTCGCCACTGGGGTGAGACGGCTTCCCCGAACACTCATGCGTTCCGGCCGGATCGTCATCCGATCGTGATGTATCCCTTTCAGGCCGAAGTGATTCGCACGGTGCGGCCGGCGATGCTCATGCTGCTCTTCACGGTGGGCTTCGTGCTGCTGATCGCTTGCGTGAATGTTGCCAACCTCTTGCTGGCGCGCGCCGAAGTGCGCCAGCGTGAAACGGCGATCCGCACCGCGCTGGGCGCATCTTTCGGCAGGTTGGCGCGGCAATTCATCGTCGAAGGCACAGTGCTGTCGCTGCTGGGTGCGGCCGCGGGGCTCGTCCTGGCGTACGGAAGCCTGCATCTGATCGCCACCAACAACGCGGGAATGATTCCGCGCGTCTCGGAAGTTTCCATGAATGGCAAAGTTCTCCTGTTCACCTTGTTGACTTGCGTAGCTACGGGAATCTTTTTCGGCCTGGCGCCGCTGGTGCAAGTGATCACCCGGAATCTCCATGACTCACTGAAGTCCGCGCCGGGCCGTTCAACGGCCACGGTGACCGCCAATTGGTTCCGCCGCGCACTTGTGGTGGGAGAAGTTGCCCTGGCATTGGTCCTCCTGGTTGGCTGCGGCTTATTGGTTCGAGGTTTCTGGAACCTGCTGCAAGTCAATCCAGGCTACTCGCCGCACGGACTTGAGACGATGAATGTCGCGCTGACGAATACCGTCTATCCGGACCACAAGAGCGCCATCGCTTTCTGGACGAACATCGAGGAAAGATTGTCCGTTCTTCCCGGCGTCAAGTCCGCGACACTCGTCTCCGGCTTGCCGCCCGAGCGTCAGATCGACGCGAACGACACGGCGATCGAGGGCCTCGCAATGGGGCCGGACGCGCCCATTCAGAACGTGGATTTCTGGCAGACCGTCAGCGATCACTACTTCGAAACAATGGGCATTCCCCTGATCGAGGGCCGGCTGTTCGATCAGCGTGATGGCGATGGCGCTCCTCCCGTCGTCATCGTCAACCAGGCAATGGCGCGGCACTTCTGGGGCAATCAGAGCCCGATCGGCAAGCGTGTTGATGCGGAGGGAAATAAAACCTGGCTCACCATTGTCGGCGTTGTCGCCGACGCAAAGAACGCCGGACTCGACCGCCCGGCCGGCACCGAGCTCTATTTTCCGCACCGCCAAATGGCAAAAAACGGCTTCGGGCTTCAGAACTTTTCCATTGTTCTGCGGACGAATGGCGATCCGTCGGCGTTGTCCAATTCCGCTACCGCTGTAATTCACCAGGTCGATCCTTCGTTGCCGATCGCAAGTGTGCGAACGATGGACGAAGTTCTTTCCGCAGCGGAATCGCGCCCGCGATTCCTCACGCTCTTACTCACGCTGTTTTCTACCGTGGCACTGGCGCTCGCTGCCGTCGGCATTTACGGATTGATGGCCTATTCCGTGGCGCAGCGGATGCAGGAAATTGGAATCCGGATGGCGTTGGGAGCGCAGGCGCGCGATGTGCTGCGGCTGATCCTGGGGAGCGGGATGGGATTGACTCTGGCTGGCGTGTTGCTAGGGTTTGTGGTGGCTTTGGTATTGTCACGCGCGATGACCAGCATGCTTTTCGGCGTCAAAGCCACCGACCCCGTCACATTCGCCGCGGTCGCGCTCTTGTTGTCTGCCGTGGCGCTGCTTGCCTGCTACATACCGGCACGCCGCGCAACGAAGATCGATCCGCTGATAGCGCTGAGATACGAGTGAGGAGTGGTAAGTGATGAAGGAGCGGCAAATTCAGCAGCCCTCTCTCGCCATTCGTCATCCTTCACTCTTTGAATCGATCGCAGAATCGTAACGCGCGAAGCGGAAGGGAAAAGTAGCGATGGGAAAAATCTGGCAGGATTTGCGCTATGGAATTCGGGCCCTCTCCCGCGCTCCCGGCTTCACGGCGATTGCGATCCTTACGCTCGCGTTCGGCATCGGCGCGAACACCGCTATTTTCAGCGTCTGGTGGTGACCGCCATTTTCGCGTGCTATTTCCCGGCGCGCCGGGCAATGCGCGTCGATCCGATGGTTGCGCTTCGCTACGAATGAGGAGAGGGCATTCGGAAAGAGCTAGGAGGGAGAACGATGGATACGTTCTGGCAGGATTTACGCTATGCGCTTCGGATGCTTCGGAAAAACCGGGGATTTAGTGCCGTCGCGATTCTTTCCCTGGCGCTCGGGATCGGCGCGAACACAACGATCTTTACCGTCATCAATGCGGTGTTGCTGAATCCCTTGCCGGTCAGGGACATTTCGAATCTTGTCGATATTTCCACGGTGGATACGAAAACGGCCATCACCGGAGGAAATGTCGCAAAACTTCCGATCTCTTATCCCAATTTCAAAGACTACCGCGACCACAATAATGTTCTCTCCGGAACGGCATCCTATTCCTTTGCTGGGCTCACCCTGAGCGGAAAAGGCGAACCGCAGCAATTTACAGCTCTCTTGGTCAGCGCGGGCTACTTCGATGTGCTGGGCGTAAAGCCAATCCTTGGCCGGACATTTTTTCCGGATGAAGACCAGATACCCGGCGGGAACACGGTGGCGGTGCTGAGCTATAGCTTGTGGGCGCGGCAGTTCGGGTCCGACCCGGGCATCATCGGGCAGACCATCACGTTGAATGCGGTTGGCTACACCGTCATTGGGGTGACGCCGCCCAATTTCAAAGGCACTCTCTCTTTTTTGCCCAACGAAATCATCTGGATTCCCGTCAGCATGAATCAGCAGGCGCTTTCGGGCCCGCTGAAGAATTTTTTCAACGACCGCCGCGCTCTGTTCGTCTTCGCGCTGGGCCGGTTGAAGCCTGGCGTAACGCGCGAGCAGGCCCAGGCGGCTCTGAAAACAATCGCCTCCAGTCTCGAAAAAGAATATCCGAAGGATAATCAGGGCCGCAGCGTTGTGCTCACGCCACTGGCCGACGCCGCGGTGGGAGTGAATCAGCACAGCCAGTTTGCCCTGGCGGGCGGCATGTTGATGGCGATCGTGGGCCTGGTGCTGCTGATCGCCTGTGTGAATCTGGCCAATCTCCTGCTGGCGCAAGCCGCAAAACGCGAAAAAGAGATGAGCGTCCGGGCCGCGTTGGGAGCCAGCTCGCGCCGGTTGATGCGCCAGGTTCTGACGGAAAGCATGGTTCTGGCTCTCCTGGGTGGTTTGCTCGGCCTCGTTCTTGCCTATTGGGGCCGCGACATCCTGTGGTCCGTCCGTCCGGCATTTCTGGCCCAGTCATCCATTGATCTCTCGCTGGATGGGCGCGTGCTCGGATTCACTCTTGGCATCTCGTTGCTCACGGGCGTGCTCTTCGGATTGGTCCCGGCGATCCGGGTGGCGCGTCCCGACTTGATCGAAAATCTAAAAGTCGGCGGGCGCGGCGGCACACTGGGCTGGAGCCGCAGCAAGCTACGCAGCTTGCTGGTAGTGTCGGAGGTGGCCCTGGCGCTGGTGGCGCTGATCGGCGCCGGCCTTTTCGTTCGCAGCATGAATTATGCGCAGCAACTCGATCCCGGTTTCGAATCCAAGAATTTATTCGTCGTGAATTTTGATCTTGCATCGCAGCAATACACGCCGGAACACGGCCAGCAGTATTATCGCGACGCGATCGAGAAGGCCCAGGCCTCCCCGGGCGTACAGGCCGCAACCATTGCGTCGAACCCGCCGCTCGGCGGCGGATTCGGGCGCACGGTTTTCCGCGAAGGCGCGCAGCAAGTTCCCGGCAAGCACGGCAGTCTGGTGACGCTGGATGTGATTTCCAACAATTATTTCCAGACGCTGAGAATTCCACTTTTGCACGGCCGTGAATTCACGGATTCCGATCGCGAAAAAACAACGCAGGTGGCCATCATCAATGAAGCCATGGCCAGGCATTTCTGGCCGAATGAAGAGGCCCTTGGCAAACGCTTCAACTTTTTTGGCGAAGAGCAGCTTCGCGAAGTTGTCGGCATCGTCCGGGATACCACTGTGAATGCGGTGGGGGAAGATCCCGTCCCGTTGGTTTATCTGCCGCTCCTGCAAAACTACAGCCCGAACGCGACTCTGCAAGTGCGCACGTCCGGAAATCCCAACGTGGTCCTGGGAACCGTGCGGGCCCAGGTTCAATCCATCGACCGAAACTTGGCGCTTACCAACATCCAAACCGTCGGTCAAATTCTAAGCGACGGCCTATGGGCTGCACGGATGGGCGCGGCCCTTTTGACGCTGTTCGCGCTGCTCGCCTTGATTCTGGCCTCGATTGGAATCTACGGCGTGATGGCATATTCCGTCAGCCAGCGGACGCAAGAGGTGGGCATCCGCATGGCGCTGGGCGCGCAGCCCGGTGATGTGTTCAAGCTGGTGATCGGCCAGGGCATGATTCTCGCAGCGATCGGAATGGCCGCGGGCCTGGCGGCCGCGCTTCTGCTGACCCGCGTGCTTTCCAGCCTGTTGTTTGGCGTCAGCCCCTACGATCCGGTCACATTTTGTGGCGTCACAGTGCTTCTCGGATTGGTGGCCTTGTTGGCGTGCTATGTGCCGGCGCACCGCGCAACCAGAATTGATCCGCTGGTGGCGTTGCGCTACGAGTAGTCGAGGATGAGGGGGAGAAAGTTGAGTGCTTCCGTGCAGCCAATTCGCAGTGAATTGGAAAGCGACGGCATAGACCGGCGCGGGCGGGCCGGCGTGCAGGCTCTGGCAGAGGAAATCATCGAACGCGTTCGAGCGCTGGAAGACGCGAAGACGGCAAATGTGCGCGCCGTTCGCCGCGAATTTTCAAAGCGGCTGAAAAATGCGGCCCCGCACGTGATGGTGGAGCTGGCGTATCTGTTGCTGCAAGAGCAGAAGTTTGTTTTTCGCTTTATCGCCTACGAACTCTTGCATCATCACCCCGCCGCGTTCAATCACCTGCGCGCCTGGGATCTCGAACGGCTCGCGGCGGGATTGAACCGCTGGGAATCGGTGGATACGTTCGCTCTCTATCTCTCCGGTCCGCTCTGGCGCGACCGGCGAATCACCGACGAGCTGGTCCACAACTGGGCGCGCTCGAAAGACCACTGGTGGAGACGCGTCGCGCTGGTCTGCACGGTTCCGCTGAATAACCGGACGCAAGGCGGCGCCGGCGATCCGTCGCGAACGCTGAAGATTTGCCAGTTGCTGATGCGCGATCGCGATCCGATGGTCGTGAAAGCGATGTCCTGGGCCTTGCGCGAACTGGCCAAGCGTGATCCCAAGACGGTGCGCGCATTCCTGGCCGCGAACAAACAAGCGCTGGCGCCGCGCGCTTTGCGCGAGGTCCAGAACAAGCTCAAGACCGGATTGAAGAACCCGCGTCTTAAAAAAAGTGCGCGAGGTCCAGCGAGGTAGTCATGGAAACGCTCTGGCAGGATTTGCGCTACAGCATTCGCATGTTGGCGAAGGCTCCCGGCTTCACCGCGGTGGCCATCCTCACTCTCGCGCTCGGAATCGGCGCGAACACCGCCATATTCAGCGTTGTGAATCGCGTTCTACTCACGCGCCTGCCCTATCAGCAGCCCGACCGGCTGGTGATGGTTTGGGAGAAGAATCTGCACAACACCTCCGGCCGCAATGTCGCCTCGCCCGGCAACTTCCTCGATTGGCAGGATCAGAACACCGTCTTCGAGCAAATGGCGGCGTCCTACGACGCTCGCGTCAACTTGACCGGCAAAAGCGAACCCGAGGAGGTTGCCATCCAGGGCGTCTCGCCCAATCTCTTTTCTCTCCTTGGGGTGAATGCTGCGATTGGTCGTGTTTTCACCGCCGAAGACGGCCAGCAGGGGCACGACAATGTCGTCATTCTCAGTTACGGTCTGTGGCAGAGAAAATTCGGCGCCGATGGCAACCTGGTTGGCAAGACCATTCAGATCGACGGCCAGGCCATGCCCGTCGTTGGAGTGATGCCGCGAGGCTTCGATATCTTCGTCAAACAAGGTTCGCTCATCAACGAGCGTTCCGAGCTCTGGACCCCAATCGCTTTCACAGCCAAGTCGAGAGTGCGTGGCGGCCGGTGGCTCACAGCCATCGCCCGGCTGAAGCCGGGTATCACTGTCGCCCAAGCCCAAGCGGAGATGGACACCATCGCGAGCCGTTTGGAAAAGCAATATCCGGATTTCAACACTCACTGGGGCGTGAACCTTGTCCCCTTGCACGAACAATTCGTGGGTGAGATTCGTCCCGCCCTGCTGGTGATGCTGGGCGCCGTTTGCCTGGTTCTGCTGATTGCCTGCGCCAATGTCGCCAATCTGCTTCTTTCCCGGTCGGCTGCGCGCAGAAAAGAAATTGCCTTGCGGGCGGCGCTCGGCGCAAGCCGGTGGCGGATCGCCCGGCAATTGCTGACGGAAAGTCTGCTTCTCTCCGCGGCCGGAGGGGCATTGGGCCTGTTGCTGGCCGTGTGGGGAACCGATCTGCTTCTGAGGCTGAGCCCCGCGGGCTTGCTCGATGTGAAAGACCTCGGAATCGATTTTCGTGTGCTGGGTTTCACGGCGGGCCTCTCGCTCTTGACCGGGATGCTCTTTGGTTTCGCCCCGGCCTTCGAAGCGGCGCGTTCGAGCATCAACGACTCGTTGCGGGAAAGCGGCTTGACGGGGACAGGCTCGGCCGGCGGCAACCGCCGCGCACGCCACATCTTCGTTACCGCCGAAATTGCCCTCTCTTTTCTTCTCCTGATCGGATCGGGG
This sequence comes from Terriglobia bacterium, assembly GCA_041497605.1. Lineage (GTDB taxonomy): Bacteria > Acidobacteriota > Terriglobia > Acidiferrales > UBA7541 > JBGPTK01. The sequence continues at coordinate 47 of JBGQGW010000052.1, read as the reverse complement.
CTTTTGATTCGCAGCTTCCTGCGTTTGCAAGCCGTGAGTCCCGGCTT
>JBGQGW010000051.1:0-17247 GCA_041497605.1 Terriglobia bacterium | reverse complement strand
GGCTCGATTCGAAGGAGGTGGCGACGTAGATGCCAAATTTCAAGCCCACATGGAGCCGCGGATAGCAGGAACAGGCGTTGCGGCAACTCGCCACAGCGGGAGCGCCCGAACGCGGCAGTATGATAGTGAATTTGATCGATCTCTTCGATCCGCTTGTCCGCCCCCTGGTCGTGGACGAGATCGGCCTGGCCGGCGATGGCGCCGTGACGGAGCTGCTATTGCGCCTGGCCGCGCAGGAATCCGATGCGCCTGGCAATGCTTACCAGTCCATCAAAGCGGTGGAAGCGCTGGGCCGCCTGGGGGATCGTTCCGCAGCCAAATTGCTGCGGGAAATTGTAGAGAAGAAGCGCGCGTGGCGTCCGGTGCATCGCGCTGAGATGCGCATGGCCGCCGCGGCATCACTTGCGACAGTCGATCCGGCCTGGGCGCGCACCGAATTGCCGGCAGCGGGCTTTGACGCGCCGGAATTGGCCATGGGACCAAAGCTCGGAAACCCTGACGAGACAGCCGTGCGGCAACGGCGCTATCCACGGGTTCGACTGGAAAAGCCGATTTCCGTAGTCGTCACCAGCGCACGGGGCAAATTCAACCTGGAAGCCCGCTCGCTCAACCTGGGCGGCGGACTCCTCCACGGCGAGCACAATCTGCCCGCAGGTGCGGATGCCACCATCAAAATTCAGTTCGGCCTGCGCTCGGTGACCGCTCAGGTGATCCTGCGAGTGGTTCGCGCACAGAACACGATTTTCGAAATTGTCGGGATGGACCTCGAAGAGCGATCGAAGTTTCGCCGCCAGCTCGCCTCGCTGTCCGCTGCCACTGCCGTCACCCAATAACAGCAAGTTCGAGTTTCATCGTTTCGCCAGTTCATGAAATTGGCGCCCGACCTTGCGTAGGGAAGCCTGGGCACATCGTATCCCCCCTTGCGTTGACACCTTCTGAAGTGGCTGCTAAATTGCATTATTTGCCTTCATGAGGAGCAAAATCCTGAGGGTGCGAACCCGAATTTGCATGATTTTGCTGACACCGCTGCTGGGTTTTGGCTCCGGTTGCGCCGTCAGCAACAAACACGTGGTGCCGCCGGCACAGGTGCGTACGGCGCTGGATGCCACGAAAGAACAGCTCCTGGCGCAATATAATCGGCAGGCTCAGGCGATCCGGAGCTTGAATGCCAGCGTAACGCTCGTTCCCACCGCGGGTTCCACGTATACTGGAGTTATCGAGCAATATCATGAAGTGAACGCGTTCATCCTGGCGGAGCAGCCGTCGAAGATTCGCGTGATTGGCCAGGCGCCCGTGGTGGCTAAGGACGTGTTCGACATGGTGAGCGACGGAAAAACGTTTCGCATTTTCATTCCGTCGAAACACAAATTCATCGTTGGCTCTACGGAACTGAATCGCGAGGCCAAAAAGCCGATTGAGAATCTCCGTCCACAGCACCTGGTGGACGCGCTGTTCTGGCCCGTGATTCCAGTTACAGCGCCGGTTGTGTTCGAGGAATGGAATCAGCCGCCCGAACGCGATTACATTCTGACCGTCCTGGGGCCCGTCGGCGGCGGCTGGGAAGTGGAACGCAAAATCTGGTTTGATCGCGCGGACTTGAGCCTCGCGCGCATGGAAATTTTCGCCGGTGGCGGGCGGCTCGTCTCCGACATCCGCTATGCCGATTGGCAGCCGGTGGCGGACGGCGCCCGCTACCCGCAGCACATTTGGATTGTGCGTCCGCACGACGATTACCAGCTCGAGATTCGCGTCAAGAAGCTTTCCGTCAATGAGACAATTGCCGATGATCGCTTCGATCTCCAGCAGCCGCCCGGTACGGAATTAGTGCGCCTCGACGATGAGGGCAAGGAGCAACCGCAACCTTGATTCGCAAGATGATCTGGCAGAACGTGCTTCACCGCCCGGTGCGGACGCTGATCAGCGTCATTGCCGTGGGCGTGGAAGTCACCCTCGTCCTCATCATCGTCGGCTTGACCAGCGGATTGCTCAGCGAAACGGCCCGGCGCATCGAAGGTGTGGGCGCGGATGTGATGGTGCAGCCGCCATCGGCTTCGGTCTTCATGGCCTTCAGCGGCGCTCCCATGCCCATTCGGATTCGCGACCGCCTGGAAGAATTGAAGTATGTGAAATATGTGGCCCCGGTTCTCTTGCAATTCAATTCCACCGGCGGGCTCGACATTATTTACGGAATCGATCCCCCCAGCTTCCACGCGGTTTCGGGCGGCTTTGTTTTTTTCTCCGGACATGATCTGGAAAATCCGGACGACATCCTGGTGGATGATTGGTACGCCAAATCAAAGGGGGTGAAGTCTGGTCAGAAGTTGCACATACTCGGGCACGATTTCAAGGTGGCGGGAGTGGTGGAGCACGGCAAAGGCGCGCGGCTGTTTGTGTTCATGTCCACGCTGCAGGAACTTTCCGGAGCGCGCGAGAAGGCTTCCGTTTTCTTTATCAAGTGCGATCGCCCCGAACGCACGCAAGCCGTGATGGATGAAATTCGCGAACTGCTTCCGCGCTATGAAATTCGTCCGCTCAAGGATTTTCTTTCGCTGATGACTTCCTCGAACCTCCCGGGCCTGCAAACCTTTATTGATTCCATGATCGGGCTGGCCGTCGCGATCGGCTTCCTGGTGATTTTCCTTTCCATGTACACCACCATCATCGAACGGACCCGCGACATCGGCGTGTTGAAGTCGCTGGGGGCATCGAAGGGCTACATCGTCCAGGTCATCTTGAGCGAGACGACGTTGCTCTGCCTGATCGGCGTGCTCACCGGGGTGGGAATGAGCTATGGCGTGCGCGCATTCTTCCTGAGAGCCTTTCCCACCTTGACGATTCTGATCACGATCAAATGGATCATCCGGGCTACCCTGATCGCCGTTGTCGGCGGGCTGATCGGCGCCGCCTATCCGGCTTGGATTGCCAGTCGAAAAGATCCCGTCGAAGCGCTGGCATACGAGTAGGCCGGCAGCCCGGTTATTTGGCTTTTTCGGATCAGATGTCCGTCTGGCGCAACAGCGATATTTCATCGCAGTGCCCGCGCGGAGCAGGGCGAAACTGCCGGGCTGGAGTTAGCGTCTAACTCGCTGATTCTCGAATCGATGGAAATTAACTTTCTCGCTCCTCCATGAATAGGGGCGAGCATTTGAACTAGGTAGAAATGGAATTCACGACTAAAATCGACTTGTACCCGGTTGAACTGGATTCGATACGGAAGCACGTCTTGGAACCAATACTTAAAGCCGAAAACTTGTGGAAGGTGTATCGCACCGGCCGCGTCGATGTGCCTGCGCTGCGCGGTGTAAACCTTGACGTGCCTCCGGGTGAGTTTCTGGCGATCATGGGTCCCTCGGGCTGCGGCAAATCCACAATGCTGCATGTGATCGGCGGCCTGGCGCAGGCCACCAGGGGCCGCGTGCTGCTCGACGGCAACGATTTGGCCGCCATGGGAGATGCGGCGCGCACCAAACTGCGCCGCCACAAGGTCGGCTTCGTCTTCCAGCGCTTCAATTTGCTGCCGACGCTGGATGCTTACGGAAATATCGCACTCGCCCAGCACATCCATGGGAATGGTTTTGACCCGCATCGCTTTGACGTTGTGACCAAGATGCTCGGTCTCACCGACCGTCTCCATCACCGCCCCTCGGAGATGTCCGGCGGCGAGCAACAGCGGGTCGCCATCGCGCGGGCCATCATCAACGAGCCCAAAATCGTGCTCGCTGACGAGCCCACGGGCAATCTGGACACGAAAAATTCAGAAGCAGTCCTCGGCATGCTGCGCCACCTCAATCGTGACCTCGGCCAGACCATCGTGATGATCACGCACAACCCGGAGGCGGCGGCCTATGCCCACCGGGTCCTCCACATGCGCGATGGCGTCATTGTGGATGCGTCGCTGGCCAACTGAAATGGGAACCATCTGGCGCGGCATCTCTCGAACGATTTTCTGGTCGTACGAACGCGGAAGCTGGCCCTACGATTTGATGGTGCTGTCCATCGTGCTGTTTGTCCTGGTCACCCCGCGAGGCTGGTTCCACGATCAACCCCAGAGTGGCGTGTTGCCCGGCGCGGATGTCGAGATGATTGCCGACGACGCTGCGAGCCACACCCGGACGTACCGCATCGATGCTCAGTTGCTCGCCCCATCCAAACGCGCGCCGAAGCCCACCCCCGAACTCGAAAAGCAGACTCATGAAATTCTCGGCCAGACGGTCGAGGAATTGAAGGGCCAAAGATTCCAGATCACCAGCATCGCGCCGGTGCAAGGCGACGATGGCGGCGTGCTGTACTACGACGTTGCCGTGAAGCGCTAGCTACCCTCTATCATCCCCCGCACCCTGGAAAGCGCAACGGCCCCCGCGTTCGGCACGTCACATCCCCTGTGCTATCATGGCTCAGTTTTGCGCTCGCCGCGGCGAGCCGGGGAGTTTCCGTTTGATCCGTAGACTCACAGGGGCCGCATTCGTGTTGCTGGTAACGATCGGCGTTGCTTTTGCGACGCAGAGCCACGCGAATTGGACTCTGGGCACTGTCCTGAGAAATATGGACTCCGAGGCGCGCGATTTCCGCAGCCTGACCGCCAACATCGAGCGAACCAAGGTCACTGTCGTCGTCAACGACAAGTCCACGGAAACCGGGCGGCTATTCATCCGCGGCGATAACATGCGGATCGACCTGTCCGAACCGGACACCCGGACGATCCTTCGCAGTGGCAACAACCTTTACATTTACAATCCAAAACTCAGTCGAGTCGAGGAATACGATCTCGGCAAAAATCGCGCCCTGGTGGATCAATTCCTGCTCCTGGGATTCGGCACCTCGGGCCATGAACTGGAGAAGAATTACGAGATCACTCTGGTGGAAGAGGAAACGCTCGACACCAGGAAGGTAGTACAACTCGAACTAACGCCCAAATCCGATAAGGTTCGCGATCAGATCTCGAAAATCCAAATCTGGCTGGATGAGGCCGATTGGCTGCCCGTGCAACAGAAATTTTCCGAGACCGGAACGAAGGATTATTTCATCATCCACTACACGAATGTCGTTCGGAATCCCAAAATCCACGACACCCAGTTCAAACCTCGTTGGCCCAAGGGCACTACGAAAGTCCGTCCCCAGGGCTAATTCTCCGCGCAAATCCCCGCTACGCGAGTTCGAGCCCGTTTGTGCGTGATGAGGGAATCGTTTCCTTTAAGTGGAGACCGGCCCCGCGTGGCCGCTCAGGGAGCCGCTGCGGGACGTGTGCCTTCAGCCCAACTGAAGGCGAACCACATGGCAGCATCGGGACGATTGCCCCACGCCGCGAGTTCTCTTAGCGCCGATTCGAAATCAGACTCACGAATCAGCCGGTTGGTCAGCATCACTTCGCGCGCGCCCGCAATGATCTTGATCGTGTTCTGCAGTTTGTCTCCGAAGGAATCTTCTCCCGCGCAAGCGCCAAACCAGATCCACTTATTGCACACCGGCTTCAAACCTGCGGAATGGAGCAACTCCACCAGCTTCTGCCCGATATCCGGATCGTTGCCGAGAGCCGTGTAGCTCTGCATATAGGCGCGCCACAGAATTCCAAAGCCTCCCGGTTCCGGCCACAATCTCAAGATTGCATGATCATCGTCGGCCAGAACCACGCGGCCGCCAGGCCGCACGGCTCGCGCCATCGCTTGCACGATGGACACAGGATTGGGGACATGCTCGAGCAGGAATCGCGTGTGTACAACGTCGAATGAGCCCCATTCCCGCGGGCCGAGCGGAAGCTCGATTGCGTCCCCTTGACGAAATTCAATCAAGTCTTGTTCCCCAGCCGCGCTTGCCTGGCGGATCGCTTCCGCGATTTGTGCGGCATCACGCTCGATGCCGGTCACGCGCCGCTTGGCCGCGCGCGCCATGGCGCGTGTGAACTGGCCGAGACCGCTGCCCACATCGAGGATGTTTTCTCCGCCTTGGAGGCCCAACTCCGCAAGGCACGCGTCATTCAGCAATTCATTCAGCCGGGAAAGGCGCCGCTGCTCCTCGGGCTCCGTGCCGTGGATGTATTGGGAACCGCTCATTCTTTTTTGAGGCCTTACCGCTTGGCAGTTTTGGATGAGGAAGCGGCGGGCCTCGATGCAGCTTCGTGTTCGATCAGCGCCTTCTTTCGATCCAAACCCCAGCGGTAACCCGCCAGACTTCCGTCACCACGCACCACGCGATGGCAGGGCACCACAATCGAAACGGGATTCGTGGCGCAAGCGCTGGCAACCGCGCGAATCGCCTTCGGCCGGCCGATGGCGCGCGCAACTTCCTTGTACGTGCGCGTGGTGCCGTAAGGAATCCGCTGCAGCTCTTCCCACACGCGGCGTTTGAATGCCGTTGTCTGCACATCCAGCGGCAGATCGAGGTTCGGTTCCTGGCCGCGCAGATGCCTCACCAGTGTTTTCACCCATTGGTGCATGCCGTTGCGATCGCGATGAATTTCAGCGCGAGGATATTCCTGGGCCAGCGCCGATTCGAGCGGCTGATCGGAATTGCCCAAATAGACTGCGCTGACGCCTCTCTCCGTTTTTGCCACCAGCACGCGGCCCAGGGGAGAATCGGCGATGGTGTAGCCGATGCTCATTCCTTCTCCGCCGCGGCGATAGGTAGCCGGAGTCATTCCCAGATGAACCGGCGCGCGTTCGTAGAGCCGGCTGCTCGATCCATAACCTGCGTCATACAGTGCGGTCGTCACGTCATCCCCCTTTTGCAACTGAGTTTTCAGCCGGCGCATGCGAAGCGCATCGGCATAATTTCGAGGTGAAACTCCCATCACGCGCTTAAACGTGCGCGCCAGGTGAAACGGGCTCTTTCCGATTTCCGCCCCGAGTCCCGCCAGCGTAATGGCTTCGTCGGGCTGTGCGGCCATCTGCGATTCGATGAACCGGCAAATCCGCTGGATCAGCTCTGCCTTGGGATTGTGCGGCGAAGTATCCCGGGGCCGGCATCGCCTGCACGGCCGGAAACCTTCGCGTTCCGCTGCATCCGGCGCGGAGAAGAAGACAATCTGTTTGGGGCGCGGTTTGCGCGATGGGCACGACGGCCGGCAATAGATGCCGGTCGAGCGCACTGCGTAGACAAACGCTCCGTCGAAGCGCGCATCGCGCGACTGTACTGCGCGCCATCGATTGCGGCCTCCGTTCCGTTGCAAACGCGCTTGCACCGATCTCGATTTCATCCTGCGTTCCTCACACGACCACAGTAGCGAAGTGTTCGAATCAGTTCTATCCGAATCTTGCGGTCAAAGCCAGTGGGACGCTGCCGCGTTTTATTCTGGAAGCGGCGTCGTGCCGCACGGAATTCACCGGGCGCATTGCAGGTTTAGACACGCCGCTGCCGAGCCCGGTTGACGCATAGCGCCCTGGCAGGCCATATTGCCAAAGCTCAGAGCCACATTGGGGAATCTTCTGGGGGGGCAATCATGGGGGCTGCTCGCGACGCACAAGAGTCTTTGCCTGCGGATGCCGTAGTACGGGAAACTGAGAATCGAACGAGTTCCGCGAGTTCCACTGTGTTTGCGCCGCCGCGCAAATTCTCGCGCGTACCCACCTATGCCGTGGGTGTGGGCCGGGAGCGCCGGTATTCTCCGCGCGCCATGCTTTCTCTGCCGCTGCGTCTGATTGAAGTCGCCACGGTGCCCGAAGTGTTGCCCATCAGCCTCGTCACGCAAAATATCAGCGCCACCGGAGTCTATTTCCTGTCGCCGCGCCACATCGAACCAGGCACCTCCATCGCGTTCGAAGTGGGGCTTCTCGAGCGCCCGCTCGGCCACGGTAGCGTGCGCATGAGCACGGCCGCCCACGTCATCCGCGTCGACGCAACCGGCACGCCCGGATGGCATGGCGTTGCTGCCAGCTTTGACGACATCGAGTTCCGGCGCGACGAGACTCTGCCCATTCATATTGTCCGCTAGCTGGCTCCCAATTAAAATATTTGCCGGGAACTCCCGGAGTGTCCAGATGATTTGACCGGGGCGGCGCAACACCTGCTTCCCGTCTCGCTCGATTTGCCAAGAGCAGCCTCCGTATTTCTCTGCTACCATTTCTCCCTCAATGGTTCGCACTTGTTTCACAGCCCGTGCAGTTCTACTCGATTGGGATGGCACGCTCCTCGATTCTTACGGCGCGGATGCTCGCGCCTACCTCGCCATGTTCCGCGCGCTGGAAATTCCCTGGGGACTGGACGACCTGGCGCGTCATTATTCGCCCAATTGGTATCACGTGTATCGTGCCGCCCGCCTTCCTCGCGCGCGGTGGGAATTGGCGGACCGGCTTTGGAGACGCGCCTATGCGCACGAAAAGCCCAGGCTGCTGCCTGGCGCGCGGCGCGTTTTGCGTGATTTGGAGAACCGGTTCAAGCTTGGACTGGTGACCAGCGGGAGCCGGTCGCGTGTGCGCAAGCAACTTCGCGAATTCGAATTTACGAAACTGTTTAGCGCCTGCATCTGCAGCGAAGATGCGGAGCGGCGCAAGCCGCATCCTGCGCCGCTTCAACTTGCGCTTGGCCGTCTTCGCCTGGCGCCGGAAGATTGCGTCTACGTAGGCGATTCCGCCGAGGACATTGAAATGGCTCGCCGCGCCGGCGTCCGGTCCATCGCCATCCTCGGCCCTTTCCCCACCCACGACCGGGTTCGCGCCGCCAATCCGCATCTTCTGCTCAAATCCATCACCGAACTACCCTCCAGGATGGATGCCTCTCCAGCGCTTGTTTCCATCAAATCGAGAAGCTGATTTGCTCGACGAAGTTCTGCACAGCTACGCTATGTCGTCCGCGCTTTAATTTTTCCAACTGAGATTTGTCGCCACGAGCTAAATCGGAGGTGGCTGCGGCGGCTTGGAAGAAGCCGGCTTTTCGGCCGCGCCCGCCGCGGCCGGAGCGCTTTCCTCGGGATGCACGTTGGTCGACTTGATCACCAGGCGCAGGTGAACGGGGTCGCTTTTTGCAATCGGCATGAAATCATCGGAACGCACGTAGGTGGGAAACCAATACTTCTGCGCAAAATTCTCGCGAAAGGTTTCGAACAATTTGAAGGGAAGCACAGTTCCCTCAGTGGCCGAATCCGTGACGAATTGCCCATAACTTTTTACGATGGCGAAATCCTGATCATCCACCCATACCACTCCATCGAAGAGCGGCCTGCCGCGCACCAGCCTCTTCGGCTTCACCCGGAAAATATAGGTGTGTAATTGATCGAGCTGTTCGGTGCCTTCGTAGCCCAGGTTATAAAACGGCAATTGATCGGTGGTTAGAACGAAAAGAGGCAAGGAGGTCAAAAATTGCACGTCTTCCATCCCGAAATCGGCCCGCTGTATGGTGGAGACGGGCGGTTTCAAAATCCTTACAAATCGCTGGCCATCCGGCTTCGTGTAAAGCTGGCCGCTCAAATCGTACTCGCCGCTGGGTTCGGAAGGATCGCCCACTTCTTGAATTCGCACGTCCTCTTCCAGGGTGTACGTCTGGTAGGCCTTCTTCATCACATCTTCGTTGGCCGTGAAGCGCTGGACAATATCGGCCACCGGAACGGGAGGCGCGTCCGGGTTCGGTTGAATGGGGATGCGCTTTACCTCAAATTTTGGCGGTGGAGCAATTGGCCCCTGCGGGCCTTGTGCACCTTGGCCCCTCGCCGTTCCCGCCAACGCGGATGCCAGGGCCAGCACGCCGCACAAGAAACCAGTTGCGTAGATTTTCCAGTTCATCGTTTATCCGCACCCAAAAACTTAGATGCAAGTTTCATCCTATCCGACCATGGTTTCAAGAGATACGACGCCGTGCAATCTGCCTGAAAAGCCGCAGTGCGATAGCGCGCGTGAAGGGCTAGACGTCGGAACGAACCTCCTGTCTTAACCGTTCGCATCCGCTTTTGACTTGTTTTCTGTGCAGAGACCAATCCCCCCTCTTGACAGTGCGCAGCCGGTCGTCCCATATTACCGCTCGTGAAGGATGATTCATCGATCCAGCCCAATCGCGAAGGACTCTCGCGTCGTTCACTCCTGAAACTTTTGGGCGTGGGGAGCGGCGCTTTGGCTCTCATTGCCGAAGGTGTCCGGGCCGCGCTTCCGCAACGGCCTGCCGAGCGGCTGTCGAGCTTCACCGGTCCTGGTCCCAATCCCCACTGGAATTCCATCGGACCCTATTTCACCGAGCCGCAAAAGGATCCGCTGATTTTGCTGACGGACCGGCCCGTGCAACTGGAAACTCCTCGTCATTATTTTCTTTCCGCTTTCACGCCGAACAGCGCGTTTTACGTGCGGTGGCATCTCGACGAGTTGCCGAATGCCGTTGATCTCTCGGCGTGGCGGCTGCGAGTCGAAGGCAATGTTGATAAGCCCTTCTCGCTTTCGATGGCGGAGCTGATGAAGCGCTTCAAGCCAGTTTCGATTGCGGCCGCAAACCAATGTTCGGGCAACAGCCGCAGCCAGTTTCAGCCGCGCGTCCCGGGCGGCCAATGGGGAAACGGCGCGATGGGCAACGCGCTGTGGACTGGCGTGCCGCTCAAGGAGTTGCTCGACGCGGCCGGCGTGAAGAACGGCTCCGTGCAGGTGCAGTTCGACGGGCTCGACCAAGGCAAGGGACCTGAGGGCTTCGGCTCCCACAAGTTTTTGAAGTCGCTCGATCTCGGCAATCCCGTCCTCGACGAATGCCTCGTCGCCTACAGCATGAACGGCGAGCCGTTGCCGCTGCTGAATGGTTTCCCGGCGCGCCTGGTTGTGCCCGGCTATTTCGCGACCTATTGGGTAAAGGCCCTTGAGCACATTCGCGTGCTCGATAAGCCCGACGAAAATTTCTGGATGAAGACTGGCTATCGGGTTCCCGATACGCCGCGCGGCACCACAACGCCGGATGACGTGAAAGCGGGCAAGGTCAAGACAATCCCGATCGGGAAAATGCCGGTGCGTTCGTTTTTGATTTCACCGGATGGCGCAAGCAAGATCCCCGCGGAGATGACGGTGACGCTTCGCGGGATCGCCTTCAGCGGCAATGGCCGCATCGTAAAAGTGGAAATTTCGGAGAACGATAAGACATGGCGCGACGCCCGGCTCGGCGAAGATCACGGTCCCTACTCTTTCCGCACTTGGGAATTCGCCTGGACGCCGCCGCGTCCCGGGCGATATTCGATCTTGGTTCGTGCGACGGATGAAAAGGGCAACGTCCAGCCCGGCGAAGGGGTGTGGAATCCCGGCGGCTATTTGTGGAACAAGATCGAGAAGGAAGAAATCGTCGTGGGTACTGCGACATGAGCCGCGCCGAATCAAGGAAATTTTTCGCGGCAATTTTCCTGGCGGCCTTCCTGGGTTTATTTCCTTTGGCCGCGCGCACGGCGCAGGACGAGACGCAGCTTGGCGTCTACACATCCGGAGACTACGATGGCATCGCGCAGACGGAGCCTCGCGGGCGGAACCTGGGCGCCGTCTACAGCGTGGATCCTTACCCTCTGGATGCCCCCAGGCTTGCGCCCGGTGAGGGCCGCGAACTCGTCGCATCCTACTGCAATACGTGTCACAGCACCCGTTACATAACAATGCAGCCGCCGCTTCCCGCCGCCACCTGGGAAGCCGAAGTGAACAAGATGATCAAAACATTCGGCCAGCCCATCCCGCCGGATGCCGCCCCGAAAATAATTACTTATCTCCAGAATCACTACACGCCTGATACGCGAAAAGAGTGACTGGTGGAAAGTCTGAGACGCCGGTCGAATAAAAGAATTCAAATTTCACAGTGGCCGGAACTTATTCGGAGCCCGGTGATTCCGCGGCAAATGGCCGGAACCGCACCGAGTATTCTTCGGCGGCCCCGCCCGGTACCAGTGGCGGGAATTGAAGATTCAGCAAAGCGGAAAAATTCTTCATCTCAATCGTCATGCGCGCGCAGGTTTTCACGCAATCCCATTCCAATATAAGCCCGGCCTTGCCCGGAGAACGGACTTCGACACGGCTTGCGCCTTCCGGCAATTCCAGCGCAGCCCGCCCGGGCTTGAATGATTCACAATGTTTTCCCGCGGAATCCTTGGTCTCGGAGCCCGGCTTCGCTTCGGCCGTGCCCCAGCAAAACTGCGTCGAATGATCGGCGCGAAATACCACCGGAACCGAGTTTACTGCGATGAACGACTGCGAATGTTTCTCCTGCCCCGCCGAATCGTGCGGCGCGGCTTTCAATTGGACGTGGTAATTCACGTGAAGGCTGTCGTTGTCTTCGATCCGGGCCGTCTTTTCGATGCTCGCGCCGCCCGGCAAAACATCGGGAGGCCCGTAGCTCAGCCGCAGCGCGGGGTTTCCTTTTTCGTCGGTCCATTCCGCCCGGTAGGGGCGGTTGAACATTCCATATCGCCCGCGCGCCCGTTCGGGGTTTGTATCCGGCGGATTATCCGCGAACGAAAAATGATCGCTTAGCCCGCCGATACTGGTGATCAAATCTAGGCGCGAGACTTTGTCCACCAGCGCCATCGCCTGCCCGCCCGATTCCGGCGATACGATCAGGCGCAAATGCGTGTTCTCCAGCACCCATTCATTGGCGCCGTCGCGGTCGAAATCGAATTGATAGCGATTGACGGATCCCTCCTTCACCGGCACGAAGAGAATCGGCACGCTTCGCTGGTCGTCTCCCGAACTCACCTCGAGCGTGCCATGAATCAGCCCGTCCGGCGAGAGATCGCCTGCGCTTCCAGCGGCATTTCCGCTGGCTGTTTTTATTTTCATCCGGCCGGGAGCAATTCCTTTTGGAAGCATGCGAACGTTGGTGCTGCCCCGCAACGGGCCCTGCAGCTTGAAGCTGACGTCGTGAGAATGATCTTCGTCGGCATTCGCCGCTTCCACACGCAGTTCCGCGCTGGCTTCTGCGGGAATGGCGACAAGTGCGGGCTGGGTGGCCAGCGAAACGTTTTCGCCCAGCGGCAACCGCACCGCATCCGTGACCGAAAAATCGAATCCAGCGCGGCCATGACTTTCTTTCTTGGCTTTTTCGGGCACCGCCGGGGTATAGCGAAGCGCAATCTTCAGTAAGCGAATATATTGCGGCGCGGCTCCGCGAGGCAGATCGACGGTCAGCGTGTGCTCGTTCCCATCCCAATGACCTTCGGTGGCGATTTCGTCATCGAGCATTACGTGCGCAGGCTGGCTGGCAAGCCGCAGCCGGAGTTCGGCGCGAGCGGGCGCGTAAAACGTCAGTTCCAGAGTCCTGTTATTGCGTTCTGCGTGCAGCAATTCCGCGCCGGCGATGAGGATTGCATCCTCGCATGGGTCCGCGCCCATTGATCCGGAGCACAGAGGCTGCTCCACCGGCAAGAGAATCGACTGGCGCGGCGGCACCGTCACATCGACTGCTATGTACTTTTCTTGATTGCTTCGTGCCGAAGCGTTCGGCGAGAGAATTTCGAATTTCTGCTCGCTGGCAGCTTCCTGGTCCAGGTTCGTCACACTCAGCAAACCCGTCCCATTCTTGCGGTTCCCCAGCACTTCGGTGCCTTCGTTGCTCACCAGTTGCGTCACGATCAACCCGTGGGATTTCGTGTCCTCCGGCGCCCGTCTCACCACGGTGGCCACGCCCGCAGCTCTCACAATTTCCAGAAGTTGCTGCGCCCATTCCTCCAACTGCCGCGCATTTTCCTCTGCCGATTTCTTCTGCGCGGCGAAAGTCTGGCCAAACTTCTCTTCAGGTTCGATCACTCGCCCCGCTCCGAACCGCCAGAAACGGGCCAGCGTGGTGCCCGGCGAAGGAACCGCGTCCGGAGATCCAATCCATAGTTGTTGCAGGATTGTGCCGTTCGGACGCGCCGGAAAATTGATGAGCGTGCCCCCGCGCCGGACATATTCCACCAGCGTCTGCTGCGCTTTTTCCGAGAGTTGAAACTTGGCTTGTGAAGGATCGGGCACAGGGAGCAGAATAAGCCCATGCCGCAAAAATTGCTCCACGGGCTGATATTCTGGATCCAACAGTTCGCTCGACAGATTCTCGATCTGCCCCGCCCCTTCCACCTGTTCGATCATGTGCGAGATGCGTTCCACATCTTCGCCGCGAAGCTGGTCCTGGGGATACGCGCCGACGGGATAGACAATCCCATAGTCCGCTCGTTTGTGGGACGCAGCAATCCATTCCCCCCATTTCTGCAGCATTTGAGCGTTGCGTGCCACCGGCACCGACCGCGGTTGGCGGTTCCCGTTCGGATCGAGCGCGGCGTCCCAGCGATAGAATCGATTGGCCCACGGCACCGAATAGCCGGCAGGCGTGACCGTATCCTGCAGCGGAAAATAGTTGATCCCGTGCAAGCCGTGAGCCAGCGCCAATCGTGAGCTGAGCAGAGTATTCTCGGGCGCGCTCGCCTCCGGGCGATCGTCATCGCCGAAACAATACCATCCCGCTTGAAATTCGATCAGAATCGGCGCAAAGGCGGGCTGCGTTTTCAATTCCTCCACGAAGAATTCGATCGTGGCGGCGTCTTGTGAATTCAAGCGGCGCTCGCCGGGCTCGCTCTGCTCGTGTGGCGGCATGTACCATTGGCCCATCGCTCCGATGGGGCGTTCCAGTCCGAATCCCGCGGCCGATACGCGCATATCCGTGGGATTAATGTAACTCGGCACATCCAGCCCGCCGGATTCGAGCATCGCGCGCAACGCTTGCATGTAATGCCAGAAAATCGGACCCGCGTAATTCGTGCGCTCGATGGCCATATCGTCCTCAAGCTGAACGAAGAGCAGCGGTCCGCTCACTTCCTTGGCTTTTTGGTCCTCGGCGGAATCCGCTTTCATCTGCACAGTGCGGGACGCGCTATACGGCGCCAGTTCTCGCGCCACCGCTTCCAGCCACTTCTTCGTGTAGGCCATGTGCGTCGCGTTATCGAGCAACTCCTTTGCCATGGCTTCCGTATCGTGCGCATTCAAATGAGAAAACGGCGGATAGCGGCCGTCGAGAATATCCACTTGAGCCATGTGATATTCGGGCCGCTCCAGCAGCCATCCCGGATAGCCTCCATGGCGCCATTCGTTCAAAATTTGCGGGCCGGGGCGGGCATTCAGCTTGAATCCTTTGTCCGTGATCAGTTGGAGTAGTCCGCGCAAGTCGCGGCGGGGATTCGAGTGGCCGTCGAAGTCCAGCTCGCCTTCGCGCGGTTCATGCCAGTTCCAGGGAATGTAAATATCAATCGTGTTGATCCCCAGCGATTTGTATCGAGTAAGCATCCTGGCCCACTGGTCGCGCGGAACCCGGTAATAGTGAAGTGCCGCCGAGTGCATGAAAAATGGGACGCCGTCAACTTGCAGTTCGGGATATCCACCATGATTCACGATGGCCACCCCGCGCGACATTTCCCCGGCCGTGGCATTTTGGCCAGAGTCCCGCAGGATCGAAGCCTTGGAATAAGAGATTGCGCCCATGCCAACCAGGGTGGCCAATGCAATCGCTACCCCAACCAGTATAATTCTGGTGGCTGTTAAACCGGTCGAATTAGGCGCTTTTTGAAACATGGTTCGGGGATTCTCCCACGGTTGCCTCTACCATGCCACAGCAGGTGTCCTTTTTCCGGAAAACCTCTCTTGGATTCTCAGCACCGAACCAGGGATTCCTCTGGTAGAATCGCTCGTTTGCGGACACCGGTCCGCCGTACCCGTGCAACTATCCACTCAGGCAAGGCGCTTTTACGTTTCCGGAATGGTGCAGGGGGTAGGATTTCGATTCTTTGCGCAACGAGCGGCGACTCGGCTGGGGGTCACCGGCTATGTGAAGAATCTGCCGGACGGCCGGGTGGAAGTTTACGCCATCGGTCAGCCGCCGCAGCTCGAGGCCCTGCGCAACGAACTCAAGCGCGGCCCGCGGTCGGCGTCGATTGCTGAGGTTGCCGAAGAAGAGGCCGCTCTATTGCAGGAGTATCTGGAACGTTTCGAAGTTGAGTCGGGTGGCTGGTAAGAGGGAGAAACGCGAATGCAAGATGCGATGACGATGGAAGACCTGAAATCACTGATCCGGGAAATTCCGGATTACCCGAAGCCGGGCATCCTCTTCTACGACTTGACCACGCTGCTCCAGGACAAACACGGATTCCACGGCCTCATTGAAAAACTCTGTGTCCACTACGCCGGCCGTCCCGTGGACGTGGTGGCCGGTATCGAGGCTCGCGGGTTCATTTTCGCGCCTGCTCTGGCCTATGCGCTCGGCGCCGGCTTTGTGCCCGTCCGCAAGCCCAACAAACTTCCGTGGAAGACCGCACGCATCACCTACGAACTCGAATATGGCACCGATTCGCTGGAATTGCACCAGGATGCCATCAAGCCCGGCCAGCGCGTCATTGTCTGCGACGATCTGCTCGCCACCGGCGGCACTGCCGCTGCCACCGTGAAGCTGGTGCGCCAACTCGGTGGAGACGTAGTCGGCGGCGCCTTTGGTGTCGAACTCCTCTTCCTCCGCGGTCGCGAGAAACTTCAAGGTGTCGACGTCTTTTCCCTGATCCAATACGACAAATAACTCATCGCTCGCCCTCGCACAGCCATGTAGCGCCGGCCTTTAGGCCGGCAGCTTTTGTTTTTTCTTCCCTTCCTTCCTCTGTCTCACCGCTTCGAACAACACCACCCCCGCCGCCACCGATACATTCAGCGACCGCACCGGCCCCGTCGTCGGAATCGAAACCAGAAAATCACAGCGCTTTCGAGTCAGCTCGTGCAATCCTTCTCCTTCGCTTCCCAGCACAATTCCAACCGGGCCCTTGAAATCGGCATCCGTATAATTCTTCTCCGCGCGCTCGTCGAGACCGATCAGCCAGTACCCCGCCTGCTTCATCTCCGCCATCGCGCGCACCAGGTTCTTCACCCGGGCCACCGGCAAGTGCTCCAGCGCCCCGGCCGATGCTCGCGAAACTGCCTCGGTGAGCCCTGCCGCGCGCCGCTCCGGAATCACCACCGCCGCAGCGCCCGCCGCCAGCGACGTGCGCACAATGGCCCCCAAGTTTTGCGGGTCTTCCACGCCATCGAGCAAAACCAACATTCCGCTTTCCGATTTCGCCGCCAGGATTTCTTCCAGGCTGAGCACGGACTTCGCCGCCCCTAGCGCAATCACGCCTTGATGTTCGCGCGTATTCGACAAGCGATCCAGTTGCTGCCGGTCTTCGAATCGCACGGGAACGTCCCGCGTCCGCGCCAACTGCACAATCTCTTCCATTCGATCGCCGTGCCGCCCGCGCGCGATCACGATTCGCTCGAGCGGCCGCCCCGCTCGCAGCGCCTCTTCCACCGCATGAATTCCCATCAGCCAATTCAT
>JBGQGW010000050.1:0-17452 GCA_041497605.1 Terriglobia bacterium | reverse complement strand
GCCCAGGGAAATAAGATATGACTGTGATCCACCGTTTATGATGATCTCGCGCACTTCAGGAGCCACATGATATTCTCCGCTTGGGAGGCAGAAACGCCGTGAGGCCGTCTCACAGGGTTTTCGTTGCGCTGACCGCCATTCTGTACTGCTACATCCTGGTGGTTGCCGCCGGTGACACCAAAAAGCATCTGCCTACGCAGCCGCTCGATTTGAATACGGCTACAATTGAACAGCTCCAGCAGTTACCCGAAGTAGGTCCCACCACGGCAAAATCGATCATTCGATTCCGCGAAAAGAGCGGCCCATTCCGCCGCGTCGAAGATCTTCTTGTCATTCGCGGAATCTCAAAACAGCGCCTCGAGAAAATGCGCCCCTATGTCACCGTGGCATCCTCTCCTGCCGCTCCGAAAAAACCTCAATAGCGGAATTCGAAGCCAGGCAAGCGCGGAGCAGGTCCTGAAAAGATAGGAAAAGAACAGAATAAACGCTACAGAGTCTGGTGGGAAACCTTCGGCTTCGAAATTGCCAGCGGTACTTGAGCCGCGATCTCCAGGCCATAGCCTTCCAGCGCCACGACTTTTCGCGGATGGTTGGTCAGGACCCGAATCTTGCGCAGCCCCAGATCAATCAAAATCTGCGCCCCGATTCCGCTTTCGCGCTGCACCAGCCGCTGGCGGTTCAGGTCCTGATCGATCTCTCCGCGATTGTGGTAGCGAATGTGCGGCAAGGCTTCGCCTTCCGCGGTGCCGGTGACGGATTCGATCTGGAATCCCCGGCCGGTGTGGTGCAGATAGACAAAGACACCGTGATCTTCGCGTGCAATCGCTTCCAGCGACCGCTCGATGATGTCGCGGCAATCGCAACTGGTGGCTCCAAAAACGTCGCCGGTCAAGCAATGCGAATGCACGCGGACGAGCGGAGCGGCAGCGGCCTGCGGCTCGCCGCGAACCAGCGCCACATGCAACTCGTTATCCGCTTCGCTCGAAAAAGCAATCATCCGGAAATCGCCGTAGCGCGTGGGAAGGATGCTTTCCGCAATGCGCTTGACGTAACGCTCGTGCTGCATGCGGTAGCGGATCAAATCGGCGACGGTAAACAATTTCAATCCATGCTCGATGCAAAAATTCTTGAGTTCGTGCGTGCGCGCCATCGTGCCGTCGTCGTTCATCACTTCGCAGATCACGCCCGCGGGCACCAACCCCGCGATGCGCGCCAAATCGACGGAAGCCTCCGTCTGTCCGGCGCGCACCAGCACGCCTCCCCGCCGGGCGCGCAGCGTGTAGACGTGGCCGGGCCGGGCCAGATCCTGGGGCCGTGTTTTCGGATCGGTAGCGGCCAGAATCGTGGTGGCACGGTCAGCGGCGCTGGTGCCCGTGGTGGTGCCCAGGCGCGCGTCAATGGGTTCGCAGAAAGGCGTTCCAAAGAGCGACGTATTGTGCTGCGTAATCGGCGAGAGGTTCAATTGATCGCAGCGCTCTTCGGCCAGGGCCAAACAAATCAATCCGCGCCCGAATTTGGCCATGAAATTGATGGCCTCGGGCGTCACCTTCTCCGCCGCCATGGTCAGATCGCCTTCGTTCTCGCGGTCTTCGTCGTCCACCAGGACGATCATGTGCCCTTGCCGGATTTCTTCGATTGCTTCTTCCGCCGTCGCGAACGGAGCTGGAGGTTCCGTCATTTCGCACCCATGTGAAGAAATATTTTAAAGAAAATCGCGCCGATCAATCCAGCACCGGGAATCGTCAAAATCCAGGCCCAGACGATTCTCCGCGTCACTCCCCAGTGTACAGCCGAGAGCCTTCGGGCGGCGCCCACGCCGGTAATTGCTCCGGTAATCGTGTGCGTGGTGCTGACTGGAATTCCGAAATGAGCCGTGGCGATCAGCGTCAGCGCCGCGCTCGTCTCCGCGGCAAATCCGCCGAAGGGCTGCAACTTGGTGATTTTCTGCCCCATGGTTTTCACCACGCGCCAGCCGCCCGCCATCGTTCCGCCCGCGATCGCCAGGTGACAGCATAGAATAACCCACACGGGGACGTAATACTTTGCCTGGGATCCGCTCGAAATCAAGGCAGCCGTAATAATTCCCATACCTTTTTGAGCGTCGCTGGTTCCGTGACCGAAGCTGAATCCAGCCGCCGAAATCATCTGCAGCCGGCGGAACCACTGGTCCACTCGCCTGGGCGCCTGCCGCCGCACGATCCAGCTTGTCAAGACCGTGACTACCAGACCAACGAACAGCCCGATACAGGGCGCCACAAAAATAAAAATAACCGGCAGCACCCAGCCCTGAAGCACGATCGCGCGAAGTCCCACTGCCGCGATTGCCGCCCCTCCATATCCGCCCATCAAAGCATGCGAGGAACTGGCGGGCAGTCCCAGCCGGATGGTCGCGTAGTTCCAAAGGATGGCTCCGAGCAGGCCGGCGAGCAGGACATATTGATTCACCATTTCCAGGTGGACCAGCCCGCTTCCCATGGTCTTGGCCACCGCGGTGCCGAAGGCAAAAGCAGCGACAAAATTCCAGAAAGCAGCCCAGATGACGGCCAACAACGGGCGCATCACTCGCGTGGATACAACCGTGGCGATGGAGCTGGCTGCATCATGCCAGCCATTGGTGAACTCAAACGCCAGAGTCACGAAGACGATCAAGCAAAGCAGGCTGAAGCTTTGCACTCCAGAACTCTCCTCATACAAACACACGATGCCAGCGTTGGATTCCGGCCTGCTGGTGGATGAAGCGCCGGTTTACGCGTTCTTCAGGGTGACGGTCTCGATGACATTCGCGACGTCCTCGCATTTGTCCGTCGCGATCTCGATCACTTCAATGATTTCTTTCCACTTGATGATCTCGACTGGATCTTTTTCGGTCAGGAAAAGGTTGGCGATCAGGGCGCGGCACTGGCGGTCAGCCTCATTTTCCAGGCGGTTGATTTCGATACAGTGGTCCAGAATCCCGTTTTTCTTGTTGAGTCCGCGGATAGCGGCGGCCACCTGTTCGGTGGCTGCGCGAAGTACCTCCGCCATCTCCGCGACGCCGGGGCGAATGCTCTGCACGCCATAGAGGACCAGGCGGCTGGCGGCGGCATCGGTCAAATCGAGCACGTCGTCGATCTCGCTCGCCAGTTCGTGAATATCCTCGCGGTCGAATGGGGTGATGAAAGTCTGGTTCAGCTTGGTCATCAGGCTGTGGACCAAAGTGTCGTTTTGGTGCTCAAATTCCTTCACCTTCTCCGCGCTACCGGCGGGATCGGAAAAGTCGTGCAACATTTCCACGAACACCTTCGCGCCACCACAGACGTTGTCCGCCATTGCGGAGAACATGTCGAAGAAACTCTCTTCGTGGGGAAGAAGTCTGCTCATGAGTCCTGGCATGGGAGAGTAATACCTCTATGAAAAACTAAGCTTTTGCGAGCGTCCGACTATACCTGAACCGTCTAGGCCGAGCAAGGAACAGCCGGGGAGAAAGTTTACCCTCGATGGCTCCGATTCGCAGCCGAATGATTGTCTCATCTATGCCGGCGGAAGGGCAGTTTTGAAGCCAGTCGCCGCCGTCATGCCCGTAATGCTATAAAAACAAAGGGCGCCCCGGTTTGTGACCGAGACGCCCTTTTCTTGCGAATACCCTTCGGCATCCCATCTTCGCCCTGAAAGCTGGCGGAGAATGCGCCGCCGGACAGTCTTAGTACATCCCACCCATTCCGCCGCCACCAGGTCCACCGGCACCTGCTCCGGCAGCCCTCTTATCGTCTTCCTTGATGTCGGCCACCAGAGCTTCGGTGGTGAGCATCAGGGCAGCGATGGAAGCTGCGTTTTGCAGAGCCAGACGGGTCACCTTGGCAGGATCGATTACGCCGGCCTTAACCATGTCGCCGTACTCGCCGGTATCGGCATTAAAGCCGAAATTGTCTTCCTTCGACTCCCGCACACGGCCAACGACCACTGCGCCTTCATGCCCCGCATTCATGGCGATCTGACGCATTGGCTCTTCCAACGCGCGCTTGACGATGTTCACGCCGATGGCCTCGTCATCTTGCAGCTTCAGCTTCTCGAGCGCTGCGATACAACGAACCAGGGCGACGCCGCCCCCGGGAACGATGCCTTCTTCCACAGCCGCGCGAGTGGCGTGCATGGCGTCTTCCACGCGAGCCTTCTTTTCCTTCAGCTCGGTTTCGGTTGCCGCGCCCACCTTGATCACTGCGACTCCGCCGACCAGCTTCGCCAAGCGCTCCTGCAGTTTCTCGCGGTCGTAGTCCGAGGTAGTGTCCTCGACCTGCGCGCGGATCTGCTTGACGCGGCCTTCGATTTCCGAAGCCCTGCCGCCGCCTTCGACGAGCGTGGTATTGTCTTTGTCGATGGTCAACTTCTTGACCCGGCCGAGATCCTCAACCTTCACGTTCTCGAGCTTGATCCCGAGATCTTCCGTGATGGCCTTGCCGCCGGTGAGGGTGGCGATATCCTCAAGCATGGCCTTGCGGCGATCGCCGAAGCCAGGAGCCTTAACCGCAGCGCATTGCAACGTGCCGCGGAGCTTGTTCACCACCAGGGTTGCGAGCGCTTCGCCCTCAACATCCTCGGCAATGATCAGCAGGGGCTTGCCCATCTTGGCGATTTGCTCGAGGAGGGGAAGCAGGTCCTTCATCGAGCTGATCTTCTTTTCGTGGATCAAGACGCGAACGTCTTCCAGTACGCACTCCATCCGCTCCGGGTCGGTGACGAAGTAGGGCGAAAGGTAGCCGCGGTCGAATTGCATGCCTTCGACCACTTCGAGCGTCGTTTCCATGGTCTTCGATTCTTCCACGGTGATGACGCCATCCTTGCCCACCTTCTTCATCGCTTCGGCGATGATGCTGCCGATCTGCTTATCGTTATTGGCGCTGATCGTGCCCACTTGCGCGATCATGTCGCCTTTGACGTCCTTGTGGAGCTTCTTCACTTCTTCCACTGCCACTTCAACGGCTCGCTCGATGCCGCGCTTCAGGGCCATCGGGCTGGCGCCGGCGGCTACGGTCTTTACGCCTTCGCGGAAGATCGCTTGCGCCAGAACCGTTGCCGTGGTGGTGCCGTCACCGGCCACGTCGGAAGTCTTCGACGCAACCTCGCGCACCATCTGTGCGCCCATATTTTCGAGCGGATCAGGCAGCTCGATTTCCTTGGCGACCGTCACCCCGTCTTTGGTGATGATCGGCGCGCCAAACTTCTTCTCGATCACCGCATTGCGCCCCTTGGGGCCCAAGGTGATCTTCACAGCGTCGGCGAGAATGTTGACGCCGCGCAGGATGGACTGGCGCGAATTCTCACCAGTCACGATTTGCTTTGCCATGGGTCTCTTTCCTCCTCAGAAGTATGTCGTAAGTATATTTGGAATGGATTGGCCCGGCCGATCATCGCCGGGGAAAAAGCTTACCTTTTGCCGCCAGCCGCTTTCGCGCTGCTGCCGAGCTTCGCCAGGATCTCGTCTTCCTTCAGGATGAGGTATTCCTGATCGTCGACCTTGATCTCTGCTCCGCTGTACTTGCCGAAAAGAACGCGATCGCCCACTTTCACATCGAGTGGGATCCGCGCGCCCTTCTCAATCCGGCCGGCTCCAACTGCGATCACTTCGCCTTCTTGGGGTTTCTCTTTTGCCGTGTCAGGGATGATGATTCCACCCTTCGCGGACTCTTTCTCTTCGATCCGCTGTACCAGCACGCGGTCGTGTAATGGAGTCACATTGACAGCCATCGTTCTTCACCCTCCGAAGATTGACTCAGGATAGCTTCAAGACGTTGAGATGCGATTAGCACTCCTCTTGAGCGAGTGCTAATATATGCAAATGCCCTCCAGTTGTCAAGTGAGTAGGCGACACTCAAGCAAGTTTTCTTCTTTCCGCACCTGACTCAAGATCGATACTATATTGCTTATTGTCTATAACTTACGATATGCAGCAATTTCCTTACACTTGGAGATTGAGTTGCCTCTCCACTTAAGGCTAGAATCTCGCATCGTATAGGAGCGTGGTGCCTCTCCTCTTCTACCTCCGTCTGGTCGGCTTCACGGTCGGCGCTCTCGTCTATCTCTTTCTTCTGGCCCTGATCATCGGTCATCGTCGGCCGCGGCTCTTCGAGCGCCTGCTTTTCTTTCTAATGCTATCGCTGTTTCTGTTGTATTGCGGCGGGCTGCTGGAAATGAACGCGCGGGTGCAATACGGGTCGCCTCCCGAGGCTACGAGATACCTCTACTTGAGCCTTACAGCGTTGGGGAGTTTGTTCCTCATTCCCCTTGTTGGCCACACGCACTTCGAATACGCGAGGCAGACGAGACGGGTTCCACTGCCACGTGCATACTGGGGGGCTGTCATCCTGCTCTATCTTGTCCCCTTCGTCGAGATTGGCGCTTTACTCATCAGGTCCCATCAGTTGAATCTGGTTTCACCAGTTTCACAGTTCCTCAGTTTTCAGAACTACAACCTCGTCCCAAGTTTGGCCTTTTGCTCATTCTTGGGAGCAATTTTGCAGATTGGCTGCGTGCGTCGAGCGCGAGAGCTAAGTGAACGGCATTTGTTTCAGTGGCTTTTTTCGATCGCGAGTCTATTGACAATCGTTCTGATCGCCTTGAATGCGCTGGAAGCCGGACCACCGATGCGCACTGAGATTTTGACGACGGTCGCAATTGTCGCGGGAATTTTCCCCGGGGCGCTGGTGGCCTACTTTGCGCTGCGGCACAACTTCCTGGAATTTGGCGCGCAACGAAATCTGGTCTATGCGCTTTCTGCCACATTTCTGGGATTGCTCTATCTCGCGCTCGTGCGGCGAATCAGCGGGTGGCTCGAGCCGATTCTTCCTCCGGAAGCCACGGCCAGCATTCTCTTGTTTGTTCTTATCTTTCTGTTTGAGCCAGTCGAACGATTGATCGGGCCAGCCCTTCATCGGTCGATTCGGCAACGGATGGACCAGATTCAACGGTTGATGGTGGAAGTGCAGGCGGAGGCGCGGAATGGCGACCTGGAGAAACTTTTCGAATTCACAGCGCGCCGGCTCCGGGAAGCTTTCGGTCTTGCCGATCTGCGAATTTCTTTTCCGCCGCCGGTGAATCAGAAACCCTTCGCATCACCCGGAGGCCTCGGCCATGTTGTGCACGTGCCGATTCTCCAGAACGATGTGGAAATCGGTACGATTGAAGCGAGTTCCACAGGCGCCGTTCTAACTGGCGAGGTGAGCGCCGCGCTTCAGATTGTGGGCGAGCAATTGCCGGCGGCAATCGATCTCTGCCGCCTGATTGGGGAGAAGCTGAGACTCGAGCGCGAGCTCGCGGAACGTGAGCGCTTCGCCCTGGTCGGGCAAATGGCGGCAAGCATTTCTCACAATTTGCGCAACCCTCTTAGCTCGATGAAGACTGTGCTTCAGGTCCTTCTCGAAAAACCCGACCTGCCGCAGGATGTTCGCGCCGATTGCTCCCTGGTGGTTGCCGAAGTTGACCGGCTCTCCTCGAAGTTGGGGCAACTGCTGCAATACGCAAAGCCATGGTTGCGCCCGGCTGCCGGGCGGCAGCGTGTGGCGGCGATGGCAGCCGTCGAACAAGTGATCACGCTCTTGAGCCGGGACGCTGAGCGCAGGCAAGTGAAACTGACTTTGGAGCGCCTGAATGATGAGTCGCGTGGAGCAGGCATCGAAACATCCGTCGAAGCGCAGGAAGCATACGTCTGCGGTTCCGAAGAAGCTTTGAACGACATCGTCTCAAACCTCGTTGTAAATGCCATTGAAGCGTTGCCCCGTGGAGGCAGCGTGAAGGTTTCCGTTGCCCGCCGCGAGGGGCGGCTGATTATCGAAGTGGCCGACGATGGCCCCGGCATTCCTGGTGACATGCAAAAGAAAATTTTCCAACCGTTCTACACGACAAAGCCGAGTGGCACCGGCCTGGGACTTTCCATCGTCGAACGCCGCCTGGCAGAAATGAACGGCTCAATCCATTGGGAAAGCCCGATTCACGATAGCCGCGGCACACGTTTCATCGTCTCCATCCCGCTCGCGGATACTGGGGCGGGGGGCGCTGCCCGTTTAGCCTGAGCCTGGCGAAGGCCTGCGCCCGGTTGAGAAGGCGGAAAAAGGAAATAAGGCGGAAGAAGAATGCGAACTATTCTAATCGTCGACGACGACCCCTCGGCGCGTTACGGTCTTCGCCGCGCCCTGGAACATAAATACCGTATCACCGAAGCCGATTCGGCGGGCGCGGCACGCGAAGCGCTCGACCGGGAGCGGCCCGACGTGGTCCTGCTCGATCTGGTGATGCCGGAAGAAGACGGCCTCTCGCTGCTGCGCTCGATGCGCGAAGACGGTCACGAGCAGCCGGTCCTGGTTGTCTCCGCGCTCGATTCCGCGAAGACGGCAGTCGATGCGCTCCGTCTGGGCGCGGCCGATTACATCGTCAAAGGTTTCGACATCGAAGAGCTGCGCAAACGCGTCGCGAATTTGATAAAAATCCTCGACCTCTCCACCGAAAATGAACGCCTGCGCCGCGAACTCGTCGCCGAAGGCCAGTTTGGCCGCATGATTGGCTCGAGCGCGGTGATGCGGCGAGTCTTCGAGCTGGCGGAACGCGTGGCGCCTTCCGACGCCACCGTCCTGATCCTCGGCGAGAGCGGAACGGGGAAGGATCTTCTTGCGCAGGAAATTCACGATCGCTCACCGCGCAAGAATGGCCCGTTCGTTGCGGTGAATTGCGCGGCGCTTCCCGAGAACTTGATCGAATCGGAACTCTTCGGATACGAAAAAGGCGCCTTTACCGGCGCCGCGCAACAAAAAAAAGGAAAATTCGAGCTGGCCTCGGGCGGCACACTTTTCCTCGACGAAATTGGCGACATGAATCCCATCACGCAGGCCAAAGTGCTCCGCGCGCTCGAAAACCGCAAAATAGAACGCTTGGGCGGCTCGCACGCAATTGAAGTAGACGTTCGCGTGGTCAGCGCCACCCACCGCGATTTGCCCGCCGAGATCGCCGCCGGTAAATTTCGCGAAGATCTCTTTTACCGCCTGCGAGTGGTGACGCTGGAACTGCCTCCGCTTCGCTCACACAAAGACGACATTCCACTCCTCGCCGAAACATTTCTCTTGCAGCTCAATGCGCGGCACAACCGCAAGGCGCGGCTCGATCCCGCCGCGATCGATCTGCTGACTCGCTACGACTGGCCTGGCAACGTGCGCGAACTGAGAAACGCGCTGGAACGCAGCCTGGTGCTGGCGCCGGGAGAAAAAATCGGGCCCGCCGAACTCCCGGAAGAAATTCGCAGCGGCGAGCCGGTGACGAGGAACGCCCGCGCCGGCAGCAGCGACCAATTGCTGAGCGAGGCGGACTTTCGCGAAGCCAAGCGCAAGTTCGAAATCGCATTTTTTAAATCAAAATTGGAAGAGCATCACTGGAACGTCTCGCGCACTGCGGCGGCTGTGGGCCTGCACCGGCAAAGCTTGCAGGAAAAGCTGCGCGAGCTGGGGATTCAGCGGCCCGGTAAGTAAGTATGCGACTGACGAGATGAATTGGAACAAGAGGGAAGATGGCGCGCTTTGAAAATGTGGGCGGATTCATTCTGGCAGGCGGCGCCAGTTCGCGCATGGGCCGCGATAAAGCCTTCATCGAACTGAATGGCCAGCCGCTCATCGTGCGAGCCGCGCGCTTGCTCGAGCCGATCGTCGGCCATCCAGCGATCATCGGACCGGCCGAACGCTTCGCACCCCTCGGCCTGCGCGCGATCCCCGATGATCACCTGGGGTTCGGCCCTCTCGGCGGAATCGCAACGGCACTTGGAGCCGCGACGCATTCCTGGAATCTAATCATCGGCTGCGACCTGCCATTTCTGACGCGAGATTGGCTGGAATTCTTGATTCGCCGGGCCCTGGAATCGCAAGCGGATGCGGTTCTTCCGCTCAGCACGCAAGGAGCGGAACCGCTTTGCGCCATGTATCACCAACAGGCCGGGCCGCAAATATCCGCCGCGCTCGCCCAGGACATCCGCAAAATTACGCAAGGCCTTGCCAGCCTTGCTATAGTCACTCTGGCGCCCGAAGAATGGAAACCGTTTGATTCCCTGGGCCTCCTATTCAAGAATATCAACACGCCGGAGGACTACACCGAACTCCTGGCGGCCTTCGACAAGAAAAGGGAAGCGTGAGCGAGCACTTCATCGAATTTAAAAACGTCTCGAAGTCGTTCGGCGAGCAGGAGGTGCTGCGCCAGGTGAGTTTCTTCGCCGATCAGGGTGAGACGACTGTGATCATGGGCCGCAGCGGCGTGGGCAAATCCGTTTCGCTCAAGATCATCATGGGTTTTCTGCAGGCGGACGAGGGCCAGGTGATTGTCGCCGGCAAGGACATCGTTGGCTGGACGGAGGAGCAACTCGCGGAGACGCGCAATCAAGTCACCATGGTCTTCCAGTCCGGCGCGCTGTTCGATTCGCTCACCGTCGCACAAAATGTGGCCTTCCCGCTCGAAAGCCGCACCGACATGGAGCCAGATCAGATCGACGCGCGCGTGAAAGAACTTCTCGCAATGCTGGAAGTCAGCGAATTTGCCGATAAGCTTCCCGACGAACTGAGCACGGGGACAAAGCGTGCCGTGGCCATCGCGCGCGCCCTGGCACAAGATCCGGAAGCGATCCTGTTCGATGAGCCTACCACGATGGTCGATCCGATCATGGCCGGCCACGTGGGCGAACTGATCCTCAAACTCAAAGAGAAATTCCACAAGACGGCGATCGTGGTTACGCACGATACGCATCTTGCCCGGAGACTCGCAGATCGCCTCGTCTTCCTTAAGGAAGGACAGGTCTCTTTTTTCGGCACCTGGCAGGAATTCGAGAGCTCCGAAGATCCCGCGCTCCATAATTTCCGCATGCAGGACGAACTGATCCCCGCCCTGGACGTCACCGCGTGAGCCAGACTTCCCCAGTTATTCCCGATCCCCGCAAGCAGCTCCGCCGCGAGATGGGTTTCTGGGACGTACTGCTTTTCAATATCGCCACGGTGCTGGGCCCGCGGTGGATTGCCGCAGCCGCTCACAACGGCACTTCGTCCATCAGCTTGTGGATCGCCGCGGCCGTTTTCTTTTTTGTTCCTACCGCGCTTGTGATCGTCGAGCTTTCCACGCGATTTCCGGAGGAGGGCGGTCTGTACGTTTGGTCGAAGCAGGCGTTCGGGGAATTTCACGGCTTCGTCGCGGGCTGGACGTATTGGGTTTATACCGTGTTCTATTTTCCGGGCCTGCTGCTCGCCAGCGCATCCATGAGCGCCTATGTGGGCGGCGCGGGCGCGGCGCATTTGGCGCAGAGCCGCACATTCCTGCTGATCGGTTCCCTGATCCTATTGATTGTCGCCGTATGGCTGAACATCATTGGCCTGAACATCGGCAAGTGGCTGCAAAATGCCGGCGGAGTTGCCACCTATCTTCCGTTGTTGATGCTCACGTTCATCGCCGTCATCCTCTGGAACATGAAGGGACCGGTAACCCATTTCACCTGGGCGAATATTTTCCCCGTATGGAATTGGAACACGGTAAATTTTTGGCCGCAGATCGCCTTCGCCTTTACCGGGCTCGAACTCGTCTCGGCGATGAGTGACGAAATTAAAGATCCCCGGCGCACGCTTCCGCGGGCAATTCTGGGTTCCGGCGTGCTGATCGCAGCGATCTACATCGTGGGCACGATCGCGGTGCTGGGCATGTTGCAGAGCACAGACGTCGATCCGAAGAGCGGAGTGTTCCAGGCCATCACCATCGGCTCAACGATTTTGAAGGTTGGATTGCTCGGGGTTATCGCCGCCATGCTGGTTTCCGTCGGAAATGCGGGAGGAGTCGGCTCGACGGTTGCCGGCATCGCTCGTGTGCCCTTTGTCGTGGGCATCGATCGCTATCTGCCGGCGGCATTCGGAAAAATTCACCCGAAATGGAAAACGCCGTACATTTCGATCTTGGTTCAGGCGATTATCTCCGGGATTATTCTGCTGATCATCCAGATCAACGAAACGGCCAATAGCGCTTACCAGATTCTCGTGGATGCCGCCGTAATCCTTTATTTCATTCCGTTCCTTTACATGTACGCAGCGGCGATCAAGCTTGCCTACCGCAAGGACCGCGCTGAAAATCCGGCCGCGGTTCTGATTCCGGGCGGCAAGATTGGAGTGTGGATCGCCGGCGGGCTTGGATTTGTCGTTGTCGCGGGAGGGATCGTACTTTCACTGATTCCGCCCGGCGAAGCAACCAGCAAAATCGGATTCGAAGCAAAATTGATTGGAGCGACGCTGGTGGCGATTCTGATCGGCCTGGCGCTCTATTTTCGAGGCGCGCGTCAAAAGTCCAGCGATCATCGGGAAGCGAAGACGGAGAATTAGGGAAGGGAATTGGATGGCCAATCGAATGAAAAAGAAGTCATCGAAAAAGTCCACCACAACATTGCGTTTGAAGAACCCGTCCCTTGCCGGCGATTTCGAAATTTTCCTGCCTACGGGATGGAAACTTTCCAAATCGACCGCAAAAATCCCTAAAAACTCCAAGCAAGCTCCCGCGAAAAAAAACCGGAAGCGCCGTTAGTTCACCACCGCCATTCGAACGACGTTCGACTTGCCTGGAAAATCCGCGCGCTCGTTAATAAACCGCGCGCTTTTGCATGGTTTGTTTTGTCGCCAGAGAAAATCGCGGCTCAGCCGCGGCCTCGCCCGCCAAACGCGCGGCAACATAAGCTCCCATCGCCGGGCCGTGTTTGAACCCGTGTCCTGAGCCGCCGCCAACCAGCCACACATTTTCAAACGAGGGATGCCGATCGACGAGGAAGTCGCCGTTGGAAGTATTTTCGTACTGGCACACGCGCGATTCCACCACCGGCGCGTTTTTCATGCCGGGAAAGCGCTCGCCCATGTAGGCTCGCGCCGCCTGCTGTGCTTCCGGAGTGGGAACGCGATTCGCGGTGTCAGGATCTATGAGCGGGCCGTGACGGTCGACGGCGATTTTTACACCGCGATTTTCAAGGTCCGGCATGCCGTAAATTTCGTCGCCCAGGCAGATCCAGGCGGGCATCGCGGGGGGCGCAAATCGAGTGTCGCCGGGGGGCGCGCCGAAAAAGAAAACTTCCTGCCGCGTGGGGAAAATCCGTTCGCCCAAAATTCCCGGGAAAACTTTTGGCAGCCAGGGGCCGCACGCGAAAACGAAAGTCCCGGCGCTGATTTTTTCGCCGCTCAGCGTCGTCACCGAAGCGAGGCGCCCATCGCTCGCGGGCGCTGTGACGGCGTCAATTTTATATTCCGTGCCGCTCTTCTGCGCCGCCTGAACCACGGCTTGAACGGCGCGCCGGGCAAGGAGCACACCGCTATCCGGCTCGTAGAGCCCCCAGGTTATTTTTTTGCCGAAGGCGATTTGCGGATAGCGCTTCTCCAAATCCGCGCGCTCGAATCTTTCATATTTCACGCCCAGCTTTTTGAAATTTGCTTCGCAATCGTGCGGATATTTCTCGCCTTCGCCCGCCATCCACAGCATGCCGGTCCGGCAGAAAAGCGGTTCCCCGATCCTGCCGAAAAATTCCTGCCACAGAGCCAGCGATCGCATGGACCACCGCGTGTAGAGCTCGTCGGGGCCGTAGCCCATGCGGATAATTCGCGATTCGCCGCCCGAGCTGGCGCGCGCGTTCGAAGCGCCGTAGGAGTCGAGCAACACCACGCTTTTGCCCGAACGCGCCAGAGTGTAAGCGGTCCAGGCGCCGAACACCCCGGCACCAATGACGGCCACATCGTGTGTTTTGCTCGTCGCCATCTGCGTCGCCCCCATCGTTGATTTCGGCGAACTTCCGCCCCAGGCGCGGTTGAATGCAACCGTGCCCGCCGCTACTACCGATTTCAGGAAATCGCGTCGAAGCAGTCTCATTTTGTAAGCCGTGCCGGGCGATCCCGGCGGTTTCAAAATCCTTCTTCGATCAACTTGGCAACCGTAAGCCGCGACGGTGCCGGTTCGCGCCGCGCGTCGAGCATTCGCTCAACATACTTCGCGAGAATATCGCATTCCAGATTCACCGCCGTGCCTGGAGTCATCGCATGAATATTCGTGTGCGTGTACGTAAATGGAATCAGCGCCACGTCTAAAATACCTTCGCGCCATCCGGCCACGGTCAAGCTGATCCCGTCGATGGCAATCGAACCTTTCATGGCCACATAGCGGCCAATTTCCGCGGGCACGCGCACGGAAAGCCACCAGTTTTCACCTTCCGGCTCGATGCGCGTGACGCGGCCAATTCCATCCACGTGCCCTTGCACAAAGTGGCCGCCGAGCCGCCCATTTGCGGCGAGCGGGCGCTCGAGATTCACTGGTTGGCCTGGTTTCATTTCACCGAGGGATGTCCGGCGCAGGGTCTCCGCCGAAAGATCGGCGGCGAAGATTGCATCGCTGATTTCGACGACGGTGAGGCAGCATCCATTTACGGCGATACTATCCGCGATGTTGAGCGAAGCCGCAATTTCGGCGGCGTCGGCAAGATTCACTCGGAGACGGCCGCCGGTGGGCGTCTGATCGAGCGATTCGATTTTTGCAACGTGCTCAACTATGCCTGTAAACATCGCGCAAATATCCCTCCACCGTGAAATCGGGGCCGAATTGCCGCAGCGATATATTTTCGAGCGGCGGCAGGGCGGCGAACCGGCGAGAGCGGCCCGTTGCGAACGGGACACCGCCGCCAAATATCTTTGGGGCGAAGAACAGGATCATCTTATCCACAATTCCGGCTTCGAGGGCAGCTCCATTTATATTTGATCCGGCTTCGAGCAGGACGCTCAAGATTTGGCGGCGGCCGAGTTCGCCGATCACAGCGGCGAGGTCAACGCGCTTGCCACGTGCACGGGCGCGAACCACTTCGACGCCGGCGCGGCGCAAGGCGCGGGCACGCGAGGATTCGAGCGGCATCGTGGTGAACACGAGCAAGTCACCGTCCGCTGACTTGACCAGTTTCGAGTTCAGTGGAAGCCTGAGCCGCGAATCGAGGACCACGCGCAGCAGCGGCCTTCTCCGGGGGCGGCCGGTGCGGTCGGTAAGATTCGGGTTATCGGCAAGGACAGTGCCAATGCCGGTGACCAGCGCATCCGATGTGTGGCGGAGGAGCTGAACCTGGTCGCGGGATTGCGGCGAAGTGATCCACCGGGCATTGCGGACGAGCGAAGCGATGTAGCCATCGAGCGTCAGCGCCGATTTCAACGTTACCAGCGGCACATCCCTGCGGATCCAATTCAAGAACGGTTCGTTCAGGCAGCGAGCTTCGGCCTCGCGGGCTCCGATTGTGACGTTTACTCCAGAGCGGCGCAATTGGCGAAAGCCTCGGCCCGCGACTTTGGGGTTTGGGTCCGACATTGCCGCCACCACGCGCTTCACGCCCGCTTTTATTATCGCCTCGGTGCACGGGCCGGTGCGGCCGGTGTGGCAGCAGGGTTCGAGGTTGACATAGAGCGTTGCGCCGCGCGCATTCTTTCCGGCATTTTCAAGGGCTATAATTTCCGCGTGGCGGCGTCCTTCGTAGGTGTGAAAGCCTTCGGCGATGGCGCGTCCATTTTTTACGACTACCGCGCCGACCATCGGATTGGGATGGGCCAGCGCTTGGCCACGGCGGGCGAGTTCGAGAGCGCGAGCGATCCAGCGGTCATCCACTTGATCGGGCGATTGCCCGGGCGCGGCGAACTTAGTCGAAGAGCGAATTGGCGTAGGTTTGCGCGTCAAAAGGCACCAGGTCGTCTATCTTTTCACCCGTGCCGACAAAACGAATCGGCAAGCCGAGCTCGCGGGCGATGGCCACGACGATGCCGCCCTTGGCGGTTCCGTCGAGCTTGGTGAGAACGATGCCGGTGACGCCGACGTGGCTGGTGAATTCGCGCGCCTGCGAGAGACCGTTTTGCCCGGTGGTTGCGTCCATCACGAGCAAGATATCATGCGGCGCGCCGGGGACGAGCTTTGCGGCGGTGCGCTTCATCTTTTCGAGCTCGGCCATCAGATTCGATTTGGTATGCAAGCGCCCGGCGGTGTCAATGATCACGGCATCCGCCGACCGCGCGCGCGCCGCGGTAAGCGCATCGAAAACGACGGCGGCAGGATCGGCGCCCGGCTTTTGTTTGATCAGCTCAACGCCCGCGCGGCGCGCCCAGACTTCAAGCTGCTCGATCGCCGCCGCACGAAACGTATCGGCGGCGCCCAGGATCACCTTGCGTCCTTCTTTTTTCAGCCGGTGGGCCAGCTTGCCGATTGTGGTGGTCTTACCGGTGCCATTCACGCCCACGATAAAAAGCACGCGCGGAGCGGTGGCGGCCTTTCCATCGGCCGCGGCCTCGGCCGGCGGAGTGAGCACGCGAACGATCTGATTTTTCAACTCCGCTTTGAGCGCGCCGGATCCCGTGATTGCTTTTTCGTTCACCTGCCGGCGCAACGCGGCGAGAATTTCGCGCGTTGTGCTGACGCCGACATCCGCGCCGAGCAATGCCGATTCGAGCTGCTCGAGCAGAGCCGGATCGACCGGCCGGTCGCCCGTCAGCAGTTGCTCGACCTTGGCGGCGAGCTCGGTGCGGGTTTTGCCGACCGACTCTTTCAGCCGTTCGAGCAGGGTGGGTTCCGGTTTTCCGAATAGAGAGATCATAGGGATCCAAATACGTCCGGGGAAACAATCATTCTAGCAGACCAAGCCTTCGCGGTCGCGCCGCTGCCGCTGATAGAGGAAAGCCCACCAAGCCTTAAGTCCGCGCAATACTACGTTGCGTGGGTTCGGTGATGACGCGAATCGATGGGATGGGATCCGAATGCTTGCGAACTTGCTCTATGCAGGAACTGCTGAGGGCTAGGCTTCTACGAGTACGGCGGTGATGTGGATGCGACCGGACTGAACGCCGCTTTCGAGGGCATCGGCAACCGCGGGATCGAATTTGGTGCCGGAAAGCTGGCGGACTCTTCGGATTGCGAAATCGACGTCCAAGGCTGTTTGATAGGGGCGATTGGTGGTCATGGCGTCAAAGGTATCCGCAACCGCGATGATGCGCGCCATCAGCGGAATGTCCTCGCCGCGCAGCCCGTAGGGATAACCCCGGCCGTCCAGGTGCTCGTGGTGGAGTTCGATGCCCGGCAGCATTTCTTTCAACTGTGCCACGGGGCGCATGATGTTCGCGCCCTTCACCGGATGCTGCTTCATGATTTCGAATTCTTCGTCGGTCAAGCTGCCGGGCTTTTTCAGCACGCGGTCATCGACGCCAATCTTGCCCACGTCATGGAGCAGCGCGGAAATGTGCAGGCGATCAAGATCCTCCGGGCTGAGCCCCAGCTGCTCGCCCATGATCACGGAGTATTTCGCGACGCGGCTGGAATGGCCTCGCGTGTAGGGATCCTTTTCGTCGATGGCCGCGGAGAGCATTTGAATCGAGCCGAGGAAGAGGTCGCGATTTTCCTGCGCTGCCTGCTTCAATTGTTCCACGTATTGCTCGATGTC
>JBGQGW010000049.1:0-17589 GCA_041497605.1 Terriglobia bacterium | reverse complement strand
CGCACGCGACCCGGAAGGCCTAGCGCATCCTCTCCCAAAGCATATTCATTGCCGAGGATCGAAAGCCAGCCGTTCGGCCGCCACAGGATCTGAAATCCAAAACCAGGCCGGTTGTTGAACCGCCCATAGGACTGCCAACCGTTGACGAACCACGGCTCAATCTTCAAGTGTTCCGTCGGGTAAATCTGAACGCGGACGCCATTGAAAAACCACGGCGTAGTGGAAGAAACATACGACGGCTGATAGGCCCAGTTGTCAAAGTTGTAGTAGCTGAAAAGGCCGATGTACGACATGAAGATCCCGGCATCGACGTTGATGCCGTGCAGGACGTTGATGTGGTACCCGCCATAGGCTTCGGAAACATAGCGGTAGGCGGTGGCGAGGTCCCATTGGCCGCGAGCAGGGCTGGCGTCGTTGCGCGGGGTCGTTTGTGAATACATTCCAAACTGCGTCATCAAGCGGGCGCGGACATTGTCATAGTGGAAGTCACCACCCACGCCGAGTTGCGTTAGCTGGACTTCGTTCGACCGGAAGACCTCGCTCGACCCGCCGATCGTATCGTCCTTCGGATGGTTAAAATCATAAATGTAGGAAACGTCGGCTCTGATCTCCGGCGTGAAGAATTTTGTATCCAGCGGCACCTCTTTTGTGCGGGGATTGCCATTCAGCCAGGTGAAGTCTGCAAATGCAAATGGCTCCGCCTTGACCGCCTTAGCAGGCTTGGTATCAACGGAGGCGGTCTTTGTCGGTGAAGCTGTCTCCGGTGAGGCAGTTGGAGTGAGCGCTGCTGGTTGTACCGCATTTGCGGGAGCTTCCGCGGCGATTGTAGCCGGCTGCTCTTGTGCTTTCTTAATTTTCAATTCCGCCTCGAGTTGCTCGATGCGCTTCCTCATCGCATCCAGCTCTTTCGCGTTGGCGGCTGGAATTGACTGTTCCGGAGAACTCGCAGAGGAACTCTCCGGGGCGCTCGCCGGGGTGGTGGCCGGTGCGGCCGCTGGCTGATTGGTTGGTCCGTTGGTACCATTCTGCGCGAAACAAGGATACTGCCAGAGCATCGTGGCCAGAACCGCGACAATGAGCGGACTCTTGCCATTCGAACCTACCTTCGTCACTGGAAAACTAGCCTTCATTTGATTTGCCTTCTATCGAGTCGCGATCATCCCCCGGATCGATCGCATGACCCATACTCCTAACAACCCGAACACTGGTGTAACTTCAAGCGCTTCGCCGTGACGCTCTGCACAGCCGTGTGCCTTTGAAAATTGCCGCAGGCTTGTTCGAGGCTAAGCAATCGCACAATGAGGAAGGCTAGCCTGACCGGCATCAGGAAGGCATAAGAGGTTCGTAAAGAATTTATTAATTTGGAGCATGGGTCAGGCGTGCAGGTCCGGAGCAGACGGAAGATTGTTCAAGGTTCAGCAAAGAGGAATCTGATAGGCGATTAATTGAATTCGGGCAAATCCGAAATGCGCCAGACGCCGATGGATTTATCGGCGTAGGCATCGCCTTCTTCGGTGCAGCCTTCGACGATGAGGCGGAACGGCTCGGGGAAAGAGATCGGAGGGCGAGTGAAATTCAAGGGGCGCCAGTCGCCGTCTTCGATGTCGGTGTTGCGCGAAATGCCGGAGAACGTGGTGGTGGCAAGGAAGGAGGCGCCGCTGCGGCGGATGCTGGCGAGTGCTTTAAGAACATTGGCTGACGATAGATGGACCAGGCAGTCGCGGCAGAAAATAAAATCGGACTTGGGAAGCGGCCCGCGCGTCAAATCCAGATTCAAAAACGTTCTATTCGGCGCTCCGAAAAGTTTCCGATTGCGGGCGACGATTCCGGGAACAATGTCGCCGCCTAAATATCGTTCGACGGAATCGGCGATCTCCGAAAACCAATTGAAATCGCCGCAGGGAATGTCCAAAAGAATCTTGCTGTTTGTTTCTTTCAGAACTTCGTGAAGACCCTTCCGAAGCGCAGCGGTGGCCCACTTCGCCGAGCCTAATCCTGATCTCGATTCCTCGTCCCCCCAGAAATTCGTGTGGTAAATGTGTTCGAATCTCTGTTCCAGCGTCAGATCCTTGAACTTCTCCACATTCTCAACGAAACGCAGATGAGCCAGCACGGGCGGGCGCTCCCTTTCCGCGCCAGCCGAAAGATCAAATTTCTCCGCAGGCTTTGAGTCCTTTTCCACTTTCTTCATACCGGCGATCGCCGTCTCCCTTTTCGAAACTCTGCAGAGCAGATCATACCACTCCGGCGTAACCCTTTGATTCGCTGGAAGCCCGCAAACCAACTCGCATCTCTAATCAGCGACAGGGAAAGCACTGCGGGCTGTTGAATTCAATGAAGAAATAAATGGCGCGCCCGGGGAGATTCGAACTCCCGACCCTCTGCTTAGAAGGCAGACGCTCTATCCAACTGAGCTACGGGCGCGTCGCGTAGAACCAGCTTATTTTACTGCGTTTGAGGCAGCTTTCCCAGCAGGCAACTGAGACACCTCTCCTTGACGATGCCCGGTTCAATTGAAAATAGTTGGGCAGAGGTGTTCCTGCCCAGAAACAAAAATTTGATACTTGGGACCGCGGCGCCTAGGGCGTCTTTTTCTCTGGGGACTGTGAGGCAGGGGGAGCAGCGGGATTTGGTTTTGTGCCGGGCGCTTGAGTGGCTTTGATAATCTCATGAATGTCCGGCATGCCTTTGTGGACATCATCGGCAGGCGCCGCGGAATGAGTTTTATCCATGGGCGGATGTTCGAACTGGCCGCCAGTAGGCTGACTCTTCAGCACAACCCAATCTCCGGCGTGCCGCTCCAGGATGTACGTCATCTCCATGGTGGCGCCGCCTTGCTTCAGTTTGAACTCGACATCGGCCTGGGCTTGGTTGCCATTGACCGCGATTTGTTTGTAGTCCCTGTCCATCGCGGAGACATTGATTGAGCCGAGGCCGGTGAGATGTTTCTCAATGCTCGCCCGGATCGCATCCTGATCCCCGACTTTCTTCTGGCAGCCTGCGATCGAGGCGATCAGCAAGCAAAACGCGATACAACTCATGCTTCGATTCATGCGAATGTCCTTTCCAAACTATTGGCGAGCGATTTTTCCACGATCTCCACTCCCGTGCTGCGCAGGAAATCTTCCGGCGACTCTCCGCCGATCAGGATGAAAACAAAATCATTGGGCAACTCCTTGGGAGCGCCGTCCACATCGATGAGCACGCCCTGGGGGCGAATGCCCATGATGTTGGATTTGCGGAGAATCCGCAACCGACCGGAACTCTCCGCCGCCTCCAACTGCTGGCGGTTGCGGTCGCGTACTCGCTCGAACGCCTGGCCGCGATAGCAAAGCGTGACGCGATTTCGTGCGTCGCGGCTCAATGCCAGCGTAGCTTCCACGGCCGAATCTCCGCCTCCGGCCACCAGGATGTCCTTGCCCTCATAGTCCTCCGCCTCGATCAGGCGATAAGCCACCTTGCTGAGGTCTTCTCCGGGCACGCCCAGTTTGCGCGGGGAACCCCGCTTTCCCATGGCCAGGATGACGCAATGGGCGCGGTACTTCCCCTTCTTGGTTTCGATAACGAAACCTTGGCCGTCCTTCCGGATGCTCTCGGCCCGTTCGTTGGTCTGGATGCGCACGCCGGTGCTGGTGATGATACTTTCCCAAACGGAAAGCAGGGCTTCCTTCGTCCCATCGGCCACATACAGGCTGCCGTACATCGGGATCTCAATGGGCTCAGCCATCAGGAATTTGTGGCGAGGATACTGGCGAATCGTTGCGGCGATCTCGCCTTGCTCCAGCACCAGATAGCGAAGTTCCCGCTGCTGCGCCGAGAGCGCGGCGCTTAAGCCGGCGGGCCCGGCTCCCACAATCGCCACGTCAAACACGTCCTCGGGCTTCGGATTCGGATTGGCCGCTGCTGACCCATTGCGTTCCTTCTGCAATCGCGCGTGAATGTGATCAATCGCCAGTTTTCCTTCGTTGACGGCTGTCTTGATCAATCCCATGCCGCCCAGTTCTCCGGCGATGAATAATCCCGGAACGTTGGTTTCGAAGTTCTCTTTGACGTTGGGCACCTTGATGGTTTGGAGAACGCCCCCGAAGGAAAGTGTGATCGCCTGAGTGGGGCAAACTTCAACGCACTTGGCATGTCCCACGCAGCGATCGGGTTCGTCGAGGATCGCTTTGCCGTTGGCCATGGCCAGCGTTCCGGATTCCGGGCATACCTCGACGCAACTTCCGCAGCCGACGCAGAGCGAAGCGTTGATCACCGGGCGGGGTTTCCCCGTTTTTCCATTGCCGCCGCCGGTGTGCACCTCCGCGAGATGGACGGACCACATCGCCAGTGCAGCTCCGCAGTGCGCGCAGAACGGTGTCCCTTTGGCGATTGACTGGCTGCATCGCGGGCACTGCACCGTTTCCACCCGGGGTGCCGGCTGCGCCTGGCGCGCCTGCTTCACCGGCGTTTTATGTACAGCCGTCAGCTCTTTCAGGTAACGGCGAACGAAGAAAAACGTCACCCCGGCCGCGATGACAAATGCGATCAGTGTCTCCATCGCGTTACAAATAACCTAGAAGAAGAGCCGCGGAGATATGCAGGATGGCCAGAACCACGAATGCGTAGCTGAACGGCCGGTGCACCACATGCCAGAGCTGGAAAACCTCTTGCGAGCGCGAAAGAAAAACCATTCGCTTCGTCAGCGCCGCTTGGTGCCGGGCCATCTGCACCACTCGCTCAATATCGTCTTTGCCGCTCGGAAAGAGCCCGCCGACGGTCATGAAGATGCCTCCCGCCCGCAAAGCCCGCCGGCGCAAAGCTGCAATGCGGAACGGCCGGGATAGGTCTAGCGAAAACATGTATATGAGCGAGGCGAAGATATTTTGGCTTCTGACCTGCTCGGCGGTGGGAAGAGGGCGAAAAGCGGAAGTCAGGTCACGGTGCACGAAAATCTTCTGAGTCGCCAAATGCTTCGCCAGTTGCTCCTGCTCTTCCTTCAATTCCTGCCAGGTCAGCTCGGCGGCGTTCAAATGGCGTGGGATTTGCGAGTAGAGATACCGTCCCACGATGCCGCTCAGCGCCACCGCCACCATGATCCAGAATGCCATCCCCGCGATGCCGCGAAATTTGAAAGCGGCATGGCACACAATAATTATGGGCGCAGTAACGCCCATCACGATGTGGAAATCCAGCCAGTGTTTCGTAACTCCAATGCTGCGCAGCCAGCCCCAGCGCTTCCGGAAGTAATAAAAGTAGATTCCGAAAAAGAGCATCGTGCCCAGGATCCCGAGCTTGATCCCGATCGAGCCGCTCGGGCGCAGAAGAGCGTGTTTCGGGGAATAGGGCCGGTCGGCAGCGCCCAGAAGGTAATAACTCGCCCCGTAAACGGCCATGGTCAAAGTGAAAGCGGCGGAAAGCAACCACGCCGCAGCCAGTCTCCGCCGATGATCTTTTTCGCGGTCCTCAACGGGTTGGGCAAGTGCTCGTGCATTCAGAAGTGTATTCATGGTTGCTTGGAAACTACGTCAATTTGAACGTCTACCGTATAGCGCCGGTATTTTGTAAAGCGATGAGTGTTCCGCCAGTGCTGCTTGGGGGTTTCCAGGTCGATCGTCGCATTGGCCGGAAGCCACAGCGGCTGCGGAGAGCCCGACATAGTGACGGGTGCATACTGCAATTCCGCTCGAAGCTGATTCAGCCCCAGGTCTTGCATGCTGGTACCCACATCTGCACTGATACGAAAGATTTGCCCCGAATCGGGGTCGATCCAGGCGGTCCCCTCGAGTTCCACCGGTCTGCCCGTCAGAAGTCTTTGATACAGGACGGGCGAGGGCGTCCCCAGCACATGTTCGAACCGCACGCGAGCCAGGGTCTTGCCATCGATCACATCGTCGTCCAGCCGGGTAAACTGGAAGCTCGATTCGTAGAAAGGATGAAAGACCATTGCGAGCGTCGAAAATCCGCTGGTGAGCAGCAGCGGACGCACCTCTGCTTTGCGCGGCTCCATTTCCCGGATCCGCGATTCCTCCACCGTAAGTTCGCCGTTCTGGAATCGCATCAGCATCAGCGTGTCGAATTGAGTTTCCTGTTTGTAGGAGTTCTTCCTATTTTCACCCAATTTCTGCTGAAGCACATTCTCTTCGTAGCGCAGGTTGCCCAGATCGTCCACAAACTCTTCCACTACGGCTCGCGTTCGTGTGAGCAATGGCGCCAGCGGATCGGGTCCGGCGGCCCGGCCGGCCGGCGCAAGAAATGGCCATGCCAGAAGGAGTGCGGCCGCCTGTAGAAATCCGCGCATCCCGATGGATCGTCCGTTTCGAAATCGGTTCTCTCGAATCATTATTCTTGGAAACCTCAAAAACGCCGGCCGAGCGTGAAAGTGACCTGGTCGTAATTCACTGAGCCGCCTCGTTGCCAGGTGTAATTGTTTTGCAGAAAAAAGAGTCTTCCCGGCGCCCAGTCGATCAAACTGTTGACAAACCGGCTCTGCGTCGTCGAAGTGAACGTCGATGAAAAATCCTGGAATCCTCCCTGCAGTTCCCAGCGCAGGCTTTCCAGCAATTGGCGCGACAGCGAGATGGACCGGTAATTTCCGCGGCCAAAGGAGCTGTTGAATTGCGAGTACCGGAAATCCGCGCGCAGCCCCGTGCGCAATAAATCTCCGAAGGTCAGGCCATAGAGTTGGTTCCATGAGCCCTGGGTATCACCGGATCGCGAACTGCGGCCTATGCTGGTGTACACGCTCACTCGCTTCGGAAGCTCCACTCTCACGCCGGCGCTCAAGCCTTGAAATAAATAGCGGTCCAGCAGCCCGGTGCCGATCAATAGTGGGTCGAATGTCGGGAAATCCCGGTAGTAGGTGTGGCTGATGTCAAATCCAAGCCGCGGATGCGGTTGAAAACGGAGTGAGAAGTAGCTGCGATTGATGCCGCCGGTGCCGGTGGTCTGCGGGGGTGCACCGGGCGTCGTAGATGAACTGGTCATGGCGGTATGTGGTGCATCTACTTGCATGGAATCGTACAGCGCGAAGTAGCGCTTGAAGAAGATTCCGGTCTCTGCAAACAGAAATTGCCGCTGAGCGTGCCACTGGATCGCGCTAACGGCAATTCCGATCGTGGTCGTGTATCGAAGATCTTCATACGAGCCACCCTCAAAATTCAGAAATGCTCCGCCCAGTTTTCCATCAGGATTGTAATCGTAAGACGATGGGTCAGGGGTGGTGCCGGCGAAGACGCCGAGCCTGGTGTGCTCTCCGTATTTTCTTCCGAAGTACCCGCCGTCAATCGTGTCCAGGCTGCTGGCCCAGGGAAGATAGAGCCTTCCGACCCCGGCCACCAATCGCGAATCCGGATTGTTGTACGTCAGGCTCAAGTGATACGTCCGGTTGATCAGGTCCGTGAGCGTCGCCGTCTGCGCGCCACGCGATTCCGAGGTGAATCGGCCCCGCCAATAGCCGCTGAAATTCCAGTAGCTTCCGCCGATCCGGTTCATATCCAGCCGGGCGACAACCCCGGTCTCCATATTTCGGCTGGCGGGATTGTTGTGCACAAAAATCGATCCGTACTCCACGCCGATGCGTCCCCTCATCCGATTGATTTC
Source organism: Terriglobia bacterium (assembly GCA_041497605.1). Lineage (GTDB taxonomy): Bacteria > Acidobacteriota > Terriglobia > Acidiferrales > UBA7541 > JBGPTK01. Next base: position 10,008 of record JBGQGW010000049.1, on the reverse strand, counting down.
CGGGGAAGGCGGCCGCGGAATGGAGTCACGCGCCTCGGCCATCACCGGATCGCCGAGATCGAATGTAACGATCTGCGGATACGTCCGCATGCCGGAAGCTTTGGCCTTTTCCGCCTCTGTTTTCACTTCCTCCTCGGCAAGTTGAGCCAGGTCACCAATCTGAAGCGGGCCGGTAGAAGTTGTGATTTCGCAAACGGCCGATGCCGAGGCCACGGAAACTACCTTTATCGTTGCAAGGATTCCCGATGTGGCGGCGGGCATGGATTTCTCGGAACTCGGCTGGGTAGCAGCGATGGAACGCTTGACCACCAGTTTCTGTCCCTCTTTCAGGCCCGCGGCGCTGCCGCCATTCAAGTAGACAGCCCCTTCGGCGATGAACTTGATGCGAAACGCGGTTTGCTGAATCGTCCCCTGCGCACACACGAGCATCGGAAGCAGGGCGGCCAGGAACGGCGCCGCCACAAAAACAAATGTACGGTCTCTAGTTACCGCCATTCTTGTGACACTGGTAACAATTTGCGCTGTTCCATACATAACCCTTTACCCCGGAGTGCTTGGGATCTGTCTGAGACTTGGTGTGACAATTCGTGCAAACAAAAACCGTATAGTCGGAAGAATTCGTGTGGCAATCACTGCACAGGGCGGAATGATGCGGAATCTGGAACCAGGTGTGGTTAAAGGTCGCCCCCGACCAAGTCGTCGTAGTGTGGCAAGTCTGGCAAGTTGTCGGGAACCCCGCCGCCTTGTGGTTCGGATTGGTTGTCCCTGCGTAATCCTTGGCGTGGCAGGAATTGCAGTCGGTGGGCGTGCCGGCAAATTGCCCGCCGATGTGGCAACTGGTGCAAGGCACGCTGACGTGCGCGCCCGTCAATGGAAACGGCGTCTTCGAGTGGTCGAACACCGCGCCCGCCCATGACGCCGTCGTATGACAGATCGAGCAATCTGTGGGATATCCCACCTGCACGTGATTCGGATTCGTCGTTCCTTGGTAGTCCTTTGTGTGACACGAATAGCAATCGGTGGGCGTGCCCGCGAATTTGTTGTTGATGTGGCATAGCGAGCAGGCGACGCTCAGGTGCGCGCCCGTTAGTGGAAATGGCGTTTTCGAATGATCGAAAACCGCGCCGGCCCACGATGCCGTGGTGTGGCAGATGGAGCAGTCCGTGGGGAATCCGGCCGCGGTGTGATTCGGGTTGGTGGTCCCGGTGTAGTCTTTTGTGTGACAGCTATAGCAATCGGTTGGAGTTCCCGCAAACTTGCCGTTGATGTGACACTGCGAGCAAGCGACGTTGACGTGAGCGCCCGTCAAGGGGAATTTCGTAAACGTATTGTGATTGAAATTCGCGTTGGCCCATGTTGCCGTGGTGTGGCAGATGGAGCAGTCGGTTGGGAATCCGGCCTGCACGTGATTCGGATTTGTCGTCCCCTGGAAATCCTTGACGTGGCAACTGTAGCAATCGGTCGGTGTGCCTGCGAATTTGTTGTTGATGTGGCATAGCGAGCAGGCCACGCTCACATGTGCGCCCGTCAACGGGAATGGCGTCTTGGAATGGTCGAAAACAGCTCCTGCCCAACTCGCCGTGTTGTGGCAGCTCGCGCAGGTGGTGGGGAACCCGGCCTGCACGTGATTCGGATTCGTCGTCCCCTGATAATCTTTTGTATGGCACGAATAACAATCGGTCGGAGTGCCGGCGAACTTACCGTTGATGTGGCACAGCGAGCAGGTGACGCTCACGTGCGCGCCCGTCAATGGAAATGGAGTCTTCGAATGGTCGAAAACCGCTCCTGCCCAACTTGTCGTGTTGTGGCAAGTCGAGCAGTCGGTTGGGAATCCGGCCTGCACGTGATTTGGATTCGTCGTCTCCTGGAAATCCTTGACGTGGCAACTGTAGCAGTCGGTCGGTGTGCCTGCGAATTTGTTGTTGATGTGGCATAGCGAACAGGCGACGCTCACGTGCGCCCCCGTCAACGGAAATGGCGTCTTCGAATGGTCGAATACGGCTCCCGCCCAACTCGTTGTGTTGTGGCAGGTCGAACAATTGGTCGAGAACCCCGCCTGTACGTGGTTTGGATTCGTGGTCCCGTTGTAGTCCTTTACGTGGCAGCTATAGCAGTCAGTCGGAGTGCCGGCGAACTTGCCGTTGATGTGGCAGAGCGAGCAGGCCACGCTCACGTGCGCGCCCGTCAACGGGAATGGCGTCTTCGAATGGTCGAATACGGCTCCCGCCCAACTCGTCGTGTTGTGGCAGGTCGAGCAGTCGGTTGGGAATCCGGCCTGCACGTGATTCGGATTCGTCGTCCCCTGGAAATCTTTGACGTGGCAGGTGTAACAATCGGTCGGAGTACCTGCGAATTTCCCGTTAATGTGGCAGAGCGAGCAGGCCACGCTCACGTGCGCCCCCGTCAACGGAAATGGCGTCTTCGAATGGTCGAAAACGGCTCCCGCCCAACTCGTCGTGTTGTGGCAGAGTGAACAATTGGTCGAGAACCCCGCCTGTACGTGGTTTGGATTCGTGGTCCCGTTGTAGTCCTTCACGTGGCAGCTATAACAGTCAGTCGGAGTGCCGGCGAACTTGCCGTTGATATGGCATTGATTGCAGGCGACATTCACGTGCGCGCCCGTCAATGGGAATTTCGTAAAGGTATTGTGATTGAAATTTGCGCCGTTCCAGGATGCGGTGGTATGGCAGAGTGAACAGTCCGTCGGAAATCCGGCCTGCACGTGGTTCGGATTCGTGGTGCCTTGATAGTCTTTGGTATGGCAGGAATAACAATCGGTGGGAGTGCCGGCGAACTTTCCATTGATGTGGCATTGATTGCAGGCAACGCTGATATGCGCGCCCGTCAGTGGGAATTTCGTGAATTTTGTATGATCGAACGCGGCTCCCAGCCAGGTCGAGGTGTTGTGGCAGGTCGAGCAGTCGGTCGGAAATCCCGCCTGGATGTGATTGGGATTGCTGGTCCCTTTAAAATCCTTCGCGTGGCAACTATAGCAATCCGCCGGCGTGCCCTTGAATTTTCCGCCAATGTGGCAGGCGGAGCATTCAAGGGAGGTATGAGCTCCGGTCAGCGCAAATCCCGTGAATTTCAGGTGATCGAACTTCGCGCCGAACCAGGTGTCTGCTGTGTGGCAGCTTTCGCAGGTCGTGGGAAACCCCAGTGCTTTATGGTCCGGGGCGATCGCCGTCTGAAAATCTTTGATATGGCAGGACAAACAAGCCGTCGATAGTCCGATGAACTGGCCGGTTGCTTCGCCCTTGTGACAGTCGGCGCATTGCAGCATGGCATGCGCTCCGATCAGCGGAAACCGGTTCTGATGGTCCCTGACTTGTTGGGTCGTTGCCTCCCAACTCTTCACCGTGTGGCACTCCTCGCATCTCGCACTGAATTGCCGGCGATGTATGTCGGCGTGGCAATCCGCGCAACGCGTGCTCACATTCTTAAACACAAGATCAGCGTGGCATTGGCGGCAGGCCACCTTGGCGTGCATTCCGCGCAGAGGATAGCTTGTCTTGTTGTGATCAAATTCGGGGACGTTCCGGATCGGTTTCCAGCTCGTGGCGGTGTGGCAGTTTTCGCAGGGTATCTCGATGGGTCCGTGCGGATTACGATTGTATTTCTTGTCCGGCTGGGGATAAGCGTGCCCCACCGCCGGAAAGAGCAGAAGAAAGAGGACGAGCTGTACCCGTTTCGTCGTGAACAAGAGACACAACCGCGCCTGAAAATTTGGGTACGGGACTAGGCTTTAGATTCACTGATGAATGTATAGTTCGATTCCGGACGAAACAACTGGCCGCAAGGTCAGTTTGAGTTCAGTTTCGCGGTGAGTACTGGTGGCCATCAGACTCGGGACAGAAGCTCTCATCCCGAATAATAGGGGCAGCGAGAGCTACCTCGAGCCAATCTGTTCCGGACGCTTGTCTCCGCTGTTAAGAGGAGTCTCAGTCGCAAGTCGCTTGATCGATGCCGCCTCCACGCTTTTCCTGGCGAAAGATCCTTTGGCTCAGTTCGATTGAGTCCATTGGCCTCGGGTCACTTATGGCAGGCCGCGCACTCGCGTGGCGTCGGCTTATAGAACAAGACCCGCTTGCCGGCCACGGTTCGGAAAGACTTGTGGCACAAATCACAATCGACTTTCTGGTGAGCTCCCTTCAATGAAAAAGTCGATCCAGATTCGTGGTCGAATGAAGAGGGCTTCCAGTGCTCGGCCGTATGGCAGTTCGCGCAATTAATGGGATTGCCTGAGCCGCTGAATTGACCGGCATGGATGTCTGCATGGCAACTGGAACATTGAGTTGGCGCCGAGTGGAAGTCGACTTCCGTTATGGTGCCTCCTTCACGTCCAGGCTTGTGACAGCCATCGCAGGCGGCCTTCGCGTGAGCGCCGGTCAACGGAAACGATGTTTTCGAATGGTCAAAGTCTTTCACGTTGGTCCAGGAACGGACGGTGTGGCAGGCCTCGCATCCGAGCGCCTTGCCATTCGGCCCCGGCCGCGCCATCCGGTCACGGAACTGGCCCTTGTGTGGATCTGTGTGGCAGCCCGTGCAAGAGAGAGCCTGAAACCGGAATGGAGCGGTCTTGGCCGGCTGCTGCGCCTTCGCCGTCGTGTGACACTCCGAGCACATCACTGCCAGATGCGCTCCTGCGAGCGGATACCGGCTCTTTTGATGCTGCGCGATCGTGTACAGCGAAGGACGGAACCCTTTCACGGTGTGGCATTCTTCGCAACGATTGTTAAAAGGAGGCCCTGCAAACTGGCCCGAGTGCGCATCGGAATGGCAATCGGTGCAGTGAACAAAGGCAATCTTGTAGCGGGTCGCGGCGCCCGCCGGAATATGACATTTTGCGCAGGCCACCGAAGCGTGACCTCCCATCAGTGGATAGGCAGTTGCCGCATGTTCTTTGACCCCGAAGCTTGAAGGCTTCCATCTGTCGACCGTGTGGCAAGCGGAACACTCGCCTTTATCGGAACGCGCGCGAAATTGGCCGCCGTGCGGGTCCGGTGCGTGGCAGTCGGAGCATTTGGCGAAGGGAACCGGTTTTTTGAAATCCGCCCCGGCGTGGCACTTCAGGCAATCGACTTCCGCGTGTTTGCCGAGCAACGGGAATTTTGTTTTGGAGTGATCGAAATGCTCGTTGCCGGCAATTTTTCTCCAGCCGCTGGTGACGTGGCACGTCGCACAGGTCTCCGGGAATCTTCCGTGGTGAGGATCGCTATGGCAATCCGAACATTTTCCGAACTCGAGGCCCCGAAACCGCGGCGTCTTGTCCGGCCCGGCGGTGTGGCACTTTGCGCATGGAACTGGCGCGTGAAGCCCGGTCAATGGAAATCTTGTCTTGGAATGGTCGAATTGGGTGGCGGCTTTCCAATCCGTAAAGTTGTGGCACTGCGTGCAATTTGGTCCCAGCCGGCCTTTGTGAACATCTTCGTGGCAGCTCACGCAGTTTTGTGACAGGCCGAGATAAGTCTGCCGCAAATCCTTCATCTTGATCGAACGCCGTTCGGCCTCACCGATGCGTTCCGGCTTGTGACATTGGCTGCAATCCAGTCCAGCGTGTTTCCCTTGCAGCGTGTAGCCGGTTCCATTGTGATCGAATCCTTTCAACGAAGGAATCCAGCGGATGAGCTTAAAATCCTCGCCATTGTGCTCGGAGTGGCACTTCCCGCAGTTTTCTTTGTCTGGATGGCGGGCGTGCAGCCCGCGTCCCTCCGCAATCCGCTGCGAAATCTCTGTGTGACACTCGCCGCACTTCAGGGCTGCCGAGCCTGCTCCGACTTTGTGGCAACTGACACATTGTGTTGGCCCGCTGAGGGATTGGTGAGATTTGGAAAGAGGTCCCGGTGATATTTGCGCCCGCGCGGGAAAAACAGCAAGTAAAAGAAAAGCGGTAAAAAAAAGCCGCAGCATCGCCTGGCAGCACTGAATGGAAGCCAATGCAATTCTCGGTGCCCTGGAGCAAAGCGCGCTTGCCGCCACCGGCGCTGATTCGCTCTGTGGGAAACTTGTGGACTGCAAATGCAACCTCCGCGGGTTTGCTCGCACTGGCCTTCGCCTGTGAATTTACAGAGATCGCTTTTCTTGAATTAAGCTGAGCTTGTAATCGAGGCTAGCACAGGCACGGCGCTGCGGATTTCGGCTTTGGGCTCTCTGTTAGGTCAGAGTAACCGGAGAACAAGAGGTGAAGCCCTGGCGCGATTGCCGATTGTTGTATCGGCCGGAGCGGCAAGAGCGTGATTCGACGATTTCTAGAAATGCGGCGAGCTACTCGGAGTCTACTTTGGTCAGTTTGGTGTCATGGTGGAAAAGCGCATCGAGAGTCCGGCCGAGTTGCTCGATCGTGTGCGGCTTGGGGATCAGATCGCGAAGCCCCATCTCGAGAGCCTTTTGCTGATCCTCCGGACGAACATATCCGGAGGTCATCACGATCGGAACGTCCGGCCGTGCTGCCAGGATTTCGTGGGCGAGCTCGAACCCGGACATGCGCGGCATGGACAAGTCGGTGACAACCACATCGAAATCGCGCGGTCTCGACCGGAATTCCTCCAGAGCGCGAGTGGCGTCAGTAAAGCCGCTCACTCTGTAGCCAAGGCGCTCCAGCATCCGCTTGACAAGGAAGACGAGCGGCTCTTCGTCATCGACGTACAGAACGCGCTCACTCCGCCCGCGTTGAACCGGGCGAGGCGGCTCAGGACTCCGCTCGACAGCGCTTGCGGCGGCGGGAAAGTAGAGATAAAACGCTGTTCCTCTCCCCAGATCGCTGTAAACCCGGATCGCGCCTCCGTGATTTTGGATGATGCCGTGCACGACCGAGAGCCCCAATCCTGTACCCTCCCCCGGCGCCTTGGTAGTGAAGAAAGGATCGAAGATCCGATCGAGGACAGCGCGGTCCATGCCGCACCCGTTATCGGCCACGGTGAGGCAAATATACGCTCCCTTCGGGATACCGGCGGGAGGTTCGGCGTGGTCGCCACGCAAGTCCGCCACATCCAGCCGAAACTCGATCAAACCGCTCCGCGTTCCGATCGCATGCGCGGCATTTGTCCCCAGATTGACGATGATTTGGTGCACCTGGCTCGCATCAGCGACCACTGGCGCCAGGTCCTTGGCAAACTCGCTCCGAAACTCGACCGTCGAAGGCAAGGTTGCCCGCAAGAGCTTCAGCGCTTCCTCCACAATGGGCTGAAGATGGAGCACTTTGCGCTCCAGTTCCTGCGGCCGGCTGAAGGCCAGAATCCTCCGGACCAAATCCGTAGCGCGCGTGCCAGCCTTCCCAATCTCCGCCAGGCTTTCCTGCACGGGATGCTCGGGCGGAAGATCGGCCATCGCCAGCTTGGTGTTGCCGGTAATGGCGAGCAGGATGTTGTTGAAGTCGTGGGCGATGCCCCCAGCCAGCGTGCCGAGCGATTCGAGTTTTTGCGAGCGTAATTGCAAGGCTTCCGCGCGCTTGCTAGAGGTGATGTCTCGGTTCACTTCCAGAACTCGAATCGGTTTCCCCTGCGAGTCGCGGTATGTGACCCACTGGCTCGCAACCACCACCTGGCTGCCGTCCCGAGTGCGATGCAGCAGCTCTCCTTCCCAATTCCCTTCCTTCTCGAAAATCTGTTCAATCTGTGCCAGGGGAATCGGGAACCCCGTCTGCAATAGTTCGTGGCAACTCCGTCCCAAAGCTTCCGCCTTCGTGTAGCCGTAGATTTTCTCCGATCCCGAACTCCAAAAAACGATTCGGCTTTCCATATCGCGCACCAACGCATTCGCCAGATCCAGCAAACTGGCCTGCTGGCGCAATTCCTCCTCCGCGCGCTTCCGCTCCGTGATATCTCGCAAGATCACAGAGAACATTCGTTGTTCGCCAATCTGGACCTGCGAGATGGATGCCTCGATGGGAAATTCTTCCCCATTGGAGCGCAGTCCATAGATGGCGCCCATTTCCCCCATGCTTCGACGGGTAATGTTGGTCTGTCCGAAATTATGGATGTGTGAGGCGTGTTGGCTCCGAAATCGCTCGGGGATGAATCGATCCAGCGAACGGCCCATAGCATCGGCCGCGCTGCACGCGAACATTCGCTCCGCGGCGGGATTGAAGAGAGTGATTCGCTGATTCGCGTCCACTGTCACAACGGCGTCCATGGCGGAACCTATGACGGCGGCCAGGCGTGCCTCTTCTTCTTTGATCGTCTGCTCGATGCGGTGGCGCTCGTTCAAGTCCCGAGTCACTTTGGCGAAGCCGGCAAAACGTCCCTGGTCGTCGTGTAGGGGAGTGATGAGAACGTTGGCCCAAAACCGCGAGCCGTCCTTGCGGAGACGCCAGCCTTCTTCCTCGAATCTCCCCTCGGATTTCGCGATTTCCAGCTCGCGTTGCGGTTTCTTGTCGGCCACCTCTTGGGGCAAGTAAAATCTCGAAAAATGCTGGCCGATGATTTCCTCGGCATGCCAGCCTTTAATTCGCTGTGCCCCTGGATTCCAGTCGACAACCCGGCCCTCCGGATCGAGCATGAAAATCGCGTAATCCTTCACCCCTGAAATCAGCAGGCGCAAACGTTCCTCGCTGTTTCGCATAAGTTTGTTGGCCTGAGTCAATTCGACCGTACGTTCGTGCACTTGCGTCTCAACCAGTTGCTTGGCGGAATCGGCGGCCGCCAGGGCCTCGGTAAGCTGCTGGTGTGTTTTCCTGAGGCGGCTATGAGTGAAGCTAAAAGCGGCGCCCATAACCGTGAACACTCCCACCGAAAAGAAGATCTTAGGGTCTTCCACTGCGAATGAGAGTTGCGGTTGAACGAAAAAGAAAAAGACAAGCGCCACAGAGACAGCGGTGGCTGCCAGCCCACCAGACAGGCCGCCGATCCAAGAACTGCAAAAAACCGCAGGATAAAAGAGAAACCATATGAATGGCCGAAAGACAGGCCAAAACGTCCATTGCAGAATGAGCGCTGCAATCGGCGGCAGTTGGGCCAGAACCGGGCGAAACATTCTTATCGCGTTCTTAGCTTTCATCGCTTCCCTCGTGGGCAAGATCGCCGGCCAAACGGACGACTGGTGCGTCGCAGCACCTGCACGGTCAATTGAGCGAGTCTCGCCGGCACGCAGTCGTCTTCGTCTGCATCTCGAATCGAATATGAGAAGGGGTCAAACAGCAAAGGAAGGGGTAACTGCAGGTTATCGAGGACTCAGAGAAGTGTCAACAACCCGGCAAGGCGAGTTGCCAGGCCAAGACTCCTCATCCGCCGATCGCACTCATGGAACATCCAGCCAAGCAACATAAGCTGAACCCAGCATCGGCGCATCCTCATTCAACACCACGCTGATCGGAATGCGCGCGAGTAATTCTCCGAGCTTTGGTTTCTCCGCGAAGGCGCGCACAAAATTTCCCCGCTTCAGCAATGGCAATATCTTCACGGCGATACCCCCTGCCACGAAAACTCCGCCGCGCGCCAGAGAATGTAGCGCCAGATTCCCAGCCTCGGCGCCGTAAATATCAATCCATATCTCCACCGCACGCACACAGATTGGGCATATGCCATCCACTGCATTCTTGGTGATTTCCGGCGCGGGATCGGCGCCGGCAGTCTCAAAAACGGGATGGCGAACGCTGGGATCGAGGAAATCGTGAATTTCACGGAAGCCTCTTCCGGAAAGCAGCATTTCATACTCCAACTGGCCATACTTCCGCAGCATGGCTTGAGCTAACTCGACTTCAAGGTTGTTTTGCACGGCAAAACCAGTGTGGCCTCCCTCCGTCGCATAGGGAACATGGTGCTGGCCGTTCCAGAAAAGTACGGCTTCCCCAAGCCCTGTTCCAGCGGCGATCACGGCGCGATTCGCCGCTCGCGTCGGCACTCCCGCTTGCAATACTTCAAGTTCGTTTGGTTCGAGCACTTCCAGGCCGTAGCCGGTCGCTTCCAGATCATTCAACAAGCGGACCCTGGGAATTCCCAAAAACTTCGCCAGGCCGGCTCCATCCATGACCCACGGCAAATTTGTGGCGTGCACGGTATTGTCTACCACCGG
>JBGQGW010000048.1:0-17778 GCA_041497605.1 Terriglobia bacterium | reverse complement strand
TCTGTGTTCCACCCAGCAGGACCGGCAAGCTGGGCCAGCCGGACCGAGGGGACGCGCGCCAACAGCGAGGCATCGTACTGGCCGCTCGACGAGGGGAGGAGCACAGCGATGTTGGCGGCAGCGAGCATCGGCAGGTCGTTGGCGCTTGATCCGATCGCCGCCACTCGAATCCGCCCGTGCATGGACTTGCGGAAAATGTCGGCCAGTTTGCGAACCGCCTGCCCCTTGTCGCTTCCGGAAAAAAGGTGCCAGAAGCGGTCTCCTCGCGCAACTCCCAGCCCGCGCAGCCGGGCAATTTCCAGGAACTTTTGTTCCGAGGCGGGAGTGGAGGCCGCAAAAAAGAATGGCTCGTCGAATTCACGTTTGGCCGCGAGTTGTGCCATCTCCACGGACAGGCCGGTATTCGCGGCAATTTCACGCGCGTTCATCGAATGGAAACCGGCCACCGACGTTCCGGATTCCGCGCTGATTTCCTCGAGCGCTTCGACGATTTCCGCGTACGGCCGGCCGAGCGCAAAGCCATGATTGTGCCCGGCGCGTTCCGCTCCCGTCATCGGCTGATTGAAGTAGCCGTAGGGAATGAAAATGCCGCCGCCATTTTCGGTGATGAACGGATCGCGGTTCCCCATTTTGGCGCGCAGATATTCCACTTCCGCGCGCGTCTTGCTGGTGCAAAAAATCAGGGGAATTTTCCGCCGCTCGATTTCTTCCAGCGCTTCCTCGGCGCCCTGCCAGGAATAGGTGTGAACGTCCAGCAGCGCGCCGTCCAGATCGGTAAACAAAACCAGTCGTTCAGCCATAGGTCGGGTAACAGCTTGTCACAATCAGTCTTGGTTTGCCATGCGGCTCAGAGCGCTCACTCACGCCCTGAGGCCGCTGCTGCCTCGGAGCGCTGCGCAAATCGAACGAAAATGTGGGACGCAATCCTAGAAGTGGCGGAACACTTCTTCACTGTCGGGAGGAGCGCCACGGTTGAGTTTCGAGTTCATCCAGTCTCGAGCCAGGTCGCGCGCTCCGAATCCAAACGCGATGGCCGCGGCGATCACGATTCCCAGGAACAGAATGCTGAAGCTCACGATCAGAAGATTCCGGCCAATGTGCAATTCCTCGAGCGCCATCGCCACCGCCAGCGCCATCACCATCACGCGCACGGCGCCGGCCACGGCTCGCGCTCCCGCCCATTGCGCATTCACCGCCGCCAGCAACGCGCTGCGCGCCAGGAATTTGCTGATCAATTCTCCCAGCAGCAGAATCAGCCCCGCGCTCACCAGGTTGGGAACATAGTTCACGAAGCGGACCACCAGCGCTTCGGCCATGGGAGTTCCCGTGGAATCGAGCGCCACCAGAATCACCACCAGCCACACGATTCCTTGCGCCAGCCGCGCCGCAAAATCGGAAGCCGAACGGAAGATGCCGGTATTTTCGATGACGTCGCCCAGGCCGCTGCGGCCGACCAGCCGGTCGAAATGCGTCATCACCAAAATCTTGTGAACCGAGATCCGAACCAGGTAACCGATCAAGCCGCCCACGATCAGCACCACCAACACGGTGATGATCGCCGGGATCACCTGCGCGAATTGCTGCCCCAGCCGCTCAAGCGGTTCGAAGACTGCTTTTGCCATCAGCTCCCGCATGGACTTCCTCCTTTCCCGCCGCGCCATTCCAAAGCGCGGCCAGGTAGGGCCTTTCGGATTCGAATACTTCGCAAAGTTTTTCGATCCGCGCTTCCACTTCCGCCGCCCCGCTGTCGAAAACTTCAATCACGAACGACGCCGTGCGGCCCAGGTACAGCGGCACCAGGGCCTGCAACAAGTGGCCGCGGTCCATTTTTTTCTGGTGATACGCCGCGGCGAATTCATACACCAGGTGAACCCACTCCACATCCGTCACGCGGAATTCTTCCAAAGGCTTCTGCGCGGAGGCCGCCAGCGCTTGCAGCGTGGCCGGAGTCAAAATGTTCTGGTAAATTTCGCGCAGGTCGCGAATGCCCTGGCCGAACGCGCGAATCATTCGTTCCACGTTGACGCCCACCGGTTCCGTCCCCACTTCGAACGGGAAACCGAATTCCGGCACCGTTTGCGAACCATCGGCGCTTTGCCAGAGGGCTTCGTAAGTTTCCATCGCGCCGAACAGGGAACCGACGACCTGCTGAAACATTAGCGTCAAGTCGGCGCCGGGATCCTTGGCGTCGTGCAGTTTCGCGCCCAGATACGCCTGGCCGATTTTGAATCCTTCCGCGATCGCGGTCAGCGTCATCCAGATATCAATTCCGAAACGCGCTACATCCGTTTTCCAAACGTCTTCTCTTTCCAGGTAGCGCGCCGCCAGGCGGCCCGAGAATCCGAATTCGCCGCCGATCGGTTGCCGCACCCGCTTTCCGAAGAGCGCCCGGGTGGTGGGATAGATGATGCTGTTGGTGATGGTTCCATCGAATTTGTGGCGCAGATAAAACGGCGCAATGTAATCGAAGCCGCGCTCGAGCACCGGCCCGGCGAGCAACTCCACCCACTGCGGTGTGATGCTGCGCAAATCGGAATCCACCACCACGCAAGCTTTCGCACGCAGCCGCTGCGCCACCGCAAACACAGTTCGAAACGCGCTGCCTTTCCCCGGAATTCCCTGGTAGGGCGTGCTGATTCTTTGCACCGGATGCACGCGATGCACCACCAGCATCAGCGCTTCGGAATCCACTTGAGCGGCGAGCACGGCTTCACGCGTGCCGTCCGTCGAGCCGCCGTCGGAATTCAGAATCATGCTGCGCCGCTCCGGAAAATACTTCTCGAGCCCGGCCGCAACCGCGCGGACCACATGGCCAATCGTGCGCGCGTTGTTGTAACTGGGAATCCCCACGACGATGTCCACTTCGCCCGCTTCGCGCAAGCGGGCTTGGAGCTCGTCGGGAAGGAAGTCGTCCAAAGTTCCTCCGTTGGTTGGATCTCTTCAGCCTCGCTCAGGCGCTCTGCGAACCGGCCAGCGCCGGATGCGAGCCGGAGAGTTGGGGGTTATCCGCTTCCACCGCATCCCAAAGCGCGCCGAGAAAACCCGGCAGCGCCGCGCTCACGCGATTCCAGTTCGGCAGCAACGGCGTGCCGAGCGGATCGGCAAAAAATTCTTCGGAAGCGAGCTTCAGCGCGCGGGAAAATGTTTCCACGGCCGTCTCTTCCTCGTGGCGGTCAAAAATCAAGCCGTTGATTCTCGCGTCCGCGTAGTAACGGGAAACCGTGTCCTCGGCGAGCCGCACGTAGCAGGTGAGGACGGAGAGCAGCGTGCCTGGTTCGAGGTGCAATCCTTCCGCAGAGAGCGTGCGGAAGAGCGACTTGGCAATGTCGATCGCCATTTTCATCAAGCCTTTGGTGGGATCCCCGGCGGAGAGGTCCTGGTGCTTGTGTTCGTAATTGTCTGCGATGTCCACCTGGCAGATTCGTTTCGTCGCGCAGTTGCGATAGACTTCCGAAAGCACGCCCACTTCGAGTCCCCAGTCCGAAGGAATGCGATTCACGCGCAGCAGGTCCGCCTGCATGGCGGCTTCACCCGCCAGCGGATAGCGGAAGCTATCGAGATAGCGCAGGAACGGCGGATATCCCATAATCGATTCTAGTGCGCGAACCAGCGGGGTGAGAAACAAGCGCGTCACGCGGCCATGAAGCCGGTCGCTCACGCGCGCATAGTATCCCTTGCAGAAATCAAAATTGATCGTCGGATTGGCAACGGGATAGCACAACCGCGCCAGCATTTCCCGGTGGTAATTAACGATGTCGCAATCGTGCAGCGCCACCACGCGCGCCCGCCGTCCCGCCAGCACGTGGCCGAACGCCAGCCAGCAGGAGCGTCCCTTGCCGTCGGCCCCCGCGCCCAGTCCATTCTCCTCGAGCATTTTGTAAAGTTTTTGGATTCGCGGACTATCGTTCCACAGAATGCGCACTCTTCCCGGGAGCACCGAAAGCCGGTGTTGCACTTCGTGAAATTGTTCTTCGTTCGCCCGCGCGAGAGACAAGATGATCTCGTCGATGTAGCGCACCTGGCTCAGCTCTTCGAGGATCTTGCTCATCGCAGGAGTTTCGAATTCCGAATATAACGCCGGCAGAACGAGCGCGATGGGCTGTTCGAGGGCGTACCGTTCGAGTTCCTGCTCGAGCGCTTCGAGATGATTATTGCCGAGCCGGTGCAGGGTCGTTACAACACCCGTCTGATAAAAATCTGCCATCGTCGTCTCCCGGGCTGAGTAAGTTCCAATGGCCGCAAGTTCAGGTTAATGGGTGCGCTTTGGCTGGGGAAAGCGCCAATCTGGAGAACCGTGGACCCTCTGCTAACTCTTCTGCGAGAGCAATTCTACATGTCCAAAGCGATTCTACCAACGGCCCAAATTGCGCAGCAAGGATAATCCCAATCGAATCCCAGCCGGATGTGCGCCGCATTAACTGCCCATACGGACAGGTATGGTGGATGGCATGTTGCGTGATGAAAAAAGCGGTGATGCGGCTCGTACAAACTCGGAGGGGTTGAGACTTGGGCCTGTTCGCACGTAGGATGGTGCCGGCGCGAGAACGAACTCTTAGAGCCGGGAGGAATCGTCCATCATGTTCACTCCGGATCATCCACCCGAGAAAGGAGGATTCATAGGCCGTCAATCCACTGACGAACCGCTCGGGCGGCTTCGAAGACTCTTGAAATTCACATGGATCGTTCTGCTCGCCGCGTTTATCTATGTGGGATATGTGTTTTACTCACGGCGGCAAGAAAATCGCGAATTCGAACAGAAGCAAGCCGAGATGCAGACAGAGCAGCAACGGGCTGACGACGAGAAGACGGTGGAGCAGTTAGGCGGGAACCGATTCGAGATTCTCAATTTTTATGCCACTCCCGGCAGCGTCCATCCCGGCGAGACAGTGGAAGTTTGCTATGGCGTTTCCAACGCGAAATCCGTGCAGCTTGAGCCGCAGTCCGAACCTGTGTGGCCTTCCCAGAGCCGCTGCGTCAAGTTTACGCCGCGGAAAACCACGACCTATACGCTGACCGCGCAGGATGCCGCGGGGAACAAAAAAACGGCCACGGTGGAAGTGAAGGTGCGATAAAGCCGTGCGGCTGCAACTCTCACCGGTTTCCTCACGCATGTAGATACTCGCACCGTGATCGGTTGCAGGAGAGCTGTTTTCAATCCGCCGGAAGCGTGAGTAATTGGAGGGCGTTGACTCTGGACTGATTTACCGTCAAGCCCCAATGAAGATGCGGCCCGGTGACACGCCCCGTGGCGCCGACCAATCCCAGGACTTTCCCCTTCTCGACCAGATCACCCACTGCAACGTCCATCGATTTTAAGTGTCCATAAAAGGTGTAGACGCCCAGGCCGTGATCGAGAATCACGGTGTTGCCGGAGAAGAACAGAGGTTCGGCTACGACCACGCGGCCTCGTTGCGCCGCATGGACGGGCGCGCCCGATGGGGCGGGGAAGTCCACACCGCTGTGCGGCGATCCGGGATGGCCGTTGAGGATCCGGCGGCGGCCGAAATTGCCGCCTTTGTGATCGCCGTCGAGCGGGAGGCGAAAGCGGCCATTCCAGAGCCGATCGGGAGTACTGTGCACGAAAATTTCATGGAGACGCTGGTGTTCCTGATCGGCGCGCTCGCGGTCTTTCGGGCTCACCTCGACGAACTGGTTGTCCACTTTCAGATGTTCGGCCGCGAACCGGCCGGCCCGGATGTTGACGGCGGCGCTGCAGCTTACCTGGCGGCCGTCCGGCAATTGCGCGGAGACGCTGAGATTGTCCGGCCCCGGTTTCAGTTCGAGGTCGATACCCAGCAGAGCATGGTGAATATTCCGGCGCAGGGCATCCGGCCAGAAGGGAATTGCGTGGCCGGACCAATCGGCTTTGAGATCGGAGAGGATCGAAGCGCTGCGTACTTCGAATCGCAGCAAGCTTCCTTGCAAACCCGCCGGGGAACTGAGGCGCAGTTTGACGCCGTCGCCGCAATCGTGAGTTTGCTGAGTTTTTGTTTGCGCAGAAATCAAGACGGAGAACAGCAACGATGTGCTGAAGATTAGCGCGCGGAAAATATTTTTGCGTAGCATGGAGATCGAAAAAGCACCGATGCGACTATATGACAGATGGAATGATTCGAAAACTGGCCGGCGGCGTAAACGGTACGGGCGGAAAACTGAGGACTCGAGATTTGGATGCCAGGGCGGCTGTCTTCTTCGGCGCCAAAAGAAAGGCCGAGGCGATCAGCGATTGGACGCCGCAGACTTGAGCCATTCGAACAGCGGCACGAGTTGGGAAGGCATGGCAGCTTCGTCGACTTGAACCGTGTGGCTGCCCTGCTCGGTTTGTACCGAAATTTTGTACTGAAACTGATCGGCGCCAGGGCCTTGATCTCGTATCACCGCGGGCAATTCAAAAAAGCGGGCCGAATTCAGCAGTGCGGTCAGTTTCTGCTGCTCCTCCGCAGACATCGAGTCGGATGAGAAACCGTGATGTTGGCGGATGCCTGCAAATCCGCCCGTGCGATCAAATTGAATCTGCATTCAACCGGCTACCTCGCAACGGATGGGAACCTAAAGAAACCGATTCTACCCCAGAGAGTGGGCGAGCGCACCTGCGTGCATGCGCGTCCAACACGATTCGCGCATGCACGCGGGCACGGATATTTGTGAACTGCCGGGCTGCGTTACCGGCGTCCGGCAGATAGAGCAGACGCTGTTTTCGGAGGCGCCTGCCCGGCCGGGAATACCGCCGTTGTGGAAATGACGCCGACATTTTTCCACGCATCGTGAACGGCTTTCTGCTCGTTGCTGTTCTGGCCATACAGGGTGCCGGCGACGGTGACTGTGGCATTGGCCATAGTCTGAAAATCCGCCGTTGGACTCAAGCTCCCCGTAAGGGTGCGATACCAGATCAAGCCAGCTTTCTGCCAAGCATATCCGCCGATGGCAGTGGCCGCGAGGAAGAAGGCGCGGTTGGGGATGCCGGAGTTTATGTGCACTCCGCCGTTATCCTCGGTGGTTTCCACGTAGCCGGACATGTCGTCCGGTTGGGGATCCTTGCCAAGGTTGAGATCGTCATAGGCAGTGCCGGGTTCAGCCATGGAGCGAAGGGCCTTGCCGCGGACCTTGTTGGTGAAAAGACCTGCGCCAATCAGCCAATCGGCCTGGGCAGCGGTTTGATTGTTGGCCCACTGTTTCACGAGCGAACCGAACACGTCGGAGATCGATTCATTCAGGGCACCTGGCTGGCCATCATAGACAAGTTGCGCTTCATTCTGGGTCACGCCGTGAGTGAGTTCGTGTGCGATGACGTCCAGGCAGATGGTGAAACGGTTGAAATACTTTCCATCACCGTCTCCGTAAATCATCTGCCGGCCATTCCAGAAGGCGTTGTCATAATTCTTGCTGTAGTGGATTGTGGATTTGAGCGTGAGGCCGTGGTCGTCCACAGAATTCCGATTGAACACGTTCTCGTAGAAATCATAAGTATCGCCGGAATAGTCGAAGGCTTCCTTGACGGTCACATCCATGGGCGTTTGCCCCTCATCGAGGACCTGCGTGCCGGGAAGGCGTGTCTTGTTGCGGGCGTCGAAGATTGCCCTGTGCTTGGTGCCCGCGGGCGTGGTGAGTGGAAGAATGGCGAATGCCTGGCGCATGCCGCGAAACTGTTCCGTGAGCTCCAGAGTGTGGAGAGCGCGTTCGCGAAGTTCGGGGTCATCAACCAGTTTTTTGAGAATGTGCGGGGGGAGAATTGAGCAAATTGCGTGATGCGGGTGTTTCATGGTCGTCCTCCTTAAATTTTATGAACTGCAAGACCTGCGTGGAAGGGGGAAATCCAAGCCGCCCCGCTGGCTCGAGCCTTTGGGTCCCTGGTACCGAGCCTGCGGAAGTGGTGAGAAGTTAATCCCAATTCTTTCTGTTGTCAAGAATATAAAGTGTTTCATACATACACAGAGCGCAGTTTCAATATGGAACACCGGGCAGGCCGAGTCGCTGGGAAGAATTATGTGATCGAGGGGGCGGCGCCAAGCAAAGAGAGCTAATCCTTCTCTGGTTGAGTGGCCGGGGCGACCATCACTGTTTTCTTCAAGCGTGATCGCAGGACCTGAATGATTGCAGGCAGCAGGGAAAGGAAGATCACCGCGGCAATGACCCAATGGATTTGGCGATCGATGTGCGGATCGGCGACGCCGAGCGAGTAGCCGATCAGAGTCATGCTCCAGACCCATAAGATTCCGCCGATAATGTCGTAGAACAAGTAGCGCGGATAGCTCATCTGTGCGGCGCCGGTGACTGGCGGACAGAACGTGCGGACGATGGGGACAAATCGAGCCAGGATGATCGTCTTGACGCCGTACTTTTCATAGAAATCGTGCGCTCGTTGCAGATGGCTTTTCTTGAAGAAGCGGGAATCTTCGCGGTGGTAGAGGCTCTGGCCGGCTTTCCGGCCAATCCAGTAGCCCAGTTGATCTCCAATAATGGCGCAAAGCGTGACCGGAACGAGCAGCCAGAATAGATTGAGTTTGCCAACGGCCGCGAAAACACCCGCGATGACCAGAAGAGAATCTCCGGGAAGAAAAAAGCCGACAAACAGGCCCGTCTCGGCAAAGATGATGGTACAGACCAGTGCCGGCCCGCCCCATTCGATCAGCCCTTTGACGTTGTAGAGGTATCCGAGGAGTTCCTTCAGCGAGTCGATCATCCAGAAACCTGCCTCCGAGTGAATTGGGCTGTTTTCCAGCGATCCAGCAGAGTGCCAAGCATCTTCAAGATAGCAGAAAGAGGAGGGCGGCGGCAGGTGCGCTTGGGAGAGCTGTTTCCAGTTCTAGTACTTCGCTACCAGCGAATTTAGCCCCCTGTACCATAGGCCAGTTCGCAGGCTCCGGGCACAATCGCAGTTGTCACGAACAATTCTGAAGCCCAACGGGGGTCAACATGGAAGGCGGCTACACAGTCTGGATGGGACAGCCGGTGATCCTGAGAGTGGTGGCTGGGAATCTTCGAGTTCCGCTGCGCGGACGGCTGGTGGCAGAAACGGACATCATCATCCGGCTGCGGATTGCGGAGAGCTGGGACGTGGATATTTTCAAATCCATGGTCGCGGCAGTGGAGATGGACACCCCGGTTCAAGTGATCCACTAGTTGGAGAGAGATTCTATGAGCATGATGAATCCAGGATCGGGTGGCTTCTTTCGAAGCGGATTATTTGCCGCCATGACGCCAGTGCTGATGCGCAGGCGGCCGGCGGCGCGAGGGGGGTGGCGCGTGAAAGAAACGATTGTGGTTCATGCTTACCAAATGTTGCTGAGAATTCTGCTGATTGCCAGGAAGCTGAATTATTAATTTTCAATTTTGAAGGGCATTCAATTTTCCGGCCCGCTGTCCCTCACCCCCACCCCGGGTTCGCTCCCCCCAGCGAATCCGGGGTCCCCTTTTTCAGGGCGAATAAATAATTTCAGGCGAGTGCGCGCGGCTTGAATGTTTGGAGTCCGTCTCGCAGAGTGACGAAAGGTAAGTGGTGCGCCCGGGGGGACTCGAACTCCCGACCTTCTGGTTCGTAGCCAGACGCTCTATCCAGCTGAGCTACGGGCGCGCCGATTGCCAAAAATCTTAACACAACACCCGAACTTGCAGAAGGTCTCTCTGCTACTTTGATCTCTGCCGCAATTGAGCCCGGTTTAAGATCCTTCTCGCGCGAGAATGCGCTTGAGTTCATCTCGTCCTCGCCAAGTCTTCGAATCGATGGAATTCTTCATTTCGCGGCAGGGGTATATTTCGATTCAATCGGCGGTGGTGTTGCGGACCGAGCTGCGGTTGCGGGTGAAGACGCGGGCTGCGAAAGCGGACCAGGGCATGGCGTTGAACTCGGCGAGATAGGAATAGGCTACTGGGACGACGAGCAAGGTCAGGAGGAGGCAGAGGGTTTGGCCGCCGATGATGGTCACGGCGATGGAGGCGCGCTGCTCGGAGCCGGCTCCGATTCCGATGGCTACGGGAATCAGGCCCGCGATGATGGAGAGCGTGGTCATCAGAATTGGGCGGAGGCGGACGCGATTGGCTTCGAGAATGGCTTCGCGCACTTCCATGCCGGCGGCGCGCAGGCGATTCGTCAGGTCAACTTGCAAGATTCCGTTTTTCTTCACGATTCCCAGAAGCAAAAACATTCCCAAAGCGCTCCAGAGGCTCAACGCGCGCCCTGTGATCCACAGGGAAAAGAGCGCGAAGGGCACGCTCAGCGGGAGAGTGAGCATGATGATGAACGGATAGGAAAAACTTTCGAACTGGGCGGCCAGGACCATGTACATGAAGACGGAAGCGAGCAGCATGGCCAGCAACAGATTCCAAGTTGTCTCTTCGAGAACTTTCACCTGTCCGGAAAACAGGTAGGAGTAGCCGGGGGGCAAGCCCACTTCCTTGATGGACTGAATGGTGTGCGCCGCGGCAAGATCGAGAGGATAACCGGCGGCCACGTTGGCGTTCACGCTCACCTGGAATTCGCGGTTGTAGCGCCACAGAGTGGCGGGACCGGCGCCGCGGATAATCGAGGCAACATTTTCGAGGCGGACCTGCCCGAGCTTGGTGGAAGGCACCATCATGCGCGCGAGAACATCGGGATTGTCGCGCTGCTCCTGCAAGAGCTGCATAGTGACGGGATATTGTTCCGAGCCTTCCTTGAATCGAGTGATCTCGTCCTCACCAGAATAGAAAAGACGGACGGCATCGCTGATATCCGACATGCGCACGCCACTATCCGCGGCGCGCTGGCGGTCGACCTTCACTTGAAGCTCCGGAGTATTCAGGTTGAGGCTGGGATTGACGTCCACCAATTCCGGATACTTCATCATGCGAGTGGCGACCAGCTTGCTGATTTCGGCAAGCTGGCTGATCTCCGGCCCGCGAATCACCGCGCCGATGGGGAAGTAAGTCTCGCCGCCGAGGACGGAAGGAAGCCGCACGTTGTAGGTGAGATTGTGATGGGTTCCGAGAATGCCGCGCACCACGGTGGCCATCTGTTCGTGGCTGCGCTTGCGCTCGCTGCGAGGGACCAGTCCGATGAACAGATGGGCGTGATTGGTCGGGCCGTGGGTGAAGGCTTGCACGAAAGAAACTTCCGGCAGGGCAGTGACGCTTTGAGACAATTCCTGGGACAGCAGAGTTGTTTTCGCGAGTGAAGTGCCCTCGGGAAGCGTAAACGAACTATTCAGTTCAGCTTGATCGTCGGCCGGAATCCAGTCGCGACCGACCAGATGGTAAAGGCCAAACGTCGAAAGGAAGGTCGCCAGACAAATCAGGATGATGATTCCGCGATGCGCGAGCGACCATCGCAGCGATTTCAGATAGAGCTCTTCCACGAAGAGTAAAATTCCCCGGGACTGCGTGTCGTCTTCCTTTTTCCCGGTCCGCAGAAGGCGTGAGCACATCATCGGAGTCAAGGTGAACGCCACAAGCAGAGAAACCATGATCGCCATAGCCATCGTCCACCCAAACGAATTGACGTATTTCCGGGCATAACCCGACATGAACGCGATGGGCAGGAAGATGATGACCAGCGAGAGCGTGGTGGCCATGACGGCCAGGCCAATCTCCTGCGTGGCTTCGACCGCGGCGGTCCGCCGATCTCTTCCTTTTTCCTGGATGAAGCGAACGATGTTTTCGAGAACGATGATGGCGTCGTCAATGACGATTCCGACGGCGAGCGTCAGAGCCAGGAGCGTCATATTGTTCAGCGAGAAATCCATGGCGCGCATCAGCGTGAACGTGGAGATGATGGAAGCCGGGATCGCGACGGCGGCGATCAGCACCGCGCGCCAGTCGCGCAGGAAGATTAAGACGATCAGGCTGGCGAGAATGCTTCCGAGAATCAGATGCTCGAGCAGCGAGTGGACCGACGCCTTGATGAATTCCGAAATGTCGTGGACTACTTCGAGCCGGACGCCGGGAGGCAATTGGGCGCGCAACTCATCAAGCCGGGCCCGCACGTCGTTGGCGACGCGCACCGTGTTGGTCCCCGACTGGCGAAGGATCTGAATGCTGACGACGTCCTGACCCGGGTTGCCCTTGTGAAATAAGGCCGACCAGGTGCGAAGTTCTTCGGCTCCATCCTCGACGCGCGCGACATCGGAGACACGCACCGGCGTGCCGCCGCGGGTGCCGATGATGATGTCGCCGAACTGGTCCGCGGTGGCAACACGGCCGAGCGTGCGTAAGTTCAATTCCTGCGGCCCAGTGATCATGCGGCCGCCGGGCGCCTCAATGTTTTCCCGCTGCAGGGCGTCGCGTACGTCGAGCACGGTGAAATTGTGCGCGGTCAGCCTTTGGGCGTCGAGCAAGACTCGAATTTGCCGGCCCTGCCCTCCATTCAGGTCGACGCTGCCGACGCCGTCGACGGTCTGGATCGAGCGGCGCACCTGCTTATCGGCGATTTCGGTCAATTCGCGCCGGCTCATCGGCCCGCTGACGAGCAAGGTCATGATCGGATCCGATTGAGGATCCTGCTTGGTGATGATCGGGGGCAGGGTATCGCGCGGCAACCTGCTGATTGCGGCGGACACTTTCTCGCGAATATCCTGCGCAGCGCCTTCGATGTCGCGCTCGAGGACGAACGTGCAGGTGATGTTCGCCTGCCCTTCGGTGGAGTAGACGCTGATCTCATCGATGCCGCTAACGGAGGAGATGGCATCCTCCAGCGGAAGGACGACACTGGTGATGACTTCTTCGGGAGTCGCTCCGGGCAACTGCACCCGGACGTTCACGGTGGCGGGGTCGGCCTTGGGGAAAAGGTCCACGGCGAGGCCGCGATAGGAAAACAGTCCCAGCGTCACGAGAAATGCGATCAACATCACCGTGAAGACGGGATACTTTACGCAGGTTGAGGCTAGTTTCATTTTCGAGCGTATTTTCCCGGGAAGATTACTTCATGGCCGGCGCAGCCTCTTCGGATTTCTCCTGAACGGTAGCACCATCGCGCAGGTCTCCGGAAATGGCCACCGCCACGCGGTCTCCCGGTTTCAGTCCCTCCGCCACTTCAAAACGGCGGCCGCGGCTGTCTTCCGTTTGTCCCGCGGGGCGGATTTGTTTCTCCGAAACGCGATTTCCATTCAGCAGGAAAACCTTGTACACGCCGTAACGGTAATTCACAGCCTGCTCCGGCACGAAGATGGTCTTCTCTTCCTTATTGCTGGGAATGGAAGCCTGGACGAAAAAGCCCGGCTTCAACCGCCCGGCGGGGTTCATGAGCAGGACTTCGGTTTCAAAGGTGCGCGAATCTTGCGAGACCGCTGGATTGATCCGCGAAACCGTGCCGTGAAAAATTTCGCCGGGAAATGCATCCACCTGCAGATCGACCGTTACTCCCAGTTTGACCCACCCGGCCCAACGTTCCGGCACGGCAAGACGAGCACGCAATGGATCCGTTCGAACCAGCACCATCACCGGACTCTGCACGCGCACGTATTCGCCGGGATGAACGTCCCGGGCCTTGATGGCGCCGGGGAAAGGCGCGCGAATCGTGGCATCGTTCAGTTTCTTCCCGGCGAGCTTTTCCGTTGCTTCGCTCGAAATCAGGAGGGCCTTCAGGCGGTCCACTTCCTGGAGAGCGACATGGTAGGCCGCCTTGGTGCTTTGAGCGCGGCTGGAGGCTTCGTCGAGCTGCTGCGGAGAAATCAGGCGCTCGTCGAACATTTGTTGCGCGCGTTCATATTTGCGTTGCGCGTCGAACAAGTCCGCCTCGGCGCGTTGCACGAGCGCGACCGTTCGAGGGTCGGAGGGGAGAGGGTCGCCCAGGCCGATGCCCAATTGCGCGCGAACTTGCCGCACCAATCCGCGCTGCCGGTCCACTTCAAACTGCAGCTCCGCCGGATCGAGTTCGATCAACGGCTGGCCGGCCTTTACAATGTCCCCCTGGTCAGCAAGCACTGCAGAGACGCGGCCCTCGACCTCGGCGCTCAAGGTGCTCTCTTCGAATCCGTACAGGGAGCCGGAAGCCTGGACCCGGCGTTGGGTGATTTCCTCAGCGACCGTGTAGAGATGGACAGGGGCGGGGTGATTGGGGTCGCCGAGAACACTGCTTGTCTGAGAACTGGAGCAGCCCATCGCAAATCCCATGGCCAATGACATTACCAAGACTGAGCAGCGGATTGCTTGTTGAGGGCTGCGGCCACGACTTCTTTTTAGATACACTTCGGATATTTCCCCTGTTGCTCTCGCCGCGACACCGGAGGCCGAGTTGCGCATCCCGGGTAGCGAAGATTATACCGAAATTAAGGGAAATAGCGGATCGCCATCGAAGGCCGATTGAAGGCTGGAAGCTGTTGAATTATCCGCGCACAGTCAGCACGGGGCAGATCGCCTCGGTGACTACCTTATAGGCTGTAGCCATCGCCAGATGCGTTGCGGCGCCTGGAAATCGCGGAGTCCGCTTTACTCCCAATACCATCAGATCGACGGCAAGCTCATCCGCCAGTTCCAATATCTTCTGAGGCGCCTGGCCAGAGCTGATATAGGCCTTGGGCTCGCACAAAAGCTCGGTGCCTTGCGGGATCAATCCCAGAAGCCGCGTCTTCAGCGATTCCTCCGTCTCTCTGTCAACTAAGTTTTCGGTGACATGCAGCAAGTACAGTCGCGCCTGATTTTCCAGGGCCAGGGAAATCGCGTAAGGCGCAGCCGCCAGCGACTCGGGGCTGAAATCAATGGAGAGCAGGATCGAGTGAGAGTCGACGATTGCGCCGGGCTCGCCGGAGACGTTCGGTCCCACCGTCAGCACCGGACAGGGCGCCTGCCGGAATATCTTTTCGGCGATGGAGCCCATGAGCACTTTGCTGACTCCGGTGCGGCCGCGCGTGCCCGCGACGATCAGGTCAATTCGCTTCTCCGCAATGATGGCCGACAATTGCTCCAAGAGTTCGCCTTTGCGGATGATGGCTTCATGGGAAACTCCTTTCAATCGCGGCTCGAGATGCGCAATGGCCGCTTTGGCTTCCCGCACGGCTTGCGCCGCGATGGCCTGCAGAGCAAGTGTGGGGGCGGAGTTCGGAAAGGGCGACAACGAGATCACGTGGACAGCAAAGACTTTTGATCCGTACTTGCGGGCGATGGAGAGCGCATAAGGCAAAGCCGCCGCCGAATGCGAGGAAAAATCCGTGGCGTAGAGAATATTTTCAAAGGAAACTCGCTTGGCGATTGCCAGGGTTTGCATGGGCCACCTCTAGCTTTTTGATTTGTTGCTTCTCGCGGGCTTCGCCGGGGTTGCCGGCCGAACCACCTGGACGGAACACCCCGCGTGGCGCGTCACGGCTTCCGAAACACTGCCCAGGAGGAACCGATTCAAACCAGTCCATCCGTGCGAACCGAGGACGATCAGATCGGCCTGCCAGTCCGCCGCATCGTCGATGATCATTACCTTTGGATTTCCCATGTCCACGACGCCACTTGCCTTGAACCCTGCTTCGCGCAGCTTCCGGGCCGCGCGCTGGACAAGCACCTTTGCCTGTTTTCTACGGTCTTTCTCCACTTCCGTGACGTGACGAACGAAGTGGGGAATCCTGGCAGCCGACATACGCACGGTCACCGGCTCAATGACGTGCAACACGCGAACTTCGGCGCCCTTCGGACGGATTTGCGACAACACCGATTGGACTGCCGCCTGCGAAAAGCTGGAATCATCAATCGCTAAGAGTATTTTCATTTCTCTCTCGCAAATCTCGATGCGCTCGTCAGCGCCTTCCGCAATCCCAAGAGCTCGAGAGCCAGCCGATGCAGCGCGGGGCTTCCCTCCTCAGGTTGCCATTGCCGATCGCCGCTAGCCGTGTATCGGCCACTTCACTGCTTGCCAGAACCAGAAAACCATCACGAGATCATAGGCCGCAACGATCCCGAAGCTGACCAGGAACGTGCTCAGTCCCTTCCCCGTGCCCGCAAATTCCCGCTTCCAGCGGAGGGCGCAGAAGGCAACCATGGCAACGGAGAGGACGGAAATGATGCCGCCGAGAAAGCTGGCCGTGTAGTCCGGCGCTTCCGCGTGAGTCAACCGGATGATCTGCCGGTCGAATTCCCCAAACCCGCCGGTGACGAATGTGAGAAAGAGCCAACCCGCGGGCGCCACGATGCCCAGCATGTATGCCCAGCGATCTTCAAAATAGAAAAGCATCAGGAGAATCACCAGGTAGATCAGCGATTCGTAGAAGTGGATCAAGAAGAACTGAGCGTCAAAGTGGCTCAGAAGCAAGAAGCACATCATCAGAGCCAGCGCTAATGTAGCGATTCCTTTGTGCACCATGGCGACTCCTTTACGTTCCTCCAAACCTGCCCAAAAGAGCCTCATTCGAGAACTCAGAATGGTCGATTACCAGCGGGGTTCTCAACAGCTATTGTTTAGCCCGGTGGGAGTTGCAAGTCTGTGAGGTACGTCACATTGCCCGGTGACGCGGGTCATAGAGGACTTTCTCAGAGCCGTTTGCGATGCGCGCCGGAGGGAGAGGTGACTAGGACGTGCCGACGCGGTCCTGCTGTTGCATCCCCGCTACAACTGTTCTCAAGTGCTCCGCAAAATCTCGATAGTGGGTTTCCATTTGCGCTACGGAAGCGTTGGCCGGAAGCGCCGGTGGCGAGACGACTTGTCCGAAGCGCAGGCGCACGCGAGTGGGCTTCCAGGGGAGTAAAGCGCTCCAACGGAACGCGCGATTGCGCGGCCAGACCTCGAACACTCCTTCCAGGGCCGCAGGAACGACCGGCGCATTCAAGTGAGCCGAGAGGATCGCTGCGCCTTTTTTGAATGTCTTGACCTGGCCGTCGATCGATCGCTCCCCTTCCGGAAAAAGCACCAAAATGTTTCCATGCCCCAAGCCAAAAGCGCTCGCCTGCATCGCGCGGATCAAGTTTGTGTCCGGGTCCACCGGCGCAATGTGGAGCAAGCGCGCCGCGCTTCTCCGAAATGGCGTGGCGAAGTATTCACTGGCGCCGATGAAAAATAATTGTCGAACGGTGCGAAAAGGGAGAGCGCTGGCCAGCAGGAACGGATCGAGAAAACTCTGATGATTGGGACAGAGAAGGAAAGGGCCCTCGCGCGGGATGTGCTCGACGCCGGTCACGCGAAAACCCAGGAGCAAGCGAGCCATCAGACGCGAGATTCTCAAGGCCGCGTACATCGCCAGCAGAAAGATGGGATGCGGCTTGAGCAGGTCCGCGAGAAGAGGATCATCCTCGGGCAAATCGGTGAGGAGCTTGCGCCACGCGTCGCCGGCCGCACCGGCGGAAGCAGCCCCGGGCTCCCGGGGAAGCACAGCTTCGATGAGTTGGCGCACGGTCAACAAGTTCTGGGCGGCTTCCTCCGGCACTCGCGTTCCGAAGAGCATTTGAAGATTGGTGAGAAGCTCCACACGCTCGATCGAATCCAGGCCCAGATCGAGTTCAAGATTGGCATTGGCATGTACAAGCTGTTTCTCGCGAGTGGCGTCGCTCACCAGCTCGAGAGCCCGTGCTACGTTCGGATCGGCAGCCCAGGCGGCATCTTCCGCGCTCACGGCCCTGGCGGGCCGCTCCTCCCCGGCCTGGCGGTGCGCTGCTCGAACTCGCCGCTCGATTTCGAAGCGCTTCAGTTTGTTGGTGGTGGTGCGCGGCAAGCTCTCCATGCAAATCTCAAAGCCCAAAATTCTCTTGTAGCTCGACAAGTGGACGGACAGGTTTTCGATTTCGAATCGAAGCACTTCGCGCATGTTGATTACTTTGCGGGCGCGCATCACTTCGAGATTCGGCACGATGATGGCGTGCAACCGCTCCACCACCACTTCGCCGGGCGCCGGCAAT
>JBGQGW010000047.1:0-17938 GCA_041497605.1 Terriglobia bacterium | reverse complement strand
GCATTTACACCGAAGCGGTGCGGATTGTGCTCGAAGGACGCTATCGCATCGAAGGCCGCCGCGTCTTGATTCTTCCGGAGAAGCCGAATGCCTGAGGCAAAAAGCAAAGTGGTATTCAAACCAGTGGACGAACAGCTCGCGTTGCTGCGCAAGGGCGTTGCCGAAATCATCCCCGAAAACGAATTGCGCGCGAAGCTTGAGAATTCGCTGAAAACCGGCAAGCCATTGCGCGCCAAGCTGGGCGTCGATCCCACCTCGCCCGATCTCCATCTGGGCCACACCGTAGTAATGCGCAAGTTGCGGCATTTTCAGGAAATGGGCCATACCGCGATCTTTCTGATCGGCGACTTCACCGCGCTGGTGGGCGATCCTTCGGGACAATCGGAAACACGGCCGCAACTTTCGCGCGAGCAGGTGGACGCCAACACCAAAACGTATCTCGCGCAGGCTTACAAAATTCTCGATCCGGAGAAAACCGAAGTTCGCCACAACACCGAGTGGCTCGACAAACTCACGAGCTATGATATCGTGAAGCTCTGTTCGAAATACCGCCTGGCGCGCATGCTCGAGCGCGAAGATTTCCGCTCGCGCCTCTCTGGCAATCAGCCCATCGCCATCCATGAATTGCTTTATCCACTGATGGTGGCCTACGACTCGGTGGCGCTCGAAGCCGACGTGGAGTTGGGCGCGACCGAACAGAAATTCAATTTGCTGATCGGCCGCGAAATCCAGCGCGAGTACGGCCAGCCCACCCAGGTTTGCATGACCATGCCGATCCTGGTGGGCCTCGATGGCGAACGCAAAATGTCCAAGAGCCTGGGAAATTATGTCGGCATCACCGAGTCTCCCTCGGAAATGTTCGGCAAGCTGATGTCGATTTCCGACGAGCTGATGTGGTCCTACTACGAACTGCTCACGGATCTGGAGCCTCGCGTGATTGTGCGGCTGCGCGAAGAGGTGAAACAAGGCATCGTCCATCCCATGGAAGCCAAGATGGAGCTGGCGCGCAGCATCATCGCCGATTTCCACGACGAAGAAGCCGCCCAGCGCGCCGAAGAAGAATTCAAGCGCGTGTACTCAAAGCGGGAGCTACCTTCCGAAATGAAACACTTTGAATTCGACGAAAATGGAAATCCGAAATTATCTCGAATCATGTTGAAGGCCGGACTCGTCGAATCAAGAGCGGAAGCAGATCGCCTGATCAAACAAGGCGCCGTTGAGTGGGATGGGCACAAATTCACAGACCCCGCGCAAGTTTTGGATATGGACCAAAAAGGGGAGCACATCCTGCGAGTGGGAAAGAAGCCGCCCGTCAAGGTTGTGGTGAAATGACTCGAGCCGTTGCTGGTAGGGGCGCAGCAAGCTGCGCCCGTTTTCGCAGGACTCACTAGCGATGCTCGACGAGGCGTTTGAGGCGGGCGAGATAATCGCGATCGCGGCGGGCGACGGTGTGGCGAGTGAGCAGCCAATCGAACATGCGCCCAATTCGTCCCGGCATTTCGTAGCGGTCGCGCATGGTCACGCGAGTGCCCGCCGCGCTGGCCGCAATCTCCCAGCTTTGAACGCCGCGCACGCCATAGGCGTCCTGAAAACGCCACTCGAGAAATTTCCCGTGGTCGTATCGCACGATCACCACGGTCAGCGTAACTTCGCGTGCTCCCAACGTGCCGCTGATCCGCACTTTTTGTCCGGCCGCGAAATCGCAAGCGCCGCCGGCCACTTCGAAGCAGCTTTCCATATCCGCGCCATACCAATACGGCATGCGCTGCGGCACAAAAAAGGCGGACACCAGATTCGGCGGCGCGGAAATCTCCGTGACAATTTCGAGTGCGGCCATCGTTGCTTACAGGACTTCCGCAAGCACGAGAGAAGTATCGTCCGCGGGCGGCCCGTGCCGCCACGTTTCGATTTTTTGAAGAATGGAAACTTTCATTTCGCCCAGCGGCAGCCGCCGGGTCATGCGAACAATATCCTCGAGGCCCTGGATGCCCAGCATTTCGCCGTGGCGATCGAATGCCTCGTTCAGCGCGTCGGTGTAAAGCACGATGCGGTCTCCCTGTTCGAGATCGATTTCTTCGGCGGCGTCCGGGCCCACGGCTCCGTCGAGCGCGCCCAGAATCATGCTGCGCGATTTGAGCAGGCGGATGGAGCCATTCGGCTGCACGATCATCGCCGGAGGATGCCCCGCGCCGGCAAAGCTCATCTTGCGGCCCGCGCCATCGAGCCGCGCCACCGCCACGGAAAAATAGAAACCGGACGTGTGCAGATTTTGCAGCACGAAGCGATTCAACTCCCGCAACATTTCTCCCAGCTCTGTGCCACGCTCCAGATGCGACATCGTTTCCGAATAAATCCGGTTGGCCATCAGCGCCGAGCTGATTCCGTGGCCGGAAACATCGCACACCATCAGGTTCAGAAATTTTGTTCCCGCCGGGCTCACCAGGCCGAAGTCGCCGCCGATTGTCCGCACCGGGAGATAAAATGTTTCCACCGCCACGCCGCCCCACACCAGACCCTGGGGCGCCAGGCTCTGCTGCACGCGGGCAGCCAGGGCCAGTTCCATCTCGATTTCCCGGTGCCGCGCTTCGAGTTCCGCATTCGCATTCCGAAGCTGCTCCTCGGTTCGCTTCTGCTCCGAGATATCGGTGGCGGTGATGATGGCGAACAGCCGGCCCTCCGGATCTTCCAGTTGCCGGCCGCTGATCATCACCGGAAGACGCCCGCCTTTTTTCTCCGGCAAATAGAATTCGAAACGATTGCTTCCCGCTGTCTCGCCGTGCCTCATCTGTTGAAAAAGAAAATCCTGGTCTTCCCCAGGATAAAATTCGGCGGGAGCGTGCCCGACCATTTCTTCGGCGGAAAATCCGGTCATCTCGGTAAAGCGCTCGTTCACAAACAGGATGTGGTTGCAGTCGTCGCGGATCAAGACGCCTTCGTTCAGCGTCTCGAGCACCCCTGCCATCTGGTCCAACCACTCCGGCCGTTCGATTTCCACTTCTCCCTCCTTCGAGTGACGGCGAATTCCTCTGGCGCGGGAAACGCTATTTTACTCAATGCCGGGAAGAGCGTCTAATGGAACTCCCTGCGCGGCGGCTGCGTGCTGTTTTAGCGTCATGCAGGCAAAAAACGAAACCACTTTCTGATCCATTGGCGTCAAATACTCCAATATCTCTCGACGAGAGATCCGAAACCTAAAATGTCTTCCCATCATCACCGAGTTCCGCCAGGTCCACGAGGAATCCCGCTCCTCGGAATGGGCTGGCGTTGGCGGCGCGACCTGCTGCAAATGCTCACCGCTCTGGCAGATGAGTACGGTGATGTCGTGCTCCTCAAGCTCCCCGTCGGCCATCGAATCCTGCTGAACCACCCTTCGGACATCGAGCGAGTGCTCGTCCTGGAACAGAACAAATTTCAAAAGAGCACTTTTACGCGGCGGGCGACCGCGCGCCTGCTCGGCAATGGCCTGCTGACGAGCGAAGGCCAGTTGTGGCGGCGGCAGCGCCGCCTGGCTCAGCCGGTGTTCCAGCGCCCGCGAGTGGCCGAGTATGCGCAGACGATGGTGGATCTTACGCTCGCGCACATCGCGTCCTGGCGCGACGGCGACGAACGCGATCTCGCCGAGGAGATGATGAAGCTGACGCAGAGCATCGCCTTGAAAACTCTGTTCGGCAGCGAATTGAAAAGCGAAGCCGCCCGCGTGGGAGAAGCACTGGGCACGGTGATGCGCTACCAACTGAACCGCTTGCGCTCACCGATCCGCTTGCCGGAAAGCTGGCCGACTCGATCCTCGCGCCGCGCCCAGGGGGCTTACGATTTTCTCGATTCCATCGTTTACCGGATCATCGCCGAGCGGCTCGCCGATCCGAAACCCGGCGACGATTTGCTTTCGCGCCTGCTCCACGCGCTCGACGAGGACGGCAGCAAGATGAGCCCCAAGCAACTGCGCGACGAGATCATGACGATCTTTCTGGCCGGGCATGAAACCACGGCACTGGCTCTTTCCTGGACCTGGTTTCTGCTGGCCGAAAACGCGCGGACCGAACTGTGCCTGCAGGAAGAATTGCGCCGGGTGCTGGGCGGACGCACGCCCACGGCCGAAGATCTGGACCGTCTCCCTTATCTAGATGCCGTGATTCGCGAATCGATGCGGCTTTATCCGCCCGCGTACATTATCACGCGCACATCGGTCGAGCCGTTCGACATCGCCGGTTACACTTTTCACGCCGGCACCACGGTTTTGATGTCGCAATGGGTGATGCACCGCAGCGGAAAATATTTCGAGAAACCGCTCACATTTCTTCCGGAGCGCTGGCTGGACGGCCTGGCCGATCGTTTGCCGCCCTACGCCTATTTTCCATTTGGAGGCGGCCCGCGCCGCTGCATCGGGCAAGGTTTCGCGCAGATGGAAGCTGCTTTGCTGGTAGCCACGATCGCGCAGCGTTATCGCTTTCTTCTCGTGCCCGGTCATCGCGTGGTGCCGGAACCACTGGTCACCTTGCGGGTGAAAAACGGCATGCACATGACCGTGCATTCGCAAAACTAGCCAGGCAGTTTCCGTTCCTACTTCACGAATTGCGGCGACTCACCTTTCGACCAGGGGTCATAGTCCAGCGCGAACCGGACTCGCTCGGCAACCGGCGGATGGTTATACAGCCAGACCTTGATGAATTCGCTCGGATCGGGATCACCGAGATCGACTTCGCCGAGAATCTGGAAAGCGTGTGCCGCCACCTGGCTTGCATCCGGAGTGAGCCCGTGCGTCACTTCTAGGCCGTAAATGTCGGCCTCATGTTCGACGTGGCGGCTGAAGGTGTTTCCGATCGGCGCGACAAAGAAACCGACAATGGAGAGCAGCAACAACAACGCCGGGAGCGAGGCCCAATCGTTGATATCGCGAATTCCCCAACCCGGGCCATAACGCGCGAGCAATTTTCCGATTCCCCGGTACGACAAATAAAAAAGAATGAAAAGCACGACGGCCGCGAACGCGATTCCTTTGTAAATGTGACCCAGGACGTAATGGCCCATCTCGTGGCCGAACACGAACACGGTTTCCGGCGTGGTCATTTTGGCGATCGTGGTGTCCCACACCACCACCCGCTTCGACGATCCGAATCCGGTGACGTAGGCATTCAACGCCTTGGTTTTTTCGCTGGCCTTCATCAGAAACATCCGCTCCGGGGGGATATTCATTCCGGCGCGGTGCACCACTTGCTCGAGCGCCTGGACAAGCTGCGATTGCGTTTTCTCGAGCGGTTCAAATTTATTGAAGAGAGGATCGATGACGAGCGGCGCAATGAAGATCAGAAAAACCACAATCGGCAGCGTGGCCATCCAAAAATAAAACCACCAGCGCCGCGCGCTGCGCCGGATGACGCCGTACAAAATCCAGATCAAAAAGCTGCCGATGACAAAGCTGATCAACTCACCCTTCGTCCAATCCCAGAACCACGATGGCCAGCTTTGCACGGAGATGTCATATTTCAAGGAGAGCCAATGACTGTAGATATCCGTGGGAAGACCGAGGACATCGATTGTCAATAAGAAGACCGGAGCGAAGACCAACACTTGAAGGAATCGCCGGGATGAAACCTTCTCCGCCCAATCGCGGAACTTGGGAGCAAGTTTCCAGCGCAATACCAACAGCAGCACAATCAAGCCATAAACAAATTGAATGAAGTACAAGCGATAGTGCGCGCGTGAATAGGCCACCGCCTTCTCATACTTTTCGGGCGTCAGCGTGTAACTCTGCACCTGAGGCGGCTTTTCCGCCTGCTGGGACGAAGAAGATGACGGCGGGGGCTGCTGCTGGCCGGCGGGCGATTGCGCCGCAGCGCCAGGCGCACTGCTCGCTTGCGGAAGCGCAGCCAGCTTCACCGGCATGGAGAGAGGAATGAACAGGAGCAGACTGAAAACCACCAAAGACAAGTGTAGCCGTTTCATGTGTACTCCTTCTTCGGATTCACCAGGATCGTGATGCGCCAAGGCCCAAGATTCTGGGCGGGAGTATTATCTTTTTTTGCGGGAACCGCAAGTGCCGACGCTCGCGCCGAGGGCGACAACGGTGCGGGCAACGATTCCGAGCGAGCGAACGTCTATACTATCTACGCAGCCATGCGAAACATTCACCACGCGGTTTTCCTGACCGTCTTACTTCTGCTCCTGGCGTCTTCCATCCAGGCGCAGCAGGAGCCGTCCGCCAATTCGCCAGCGCCTAGCGAGACACAAAAGCCAAAAGAAAAACTCACTATCGACCGAATGGTCGAACGTCTGCCACGCCGCGTGACCTCCAAGTCCGGCACGCCGGGAGACATGGTCAACTTTGTGGTGATCGGCTCCCGGGATCAGATGAAAGCCGCATTCGAAGCGGCTGGATGGATTCTGGTGGACAAGACGGCCCAGGATGCGCTGCAACACGTGCTGGAAGAAACCATCGCGCATCGCGCTTACAGTGCCATGCCGATGAGCCAGCTCTATCTGTTCGGCCGGCCGCAGGATTACGGCTGGGCCGAAGGCATGCCCATCCAAGTTGTGTCCGAGCGAAACCACTGCCGGCTTTGGGAAGCTCCCTGGCTGACGCCGGATGGGCAGACCGTCTGGATCGGCGCGGGCACTCACGACATCGGTATGGAAAGAGAAACCTCCGGCCAGTTGACGCATACTATCGATCCCAACGTGGATAAAGAACGAGAGTACATTGCCGACGGATTGAAGGACGCCGACGTGGTGAATGATATCCAATATGCGTCGCCCGCAAATCCCGTGCGCGACGCCAAGACTGCCACCGGAGGATCGTTCCACTCGGATGGGCGCATCGCGATCATCTACCTGAAATCAATTCCAGCGAAGCAAACTACCCGGAAATAAATTGCGTTTTGAACGCCCGCAAGCTCAACCCGCGGGAGCGAACGGCTCGGGCGGCGCGAGCGGCGGCGGAGCGGGAGGGGGAGGAAACATTTCCGAACCCAGGGGCGCATAACGCGTGCCGAAGAATTGCAGAGTGTAAGACTGAAAAAAGACAAGCCCGGGCGAGTATACAAAAGCGATTACCCAGAAAATTGCGGCCAGGGCAGCCAGACCCAGGATCACCACCGCACCGATCGTTGCCGGATTCCAAGAAAGCCCCGCGCTTTTGGCGAAAAAATAGGCGGCTGCGCCGAGAATTCCGAAGGGAATCAACAAAAATAGAATCATCAAAAAATCGACGATGCTGAAAAAGATTGCGCTGCCGATCGCCAGCACAATTTTCATCAACACATAGCCGGCATAGGCCCACTTTTCCGCGGCCATCATCGGCCACAGCCGCTTCCAGCCATCGGTGACGGTGCAATTTTCAAATGCCATCACCGGCACCAGAAAATCCTTGGCCACCAGAGCGATCACCGCGCTGAACAAGATTATGCACATGGCCGCCAGAACCAACACGATGCCGCCTGCCACCAGAATTCCAACATGCGAACCGGGACGGAGGAGCAAGCCCGCGCGCCACGCCAGAAATACCGGCAGGCCAATCACCAGCAGCAAAACCAGAAGCATTGCGAACGTAAAGCCCAGTTGCCAGAAAAAGTAGCGCAGCCCGGGCTGCTGCCAGCGCTTCCAGCCTTCGCGAAACCGGTACCGGCCACGAAGCACCGCATCCAAAAGAATGAAGCGCCCGACGCTGGATGCATAAATCCAAAAGAGTCCAAGCAACAAGCCCACGCCCGCGAAAAACAAAATCCAGGGGAGAAATTTCTCGATCCCCTGCTTAAACGGCGGCGTGAGGGTGAAAATAAAATCCCACCGGCGCCTGTTGGCCGTGGAAGGCATGTTGAAATTCGAGCCGCCACTAAAGCCGCCGCCGACAAACTCCCCGGTGAGCAGCGCGATCCAGGCGAGTCGCGACCAGGTGGCGAAACGAAATGGCTGAAAGAGCACGCGCCTGGTTGCGGAAAAAGCTGGCGAGACAGCATCGACCGCTGAAAGAGGGGCAGGCATGGGCAGCTCCGCTGCGGGCTACTCTAAGGAAAGAACCGCCGCATAGCAACTACAAAAGTAAGTAAAGAGAAAGTTAAAAAAAGCTATCTCCTGAATGATTTGGCACGGGAAGCGCAGGCGGATGTGAAGGGGGAGCAGTTGGCAAGGGAGAAACTTTTGGGGGCGAAGCTGCGTTATCTGAAGTACAGTTCGCATTCGTTGACAACTGCAGGGCGAGGGGGCGGCCACTGTGAAATTGTCTCTGAACCAGGTGGGCAAGCTATATCAAGGGAAAGTGTGGGCGCTTGCGGATTTCAATCTGGAGCTGGGCGCGGGCGTGCTGGGGCTGCTGGGGCCGAATGGAGCGGGGAAATCCACGCTCATGCGGATTCTGGCGACCGTCACAAAACCCACGCGCGGGCAAATTACGTGGGAGGGGCATGACATTCTGCGCGACCCCGATTCGCTGCGCTCGGTGCTCGGATATTTGCCGCAGGATTTCGGCGTGTATCCTCACCTGAACGCGGTGGAATTTCTGGAATATCTCGCGGCAGTGAAAGGTCTGAGCAGCAGCGCAGCGCGCCGGCGCATCGACGAGCTGCTGGAAGTGGTCAACCTGGCGGAAGTGCGGAAGCGGCCGCTGGGCGGATATTCGGGAGGGATGAAACAACGCATCGGAATCGCTCAAGCGCTGCTGAACGATCCGAAGCTGCTGATCGTGGACGAGCCGACGGCCGGGCTTGATCCGGAAGAACGGGTGCGGTTCCGAAATTTGCTTTCGGAGCTTTCCGGCGAGCGCATTGTGATTCTTTCGACGCACATCGTTTCCGACATCGAAGCCGTGGCCACCGACATCGCGATTCTTTCTCACGGGCGATTGCTGGCCCATGCCGCGCCGGAGGATCTGTTGCGCTCGGTGGAAGGCAAGGTGTGGGACTGGACCGTGCCGAGCGCCGAACTGCCGAGGATCAAGCAACAATTCCCCATCAGCGCGAGCGCGCGGCGCAGCGATGGCGTGCACCTGCGAATCGTGGCGGATGTTCCGCCAGCCGGGGAAGCCGTGCCGGCCGTGCCATCGCTCGAAGATGCTTATCTTCACTGCCTCTCGCAGCAGCGCTCCGAAGCGGCCGCATGAGACATTTCCGCGCCCTCTTCCATATTGCGCGAGCCGATTTTCTGGAACGCGTGCGCCGCTACAGCTTTCTTCTGACGCTGGGCTTCACACTGTATCTGGGCTACCTGGCAGGGGTGGGCCGGATGGTGCTGAAACTGGGAGAGTATCGCGGGATTTTCAATTCCGCATGGACCGGATCGCTGATGGCGCTGGTTTGCACTTCGTTCCTAACGCTGGTGGGATTCTACATCGTGAAGAACACGATCGAGCGCGATCGCGAGTCCGGCGTGGGACAGATTCTGGCAGCGACGCCGCTTTCGAATACGCTCTATTGCCTTGGAAAAGCGCTCAGCAATTTTCTGGTTCTCGCTTCCATGGTTGCCTTGCTGGTGCCTGCCGGAATCGTGACGCAACTGGTGCGCGGAGAAGACCGGCATATCCATCTGTGGGCGTTACTTTCTCCGTTTGTAGTCCTGGCGTTGCCGGCGATGGCATTCGTGGCAGCGCTGGCTGTTCTGTTTGAAACGATTCCGGGGCTTCGCGGCGGCTTCGGCAACGTCTTCTATTTCTTTTTTTGGTCGGTACTGCCCGGCATCTCGATCAGCCAGCACAGCCCTGGCTTCGATATGTGGGGATTTCAGGCAGTGTGGGATAGCGCCGCGATGGTGGCCCGAGAGCAAACCTCCGATTACAAACGTGATTTTGGAATGTCGTTTAACATCGGAGGATCCACGCTTCCGCCGATTTCTCATGCATTCCGCTGGGAAGGAGTGCAGTGGTCAGAAACATTTCTATTGAGCCGAGTGATTTGGGTGCTTGCGGCGGTGGGGCTGGCTCTTCTGGCTGCCGTGTTTTTCAATCGCTTTGACCCGGCGAAAGGCCGGCGGAACAAAAAGGATGTTCGCGAGGCGGAACCGGCGGCTGTTCCCGAGGCGCGCGAGAATCGCGGCGCGGCGGTGGCGGTGGCCCATTTGTCGACGCTGCCAAGCGACGCGCAGGGGAAGGCCGGCTTGGTCCAAATGGTGGCGGCGGAATTGCGATTAATGCTGAAGGGGCAGAAGTGGTGGTGGTATGTAGTTGCGCTGGGACTTCTTGTTGCCAGCCTAGCGACCCCGCTCGCGGTGAGCCGCGGGAAGTTGCTGGCATTCGCATGGATCTGGCCCATTTTGATCTGGTCCGCAATGGGCACGCGGGAGAAGCGCTGTCAGACCAATCAACTGGTGTTTTCCGCCGCCCATTCGATCCGCCGGCAACTTCCGGCGCTATGGCTGGCGGGAGTGATGGTGGCAATGGTGGCCGGCGGAGGCACGGCGATTCGTCTGCTGATTGCTGGCGAGGGGCGAGCGGTGATGGGATGGCTCGTGGGGGCATTGTTTATTCCCACCATGGCGCTAGCCTGCGGCGCATGGAGCGGAAGCAGCAAGCTATTCGAAATTCTTTACACAGTGCTGTGGTATGTGGGACCGATGCAGCCAACGCCGCAACTGGATTTTATGGCCGTCTCGCCGAAGACCATCGAGATGGCGATGCCGCGAATCTTCTTGCTCGTCACGCTTGCACTGATGGTTCTGGCCACCATTGCGCGGCGGCGCCAACTGCAGACGTAAAATCCAAAGTCGGGCCAGCTTCCGATAAGCGCACTTCCGTGCATTCCTTAGTGATTTACGAAATCCAGGTATAGTGCTCGTCCTGAACATGCCACGAGCCCTCTACCTTTTCCATCAGTACATAACGTCCTCCGCCGCACAGCCCGCAAAAGTGGTCGATATAAAACACTGCCTGAGTGCGAGCGGAGTTGAATCCGACACCTGAGAGTGTGATGAATCCCATGTTGTGCGGAAATTTCTTAT
Source organism: Terriglobia bacterium (assembly GCA_041497605.1). Lineage (GTDB taxonomy): Bacteria > Acidobacteriota > Terriglobia > Acidiferrales > UBA7541 > JBGPTK01. Next base: position 7,018 of record JBGQGW010000047.1, on the reverse strand, counting down.
TAAACTCGGGTGAACCGTACAACATAGATTGAGTGTCAGATTGTGAAGCGAGGACCACTGTGGCGCAGCTCGGCAACACAAACTTGGGCAATAGTTGGGTTCGAAGCAAGTTGCGGACGAAGAAACTGGCGCGCGTCGATGTGCGTAGCTTGTCGAACTGTATGCGTCCATCCAGCAGATACAGCACCCGCAATCTCAAATTTCCTCGTACTTTCGTTGTATCTTCGACCACCACCTGGATTGGCCCACTCACTGACCAGTCGTGAGCATCGTTCAACAGTCCCTCGGAAAGGTAAGCCGAATACACAGCGTAATCTTCACCGGCGGTGCGTTTTTGTTCGCCCCAAGCGAGAACCGCGAGAACGGCTGCTGCTGTGAGCAGGGTGAGAAAAGTGCACTTAAATCTCCGCCGCAACTTGTCACTAATCGGCATATCTAATCAGACTCCGTGATGGGCGCATTAGTTCCCGGACTCGCTCGGGTAAGCACTTGTTCGGAGTTTCGAGTGACAACGTTCATATCGACTAAGTCCAAATTTCCTCCTAGGACTGCTTGCCAGCCTGTCCGGACGGACAGCATTGGATTTTCGAACGGGGCGAATTGCCGGGGTTGCCGAGAGGGTCGAACGCGCATACCATACTGGGTAAGAGGGGTCTCTCTTGGAGGGGAACCGCCATGAAGACTTTGCGGACAGGAATGGCGCTACTGGCCGGCACTCTGATGCTCCCCGGGATGACCGGCGCGGCTGGGCAGCAGCCTGGACAGCAGCAACCTTCTCTTGGAGAAATCGCGCGGCGATTGCGCGAAAAGAAAAAAGAAGCGCCGAAGCCTGCTCATATTTGGGACAACGACAATATCCCTACCACTCCGAATGCGGTGAGCGTGGTGGGCACACCTCCACCGCCACCGGCCCCGGAGAAGGGCGAAGCGGGCGTGGAAAATACCCCTGCCGCGGCTAAGGGAGCGGATCAGATTAAAGAAATCGCCGACACGCAAGCCGCTTTGCTCGAGGCAAAAGCAAGCCTGCAAAATCTTCAGAGCGACCTGGATTTTCTGAGCCGCCAGCTTCAACTCGACCAGCAGCAGTTTTACGGAAAACCTGATTTTGCCTCCGATCGGGAAGGCAAGGCAAAACTGGATAACGAAGCCGCGCAGGTGGAAGCAAAACGCCAGGATGTGGCCGCAGCACAGGCAAAAATCGATGAACTACAGAACCACCTGGATAGTTTGAAGGCTGCACCAAACGCCGAGCAGCCTGCAGCCGCTCCGCCGGCGCCGCCAGCGGAATCACCGGCGCCCGCTCCAGCACCCGCGCCTCCCGTGGAGCCGGAGCCGCCAGCCCCCGATTCGGGACCACCACCTCCAGCAGATTCAGGACCCCCGCCTCCTCCGGCATCATAGCCGCAGTTTCTCTCCGAAACTTTCTTCGGTCGAGAGCTCGCTGAATGCAGCAATGGGAAAGCCGTTCTGGCACTATTTCCCGGTTTGGAACCTGGCCCCTAGTAATTGTGTGGATTCCCTCTTGACACACAATCATAGTACGCGCACAATCCCGCCAACTTTTCCGGCTTTGCCGCCGGTCGGGCTCAAGCAACGTCGAGCCAGGGTTTCAGGGGGAAAAGATGCAGTATCTTCCGGGTTGGACGGTGCAGTGTTTAAATCCGGAATGCCTTGCGCGGGGGCACTGGCTTCGAGTGCAGAGCAACACGCAGGATCAATGCAGTAACTGCGGGCAGCCTCTGCAGAATGTGCCGCCACCGCTGGGGCCGCGCTTCCGGATGCGGCCGCGCCCGTTGACCACTTACAGGCCACTACGGCCGCGGTAGAGGCCGGAGGGCTTGTTGGCGCGCGTGCTGAGTAGAAGTATTAGGATCAGTTGAAGAATTGAACTTTGGTAGCTGCCGATCGCGCCCTGCAGGGCAGGGCCGATTTCGTCCTCGCAGCCACCCCAAATTCAAAAGGCTCGTCCCGAAATTCGGGGCGAGCCTTTTGTTTTTCTGCAAGAAAGCAGAGCCCTGGGCCCGGTGATGCCTGGTCCGGGGATGACAGCAATCGAGACCGGCGGCCATCAGGACATGGCATACACAAACGAATTGGATCAAAGACTTGGTGCGAGAGTGGAGTGGCCTAAAAAAGGTTGAGCGGCCGGTGGGGGTGCCGGCCGCTCGTGGGCATTGGGGGTGATGGAGGTGCAGACACAGTCAGGAACCAGATCGGCGCACTCAGCGTCCGTCAAGTTTGACGCTCGCCGGATCGTTATCTGGGTGCTGCCCTGATCCCTGAACAGATGTGATAGTGCCGCAAGGACTGTTTTCGGTCGATAGAGCAAGGGGTTCATTTATTTCGGTACCGAAGTACTGGTAAACCCCGCGCTTTTCCTACTGCGCTAGCGGCCTCGGGCGGGCGGCGGCACCTCGATAGCCGTGATGCGCGGGACGCCGGATTCGTTGAGAGCCTTATTAAGATTGGCGATATCTTCCTCCGTGAGCTTCTTGACGTCCGCCATCGTGTCCGAGAGCATCTTGGAGAGAACGGTGAGTTCTTCCATCTCCGGCGGCGAGGGGGCCGCAGTATAGCCTTCGATCTGGAACATGAGCTGGCCGATGCGATTAGGCAGGGGAGGCGGCTCGTAGTTCAGCGGAGCGCCGGCGAAACCTTCCGGCCTTACCGGTGGAACGAACTTATCGTGTAGGACTTCCAACTTCTTGGCTGCCGCTTCGGCCTGCTTCTGGATCTCGTCGGGAATTTTTGGAGCGCCGGGCTTCTTCCAGGATTCGCGGGCGGCTTTGAGCGCGGCATCGAATCCCAGGACCGTCTTGCGGCCTTCTTCGGCCGTCTTGGACATTTCATAGAGCTGCATGATGGCCTGATGGCGCGTGGCGCGATCATTTTCGGCGATTTGGATGCGCGGGTCTTCTTCGATCTTTACGGATTGCGTCATCTCGGTTTTGCCGAGGGTGACTTTTACGGTGTATTCGCCGGGCTCGACTCGCGGGCCGCGTCCTCCGCCGCTGAAAAATCCCTGCGCCAGGGCTTCGCGCTGCTCGGCGGTCATCTCAACCGGAGAGCTGTAGCGGAGATCCCAATTCACGCGATTGATTCCGGCGTTTTTTTCGCCGTCCATCTCGCGGATGGTTTTGCCGTCTTTATCGAGGATGGTGATTTTTACTTTTTCTTTTTCGGCCAGCTTGGATTTCAGGTAGTAGGCGATCAACGCGCCGTCGGGCGGATTGGGGCCGACGAAATGTTGGTTGCCCGCGTACCACTTGTTGGAATACATGCGCCAGGCGATGGCCGGACGAATGGGGAAAAGGTGCAAATCGTGAGGAAGAACCTGGTCGTTGAGCTGGAGAAGCGGAACGAGGTCGTCCAAGATCCAGATGGAACGGCCGTGAGTGGCGAGAATGAGATCGTTTTCGCGGGGCTGGATTTGAATATCGTCTACCGGCACGGTGGGGAAATTCATTTTAAGCCGGCGCCAGTTCGCGCCGCGATCGAGCGAGAAGAACGCGCCGAATTCCGCGCCGGCGAATAAGACGTTCTGATCCTGCGGATGCTCGCGAATAACGTGCAGGGTACCGGAGTTCTCCGGCAACCCACTCGAGATTGCCTTCCAAGTGTCGCCGTAATTCACGGTCATGAAAACGTAGACATGGAAATCATTGCCGCGATGGCCGTCAAAGGTGACGTAAGCGTTGCCCTCGGCATATTTTGAGGCGATGACGCGGCTGACGTAGGTTCCCTTGGGTACGCCCGGGACGCGATCGGCAACGTTTTTCCAGCTTTGGCCGCCATCGCGTGTGACCTGCAAATTTCCGTCATCGGTGCCCACCCAGAGCACGGATGCGCTGACCGGCGATTCGCTGACCGTGGTGATGGTGGGATACCATACGACGCCGTCGTTGCGCGAAAGCGTGTCTTTGCCGGGCTTCTTGCCGAAGATTTCGAGCGAATTGCGATCGACTCCGGTGGTGAGATCGCCGCCGAGTTTGGTCCAAGTGTCGCCACGGTCGGTGGACTTGAAGAGAAAATTTCCGCCGTAATAAAGCGTCTTGGGATCGTGCGAGGAAATGACGAGCGGCGTATTCCAATTGAAGCGATAGGGGGGCTCGCCTTCCTTGAACCGTGGTTTGATTGGACTAGCCTCATTGGTGGCTAGATAGCGGCGGGAAAGATTTCCATCCTGCGATTCGGCGTAAACGATGTTGGGATCGGAGGGATCGCGCATGGCGTAAAAACCGTCGCCGCCGACCACGCGGGCCCAATCGTCATTGGTGATTCCTTCGTTGAAAGGCGTGCGGCTGGGCCCGCACCAGGCGGCGTTGTCCTGCAAGCCGCCGCAAACGGTATAAGGCTGCTGCATGTCGTAGCTGACTTCGTAGAACTGGCCGATGGCGATGGAATTATCGAAAACCCAGTTGCGGCCGCCGTCGCGGCTGATCTGGATACCCCCGTCACAGCCGGCGAGGATGTGATTGGAATCGGCGGGATCGATCCACAGGGCATGGAAATCGCCGTGGATCTTGTTGGTGACGAAATTCTGGCTGTAGGTTTTGCCGCCGTCTGCGGAATAGTAAATGTTGGCGCCCAGGGCCCAGATGCGCAGATCGTTATTGGGATCGACGATGATCTGGCTGTAATAAGAAGGGCGGGGATTGACGTCGCTCATTTTTCTCCAGGTTTCGCCCTTGTCTTCGCTGCGGAATGTGCCGCCCTTGGGATTTTCGATCAGGGCATAAACGATGTTGGGATTTTTGCGGTACACGGTGAGGCCGATGCGGCCGGTGTCGCCCTCCGGCAAATCTTTGGTCAATTTTTTCCAGGTGGCGCCGCCGTCGGTGGTCTTGTAAATTCCGCTGCCGGGACCGCCGCCGTTGTATCCGAATGGCGCGCGGCGGCGCTGATAGGCAGCGGCATAAAGAGTGTCGGGACTCTGCGGGTCCATGGCGATGTCCACCACGCCGGTGTCATCATTGATAGTAAGAACGCGGTTCCATGTTTTGCCGCCATCGGCGGTTTTGTAAACGCCGCGCTCGGGATTCGGTCCCCACAAACTACCGAGGGCGGCGACGTAAACTACGTCGGGATTCGCGGGATGAATGACGATGCGGCCGATGTGATGAGTGGCGTCGAGTCCCAGATGATTCCAGGTCTTGCCTCCGTCGGTGGATTTGTAAACACCGTTGCCCCAGGACGAGCTTTGGCGATTGTTCGGCTCGCCGCTGCCGACCCAGACAATCGAGGGATCGGATGGCGCGACGGCGAGATCTCCGATGGAAGATACCGGCTCGTTGTCGAACACCGGGGTGAAAGTGACGCCGCCATTGACGGTTTTCCAGACGCCGCCCGAGGCGGCGCCGACGAAAAACGTGTCGGGATTGTTTTCAACCACGGCGAAATCGTCGATGCGGCCGCCCATGATGGCGGGGCCGATGTCGCGAAGTTTCAAACCGGACAGCGCGGATTCGATTGTGGGAGGCGGCGCGGGGGCAGAAGTCGCGGCCGACGCCGGCGATTCCATTGTTTTTGCTTCCGGCTGTTTTTCAGCAGCGCGTTTTTTGTCTTGCGAAAAAGCTCCGGGCGCGAGTTGCGCCGCCAGCAAGAGCAGGACTATCGCAATAGCAATTCTCAACCGCACAATTCCGTTCGTCATCGAACCCCTCGCAAGAAATAAAATAAAGATGCAACTAACCAACGCGGGCTGATGCTAGTCCCCCAACCGTCGAATTGCAACGGAACGCAGCGCATCATAAAAACCAGGAAGAAGCAGGCCTACCCGATTTTTAATGACGCATGGCACGCGTTCTGCGTTCCAATGTTGAACTGGGGCGAGGCGGGTGGTAGCCTCAGCGATGAGAAACATCTTCATTCATCGCGCACATAAGGGAAGACAGCCAAGCGCGCCGCAGGAATTACCGTGGCCAGCCCCAGCACACAAGCCGATCGAGCAACCGCCCCGGAACGCGTTCTCGGTATCGTGCGCCAACTCCTGGGGGAGCTGAGTAGCGAAAGTGCGATCCGCGATCTCGATCTGCGCGGCCTTAGCGCTCACCTGGAGCGGGGGCTAGGACTCGGGAGCCTCGAGCGCGTCGAACTGATGCTGCGCCTGGGCGATGCCTTCCATGTTCAACTGCCTGATAAAGCGGTGGCGGAAGCCGACACCGTCGAGGATCTGCTCCATGCGGTACTCGGCGAGGGAGCGGGAACCGGGGAAATGGATGGCGCATCCCCCGAGGCTCGCTATCACCCGGGCCTTGCAGGGACTGCAACAACTTTGGCGCCGCGTGATCTGGCGCCGGACCTTGCCGCCGCGCAAAGTCTCAATGAAGTATTGCGGCTGCGCGCCTTTGCCACTCCCGAGCAGGCCCACATTTATTTCAAGGAAGAAGACGGCAAGACGCAGCCGATCACCTACGCAGAGCTTCTGGAACGAGCGAACGCGGTGGCCGGTTCGCTGCTGCTCCGCGGAATCCAACCGGGAAATACCGTGGCCATCATGCTGCCTACGTGCCCTGAATTTTTTCCCATGTTTTTCGGGATTCTGCTGGCCGGCGCGATACCCGTTCCGATTTATCCGCCGTTTCGCGCCGATCGAATCGAGGAGTATGCGGCGCGGCAATCCGGCATCTTGCGAAACGCAGAGGCGAAAATGCTAGTGACGTTTCAGCAGGCGGCCGGGGTGGCGCGGCTGTTGCAGCCGAAGGTTCCCACCTTGCGCGAGGTGGTGACCGCCGCCCGATTGGTTGAAGATCCTGGAGTCTCTCCTTCCGCGAGCGTGCCCGGAGCGCCGGGGCGCGCGCTGGAAGCCAATTGGCATCAGGCTCGCAGCCAAGATCTGGCGCTGCTTCAATACACATCGGGCTCGACAGGCGATCCCAAGGGAGTGATGTTGACGCACGCGAATCTGCTGGCCAACATCCGTTCGATCGGTGAAGGAATCGGGATAAAGCCGGATGACGTAGCGGTGAGCTGGCTGCCGCTGTATCACGACATGGGATTGATCGGCGCGTGGCTGGTG